>NZ_LT907975.1:2185976-2516464 GCF_900217235.1 Pseudodesulfovibrio profundus | reverse complement strand
CATGCAGGCCCGTTTGCCGGAAACACCCACGGATTTTCTTGGTGCCGAACCCTTCAAGCGTGACGACGAGTCAAGTGATGCCAACTTTTACTCCAAGCCACGCATGGTCCACCACATGGACTCGCGCGCACGACAGAACATCCAGCACGCCTACGCCAACGTACTGGCCGGGGGGATGGATATCCTTGATCTCATGGCCGGACACGAATCACATCTGCCCGAGGGGATAGAGCCCAAATCCGTGACAGGGCTTGGCATGAACAAGAAAGAACTGGAAGCCAACACGTCCCTGACCGATCACCTGATTCATGACCTCAACGAACAGCCGGAAATGCCCTTTGAGAGCAACTCGTTTGATGCGGTTATCTGTACGGCCAGTGTGGAGTACCTGATCAAGCCCCACGCCGTTTTTGAAGAAGTTGCGCGCATACTGCGTCCCGGAGGCGTTTTTGCCGTGGCCTTTTCCAACCGCTGGTTCCCGTCCAAGGTTATCCGCGTCTGGACAGAGCTGCATGAGTTTGAGCGTATGGGGCTGGTCAGCCAGTACATGATTCGTTCAGAACAGTTCGAGGCCATCACCACGTTATCCGAACGCGGCTGGGAGCGCCCGAAGGACAGCGACGATCGCTACGCCGAGGAGCTTCCCGAGAGCGATCCGGTGTATGCCGTATGGTCCAGAAAGAAGCGCGACTAGGCGAGATCGGCTTTTGACAACACGGCAATGAGCCGCTTGAGCATATCCTGATCGTGCGCACTACGCCGACTCTTTATGCGCGTCAGAGCTTCAAAGGGCGTCATTTTTTTGCGTCCCGGTCCGCCCCGGATATAGTTGTCGTATTCATTGCATAAAATCAGCGCACGAGCATAGGCAGGCAACAGGCTTTCGGTCATCCCGCCCGGATAGCCTGTGCCATCCATCTGTTCATGATGAAAAAGGATGCATTGCAGTGTTTCCTGGGGCAACGGCATGCCCGAGCAGACGCCCACACCCAAAGCTGGATGCGAACGGATGAGATCAATTTCGGTCTGGCTCAAGGTTCCCTCGCGGCGCCAGAACAGCTCTTCCGGCAGTTCCAGCTTGCCGATATCATGCAGCATCGCGCCAATACCAACCGACACCAGCAGATCGGAGTCATCCTCGATAAACGTCATGAGCACACTCACGGTGAGGACCATGACATTGATGCCGTGCTCAAACTGCTCGTTGCTCTCGGCAATGAAACGGGACAACTCCTTGAGCGCATCGTCTCGGGCCAAAAATTTCAGTGAGTTATTGATCAGCTTGCGAATGCGCGTAAAGCGTTCCTTATCAAGGGATTGTGGGAGATTACGATCATATGCCGCTTTGGCCAGCGACACCGTGGCATCGTTCCAGGCCCGGGCACGATCCCGAACGGGTATGGAGCTGTCGTCGAGTATATTCAGCAGGTTTTCATGCAAATACTCTGTGTAAAAGGGATAGTCTTCGGATTTTACGTAAAGATGATCAACGTCGAGTTCGGCCAGGCGGTCTTTGTGCTCCTCGGTAAAGAGCTGGCCTTTTTCTGCGTACAGGACAAAGGATTCGCCCTGCCTCAGATACAGGGAAAACCCACCGACCCGGGAAGGGATGACCATATATGGCGAGACACGAAACAACCCTGTTTTCCTGTTGTTTGAGCCTCCCCCGCTCTTCTCGGCGGGAACCGAATTACCCATGCTACTTCCCCTTGGTTGATCCCACTGCGTGGTACTGCCGGCAATCGGCGGTACATCCTTTCATTCACGGCTTTTACAAACGCTCTGCCGCCAGATGCCTTTGAACAATGCTATGTCAGCGCGACTCAATCCAGCAGGCACTGCTGCGCAAGGTAAATACGGTTGTTGTGATCCAGACTCTCGTTTTTCAGATACTCACGAGTCAGCTCGAAATCGATCTCCTCGGTATCCACAAACGCCATGACCACATCGAACTCGACCTCCTCCAGTGTGCGAATGGCATCAATAACCTCATCCACATCCGACATGCCATCAAGGTCGACCGTATCAAGAAATTTGATCACCCTCTGCACAGGGACGACCTTCTCCTTCGGAATAGGCATGGTCAGGCGATGATCCGGCAGCGCCTCCTGAATTTCTGTCAAAATGCGATAATGCAGCAATTCGTCCTCTTTTATGCCACAGACACAGGACACAAACTGCTCATTATTCTTGAATTTTTCTTCCAGCCCGGCATAAAAATCATACGCCTTCTGTTCCACTTCCATGGCCAGATCTATCAACTGGCCCAACGTACAGGAATTACCGCTCATCATACCGCCTTAACAAATGCAATGGAAACGAATGGAAAACAATCACCCGCACTTACAGCGCAGGGTCTCCATCAATTCCTCCCCGATCATTTTCTCGAATGTCTCATTACAGCACTGCCCTGAAGGATTTCTGGCCGCACAGGCGCAGACAGGCTCCCCATCAAGATAATGTGCATAGATTTCTTCCGGGGTGCGCATCCCCTTTCTGCTCACGCAGTAACGCACCATGTCTCGGGTGATTTCATTGCAGTAACAAGCATAGACGGGATCGGCTCCGTCCTTGGTCCAGATGGGCGTTTCCGTCTGTGCTGTCGTGAAATGATGCGAGCCATCCTGCGCGTACCAGGACACCTCGCAATCGGCAGAAAGGCACAACCCGTAAATGCCTTCGGCATCCCCTCGAAATTCCTCGTTCAAATGATATCACACCGTCCCGGCTTTCACGCGCATCCCCTTTGCGCCGCAGGACGGGCAAGGGACATCAACATGCGAAGGAGGACCTCCACAGCCGCACGTGTCGCTTTTGGTGTTCATGGGCAAATCCATCATCGGTTTGGTCATGGCAACTCCGATACACTCTCTTTTTCGTTTACTGAGGCTGTATATAAACAACCATCTGTCATGAATACACAATACGGTCATGGCCCCGGTTGTCAATATTATAACGGATTGGAAAGAGATTATCACTTCCACCTTGAACGGCAACTTTTCAGCATATCCTGCTTGCCTTCGATTCAGGAATGGTTACTCTCCGGTGATGACCAAATCCACAAATAATCATGTCATACATATCGAAGGTGCACGCCACCACAACCTGAAAGATCTGACCCTGGACATCCCCCGCGACCAACTGGTCGTCGTGTGCGGCCCTTCCGGCTCGGGCAAGTCCACGCTGGCATTCGACATCGTCTATGCCGAAGGTCAAAGGCGATATGTAGAGTCCCTTTCCGCCTATGCCCGCCAGTTCCTGCCCCAGATGGACAAGCCGGACGTGGACAAGGTGGAAGGGCTTTCCCCGGCCATTTCCCTTGAGCAGCAGACCGCCACACGCAACCCCCGCTCCACTGTGGGTACCGTAACCGAGGTCTATGACTTTTTGCGTGTGTTTTTCGCGAGATTGGGCAAATTCTATTGCCCCGAATGCGGCAAGCCCATCGAGGCGCAGACCACGGACGCCATTGTCGAGACCATTCTCGCCAAGGATCCGGGCACAAAATTCATGATCCTCGCTCCGCTGGTGGAACATCAGAAGGGGACCCACAAGGACCTGTTCGCCAAACTCCGCAAGGAAGGGTTCGTCCGTGTCCGCATCGGCGGCACCATGTATACCCTTGATGACACTCCCGAGCTGGAGAAGAACAAGAAGCACACCATCGAACTGGTGGTGGACCGCCTCGTGATCAAGGACGGCATCAAGAAACGGCTGGCCGACTCGGTGGAATTGGCACTTGAACTGGGCGAGGAACGGATGATCGTCAGCGTGGTCGGCGGGGAGAATCCCGGCGACACGTTCATGTCCACCCTGTCCACCTGCCCGTCATGCAAGATTTCCATGCCGCGCCTCACCCCGCAGCTTTTCTCCTTCAACTCGCCGCAGGGCGCATGCCAGACATGTAACGGCATCGGCTCCGTAGAATATTTCGAGCCGGACCTCATTTCGCCCAACAAGGGACTGTCCCTCAATGACGGAGGCGTCATCCCATGGAAATCCGCCTATCGTCAGGAGCAATTCGCCCCCCAGCTCAAAAAACTGGGTAAGGAATACGGATTCACGTTGGATACGCCACTCGGAGAGTACTCCGAGAAGGCGTGGAATGCCCTGTTCCACGGGTGTTCCAAGACGCACTGGCAAGGCATTGTGCCCATTCTCGAATACGGACAGCAGCAGTCCGGCGTCTGGGATCACTGGACCGCACGGTTCCAGCAGTCCCGACCGTGTCCGTCGTGCCACGGCGCTCGACTGCGCCCCGAAGCGCTGGCCGTTCGCGTGGCCGACAAGAACATGTTCGAGTTTGTATCCATGTCTATCCAGCGAGCCTTGGACTGGCTCAACGATCTGGAGTTCACCGGCCAGGAGACCCTTATTTCCGAACCGCTGCTCAAGGAGCTGACACACAAGCTTGGCTTCATGGTCAACGTCGGCCTGGAATATCTTTCCCTTGGCCGCAATATGGGCACGCTGTCCGGCGGTGAATCGCAGCGTATCCGTCTGGCATCCCAGCTTGGTTCAGGATTGGTGGGTGTCACCTATGTTCTGGACGAGCCGTCCATCGGGCTGCACCCACGGGACAACGAACGCCTCATCAACACCCTGCGCTCGCTGCAATCCCGCGGCAACACCGTGCTGGTTGTCGAGCACGACGAGCCGACCATTCTTGAAGCGGATCACGTTATCGAGATCGGCCCCAGCTCGGGTTGGCTCGGCGGCGAAATCGTGTTTCAGGGACCGGTCAAGAAGCTGTTGAAGTCCGACACGTTGACCGGCAAATATCTGCGCGGCGACATGTTCATCGCGCCCCCGGAGACCCGGCGCAAGGCCACGGATCACATCACCTTGCGCAAGGTTGAGACCAACAACCTCAAGGACCTTGATGTCGATATACCCCTCGGTTTGATGACCTGCGTCACCGGTGTATCGGGATCAGGAAAATCATCCCTGGTCATGGACTCGCTGTACAAGCACATGCAGCTGTACAACGGCAACAAAGCCAACAATCCCGGTAAAATCGGCGGTATCGACGGGCTGGATAAGGTCGAAAAGGTCATCTCCATCGACCAGACCCCCATCGGCAGAACACCCCGCTCGAACCCGGCCACTTACACCAAGATTTTTGATGAAATCCGTAAAATCTTTTCCGGTTCCAAGGAAGCGCGAACCCGCGGTTACCAGCCGGGACGTTTCTCATTCAACGTCAAGGGCGGACGGTGCGAAGCCTGTAAGGGCGACGGTCAGATTCGGGTGGAGATGCACTTCCTGCCGGACGTTTACGTCACCTGTGAGACTTGCAAGGGCAAGCGGTACAACGCCCAGACCCTTGAGGTGGAATACAAGGGCAAGAACATTGCCGATGTCCTCGACATGACAGTCCGACAGGCGCGGGAATTCTTCGCCAACCACCCGCCGCTCATGCGCAAGCTCGATGTTCTGGCGCAGGTCGGCCTGGAGTACATCCAGCTTGGACAGCCCGCCACCACCCTCTCGGGCGGTGAAGCGCAGCGCATCAAGATATCCCGCGAACTCGGCAAGCGGAACCTACCCGGAGCATTGTACATTCTGGACGAACCGACCACAGGGCTGCACATGCATGAGGTCGGCAAACTGATCCGTGTGCTCCACGCACTGGTGGAAAAGGGAGCCACGGTCATCGTCATTGAACATAATACCGACGTCATCAATGCCTCGGATCATGTCATCGACCTTGGTCCCGGTGGTGGTGAACACGGAGGGCGCATTGTTGCCTCCGGTACACCGGAAGAAATCATAGCCAATCCAGACTCGGCGACCGGCCAGTTCCTGAAATAGTCATGCAACACGAGCAGCAGGGAATGAGAAATCATATCTTGCTGCTCGTGATTCTTTTCAACAGTGCAGCCTCCACCCCACTGCCTTTCTTTGTTTTTCCCCCTCTTTTTTTAGTAGAGTAGAGCGGCCATTATTGATATCCACTATCTCGCCTATCAGTTTCTACAATACTGTATTTTTCATTTTACAAAAACGCCTCACATTGCATAATATGTGATTAAAGATTAGTTACTATTACTAAGGTTGTTGCCTATGCATTTGTCTTTCCTGCCTGTACTGAGCATACTGTGTATCCTTGCCTTTTCTCCCTCCGCCGCAGCTCAAACAAGTGTTTTACGTGTTCCAATATCATCCTATCCACCATGGATAATCACTGAACCCGGCAGTGATGTCACTGGCATTGATATAGACCTGCTCAAATCCCTGTGCAAACGAATGAACCTCAAACTGGAGTTGGTTTCTGTACCGTTTACCCGAGGCTTGCTGATGCTTGAACAGGGCGAACTTGACGCAGGCACCACATTGCAGCGCTCTGCCGACAGGGAGCTGTTTCTCCACTTTGTGGAGCCGCACTACCACCGCGGCAGTGACAAGGCTTTCTATCTCCTGAAACGAAGTCCTATTAGTATTCAACGGTATGAAGATCTTAACGGCCTGCGTATCGGCTACATTACCGGAACCAAGTACTTCGCCCGTTTTGACAACGATCAGCACCTGAACAAAATACCGGCCCACAATCTGCATCAACTTCACAAAATGCTTGCGCAGGGTCGTATTGATACGTTTATCCACGCTACATCCGTGGCGGATTGTGAGCTTCAGAAGTACGGTTGCGCCAAACATGTTCGCCATGCTCAGTACCGCTTCACCGAAGGGTCAGGCGCGCATCTGGCCATATCAAGAGGATCGCCACTCATCAAACGTGCTGAGGAATTCAGCCGACACATCAAGGCCATGGTCGACAGTGGTGAGATTGACGAAATCATGTCGTCCTACAATTGCCAGTACAGGCATGCGGGTTACGTCACCATTCCATAATCTCCAGGTCGACCTTTCACCCCCCCAATCTGTCCATTCACCTATTCCATCTTGCGAATAGCGTCTGCCCAATGCTAATTATTGCGTACGCCTGCAAAAATTCGAGGAGCGCAGATGCTGTTAGGAATAGATGTCGGCGGCACCCACACCGATGCGGTAGCCGTCACGATGAAAAACGGGGGAGAAGTGGCTGCATGGTGCAAAGTCCCCACGCGCCATGACGATCTGCTTTGGTCGGTGACCGAAGCGCTCAAAAACATATTAGGTCAGGTCGACAAAGAGGGGATCACCCAACTCAACCTTTCCACGACACTGTCCACCAATGCCATTGTTCAGGGAAAAACCGAGGATGTGGGTGTCATAGTTTCATCCGGTCCCGGCATTGATCCGCACAACTTCATGCCGTGCAAGGACTATCATGTCATCGACGGGTCCATTGACCATCGAGGCAACGAAGTCCGGGCCATGCCCACTCGCCAGTTGGAAAAGGCCATCGACTCCTGCAAGCAGAACGGGATCAGGGTTTATGCCTGCGTTGGCAAATTTTCCACACGCAACCCCCGCCATGAAAACGCCATTCGCACGGCCGCCTGCCGCAGCAAGGATGACACAGGGTGCGACATGGCCGATTTCGTTACGCTGGGTCACCAACTGGGAGGCGCGCTCAACTTCCCTCGCCGTGTCGCCACCGCCTATTTCAACTGTGCGGTCTGGCGCCTCTACAACGACTTCGCCACAGCAGTGGAGCAGGCACTGGAAGAACTCGGACTCGGCCATATCACCCTGAATATCCTCAAGGCCGACGGCGGCACCATGCCCATGCCCCGGTCACGCACAATGCCCGTCCAATCCATCTTTTCCGGCCCGGCCGCTTCGGTCATGGGCATCATCGGACTGACCGACATCTTTCACGATTCCGTGATTCTCGATATCGGCGGAACCACTACCGACATTGCGATATTTGCCGATGGCGCGCCACTCATCGAGCGCGAAGGCATCACCATCGGTTCCCACCCGACCCTTGTCACCGCCCTCAAGGTGCACTCCATCGGCATTGGCGGGGCTTCCGCCATATCCGTTGTGGGTGACGAAGTACGTGTCGGACCCAATCGCCTTGGTCCTTCGGTCTGTCTTGGCGGCGAGCGGATCACCCTGACCGATGCGCTCAACTACAAGGGCTCATGCAAGGTTGGCGATGTGGAAAAATCCCGACTCGCCGTGGATGAGTACGCCGCAGCCCATTCCCTGACCGGCGAACGGTTGGCCGAAGAAGCCGTGGATTACGCGTCTCTGGCCATTTACGACGCAACCCGCGAGCTACTGGAGAAAATCAATTCCAAGCCGGTGTATACCATCCACGAGCTGGTGGAGGGTAAACGGGTTGTCCCCAAAAAGGTCTACCTGATGGGCGGCCCGGCCAAGGCGTTGAAAAAGGATGTGTTCAAGCGGTTTCAGCTTTCCACGGAAGTGCCGAAGAACTACGGTGTTGCCAATGCCGTTGGCGCGGCCCTGACCCGTCCTACCTGGGAACTGGAGTTATTTGCCGACACCCAGCGTCACACCATGTTCATCCCCTCGCTTTCCTATCGCGAAAATATCCACTCCAGCTACAATCTGGATGACGCCCGCAAGGATGCGGTGAACCAGTTGGTCATGCAGCTCGATTCAATGGGAGTATTTCTTCAGCCCGAAGATGCCCAGATTACCCACGCCTCCAGTTTCAACATGGTCGAAGGCATGAGTCAGGTCGGCAAGAACATCCGCGTGAAATGCCAGGTACGCCCCGGCGTCGTCACTACACTGGGAGACAGATAAGCCATGCTCAAAGCCAAGAACAAACTCGGTATCATTTTCTTCCCGGCATTCGACTGGGCTATCTCCCCCACCCATCCCGAGCGCCAGGAGCGCCTGCTGTACACGCAGGATCAACTGCGCGAGGAAGGGCTGTTCGACATCGAAGGGATAGGCGAATACAAGCCGGACGTCGCGTCCATCGAGGATGTGGAACGTGTGCATTTCTGCTTCCCGGACGTCAACGGTGTGACCACGCGCTCCCACCGCATTTCAGCCGGTGGAGCCATCAAGGCCGCCGATCTTGTCATGACCGGCGAGCGAGACTGCGCCTTCGCCATGGTTCGCCCGCCCGGACACCACGCCATGAAGGTCGTTCACGGCTCACGGGGATTCTGCAACATCAACATCGAAGCGGTGATGATCGAGCACATTCGTGAAAAATACGGCCATCGCAAAATCGCCATTGTCGATACCGACTGCCATCACGGGGACGGCACGCAGGATGTCTACTGGCATGACCCGGACACCCTGTTCATCTCCATGCATCAGGATGGTCGCACACTCTATCCCGGCTCAGGCTTTCCGCAAGAGCTGGGCGGTCCCAACGCGATGGGCAAAAATATCAATATCCCTCTGCCGCCCAACACATCGGACGAAGGATTCATGATGGTCATGGAGCAGGTGGTCAAACCGATCCTCGATGATTTCCAGCCCGATCTGATTATCAACTCCGCGGGACAGGACAACCACTTCACCGATCCGATCACGGACATGAACTTCTCAGCCAAGGGGTACGCGGCTCTCAACGAAATGCTCAAGCCGGATATCGCCGTTCTTGAGGGTGGCTATTCCATTCAGGGAGCATTGCCATACATCAATCTCGGTATCTGCCTGGCCATGGCGGGTGTGGATTACTCCAACATCCGCGAACCGAACTACAACCCGGAGCAGATTCGACAGGACAGCCGGACCACGGAATACATAGCGGAGCTGTGCCGCCAGTTGCCCCGACTCTATTTTGAGCCACCAGCGTTCAACGCCAAAGGGGATTCCCGTCAGGGCGTCATTTCCGGCGACATGTTCATCCGCCACAAACAGATTTACTACGACACCGACGGCATCAACGAGGTGCAACAGGAGTCGCTGACCTTGTGTGATCAGTGCCGTGGATTGTACAAAGTGGAGACCCGCGCCGATTCCGGTCCCATGTGCCTCGGAGTAGAGATTCCCATCGATGCGTGCCCGGATTGCCGGACACGCGGGTATGAACTGGTGGAAGACGGATTGGTCAAGGGGACCTATCGCTACGTGCAGCTCATCAACAGGCTGGACAAGGATTATGTCCGCTACGGGTTTTGAAAAGGGAAGTACAGGCGACAGCGCCCTTGATCTCGATGCCGATTAGCGGCTTCCCTGCCCGTGACTCGGACAGGGAAAATCGAGCAGTGAGCCGAGGGATCAGCTCTCGGCGTCTTCGAATTTGGCGGCAATGACTGCGGCGTCAGCTTCTTCTGCCTTCAATTCAAGACTTTTTGAACTTCCGTGGCAGCTCCACCCTTCCGGTCCATAGGAAACATATCCGGCAGAAAGTGCCCGAGTGTAGGGCATCTGCTCACGCATTTCGGCATGGTCGATGCGATTGGGAAAGATGATAGGAATGGCTGCGCCGGAAAAGTCTTCAAACATGATGTATTTCATTGCTGCCTCCTGGCTGCGTTGCTGTCGTTTTATCAGGGTACGATACGGTGATATAGGCTGTAGATCAACCGTTGCCTGATCAAGCGGGACACTGTACATAACCTCCCAATGAGCAACTACAAAAAAATCGGCGTCTGGCAGACAGCATTTCTCGGGGACACCGTTCTGACCCTACCGCTGCTAAAAGCACTGAAAGATCAGTATCCTGATGCAGAGATTCACTTCTTTGTCAGGGCCGGTGTCGAATCGGTTTTCGAGGGCCAGCCCGAAATCACCCAGGTACACCCGTTTGCCAAGCGCGGTAAGGACAAGTCGCTGCTCGCAGCCTACCGGCTGGGAAAATCCATTGGACAACAAGGATTCGACCTCTGGATTTCCACACACACCTCCCTGCGCTCTGCCATTGTGGCACAGGCTACAGGCATCCAGCGCCGTATCGGGTATGACGCACCGTGGTATAATCGAGTGGCGTACACCGAGACTGTCCCCCGCCGGTTCGACGAACTGGAGGAGATCGAACGCATCCTCCAACTGCTGCGACCCCTTGGTTTTGAAGGGCCAAGCCCCAAGGCGGAACTTGTGCTCCATGAATCTGCCCGAATCGATGCTGACCGTTTCTGGGCAATCCACATCAAAGACCAGCCGGTTTTGGGTATGCATCCCGGTTCTACCTGGCCCACCAAATGTTGGCCTGTAGAATACTTCAGCTCCATCATCGACAAGGCGACTGAGGCCGGTGTCAAAGTTGTCCTCTTCGCCGGACCGGACGAAAAAGAAGTTGCGGAACAGGTTAAAAAGGGCGCAGAACATGGCCCGGATATACTCGATCTGTCCGGCAAACTCTCTCTCCCCCAACTGGCCGCCTATCTCGGGAAACTCGACGCCTACCTCACAAACGACTCCGGCCCCATGCATCTGGCATGGACCCAGGACGTTCCACTGGTTGCCCTCTTCGGCCCGACAGTCAAGGAACTCGGATTTTTCCCCAGAGGAAAGAACGCGACAGTAGCAGAGACACCACTGGATTGTCGTCCCTGCGGGCTCCACGGTCCCCGCACCTGCCCCAAAGGACACCACAATTGCATGCGAGAATTGACTCCTGAAATAGTTTGGAACGAATTGCGTAAGAAACTGAACGTTTAGGAAACTTTGCCCAAAAAAATATTTCGTGTACCATAACCGCAAACCTGCAAACCGGTTTCGGAGGTACTATGCTTTGGGTTCACCCTTTTCTACAGATTTGCGCTACAATCATTGGATTGTATGCAGGCTACCACGGTGTAAAACGCCTGCTGTCACAACACGCTGGTCTCAAAATCCCCTTCAACTGGAAGCAACACGTCACCATTGGTCGAATCGCAATAGGACTCTGGATGCTCGGCATGGCAGGCGGACTGACCGTTGCCCGTTTGAAATGGGAAGTCAACTTTGTCACAGGCGCACACTACAAAATCGCTTTCACCATGCTGCCGCTCATGATCTTCGGGGCTGTATCCGGCTATTACATGGATAAGAACAAGGCAAAACGTACCTTGCTTCCTCTTGCCCATGGTGTCTGCAACCTGCTGCTTGTCGGATTGGCATTGTATCAGATTCGGACAGGGTGGCAGGTCATCAAGGATTTCATTTTGTAGAACCTTGCCTTTCACTGTTCACCGGAGTATTTGATTCCCTCTGCGAGAGGAAAAATGACTGACTCCGAATTCGATATATTTGACGGTGCTCCTGCGCTCGAACCGCTGAACGAGGAAAACGAACCCTGCGTTGGTTGCGGTTGGTGCTGTCTGCGTGACCCATGCTCCGAATCCCACAGGCGGTATGGATACACCAAGCGTTGTCCTGTGCTGGAATGGGACAAAGAGAACAATCGATATATCTGTCGACTGATGTTGGACCCCGAATACGGTGAGGAAGTACGCCGATCCCAGCATGAAGGCCAGGGGTGTTATGCACCGCTCAACCGTTGGCGCGAAGACGTTCGATCGCGCGACGAAGAGTAACTCCCCACACCAAGTACCGCACCTTTGCCATTTGCATGCATTGCCATGCCTGCGCTCACTGCAGATTTATCGCTAGCAGTCCTACTCCCCGAGCAACATATCCTTTCAACTCCCCTTTTTTACAAGCACGACTCATGTGACGATGAGTCATGTCATTTGTTGGCATCCCGGCATGACGCCTCATTACTCGAAGTTGTCCTTCGCACCATTCATTGAGTCCACATAAAAGCGCCACGAGAATCAGTAGTGGTCAGCAAATTACAAGCTTCACTCTCACACTCATTGGTTATTGACTGCCAAATCCGCAACCAGTCGCTCCATACGCCAATAAAAAAGGCCCCGCACAACGCGGGGCCTTGATAGTTCAATTGGCGTGAAGGTAAACGATTTACCAGTCACCACCGAAGGCGTCGCCGCCCAGTCCGAAATCAGGTTCGGGTTCGCCACCGACTTCAGGACCGTCGGCCATGGCTGCGCCATCGGCTGCAGCACCTTCGGCACCGGCGGCACCGGCAACACCGGCGACAACCACACCCTGGCTCTTGACCTTCTCGACTTCAGCCATGAGGTCGTTGAGCTTCTGGGTCATTTCGTTCAGCTTGTTGGTAGCCACGGAAACCTGCTGCTCGCCAGCGGCGTTGGCAGCATCGATGGTTTTTACCTTGGCTTCAAGCGGGCTGATCTTATCAGCCAATGCTTTCTTCTCGTCGTTCAGTTTTTCAACTTCAGCCTTGAGAGTAGCATTTTCTTCCTTGAGAGCAGCCAGAATGTCCAGGACAGCCTGAGCACGGGCAGCTTCTGCAGCAGGAAGCGCTTCGATCTTGACCTGGTTGCCGAGCTTGGCGATATCGCCTTCGGCGTATTTGGTCAGACCGGGTTCTTGTTCGTAGATCCAGGCCTTGGACAGAGCCTGCGCCACGGGAGCGACGTCAGCGTCCAAAGTTTCTGCCTGGGTGATGTAAGCCAGCATATCGAGCTGGGTCTGGTCGGCGGCTTCGCCGCGCAGCACAGACACGAAAGCGTTCATTGGGAAAACCTTAGCTTCAGCCATTTGATGCCTCCTTAACTAAGTAAGCTTCGTTTTGTATGTTCACCCAGGCGACTACTTGTCATCGCCCATGGGGATGCGGCCAATCTTCTTGGCGTAGGACAGAGCCACGGTGCGGTATACCAGGTGTCCAAGCTTGGACCAGGGCAGGTATGCCAGCATCATGAAGACAGTAATCAGGTGCACGTAGTACACGGGGTAGGCGAGCAGAGCCACGCCCATCACGCGGAACAGGAAAGCACCCACACCAGTCAGGAAGATGGTCCAGATCAGTACGATCAGGTACCAGTCATACCAGCTGGAAGACTGTTTGGCTTGGTCCAGATTCACGCGACGCTTGGTCAACGCTACGAGGCCGTAGATACCCAGGCCGGCGCCAACAAAGGCAAGCAGCTTGATTGGGTGATACAGCGGCATCGGGGTATGGCCGATGGCGGAGACAATGTCTCCGAGCCCGGTAATACCCAGCGTACGAAGCAACCAGCCACCCCAGTGACCTGTAGCCACAACACCGGTGACGATCATCAGTGCAACGAAACCGAACATCAGCATGCGGTGTCCACCGGCGCGCTTCTGATCAAGCTCATCGGAGTGATCATCATTGCAGTCGTTGAACTGGCTGTGGTTCAGGATTTCGTGTTTGAAGGTATCGATCAGGCAAGAGCAGAAACAGGGTTCTTCCTTGCGGCCCACGATAAAGGTCTTGGGCTGTGCATCGAATGCTTTGACCATATTCCGGACACCGGCATAGAAGCCCCAGATCATGAATGCAAAGACAACCATGAAGATGGGGTCAATGGTGTAGTCGCCGGGGAAGAGACCACCGAAGATGATGTCTCCGTCAGCAACGGGAACCCAGGAATGATCAAGTGCGTTCCACTCGAAAGTAGGCAGGAAGGAACCAACCTTACCAGCCATGATGACCCAGATGATGCCGTAGATGATGGCCGGGATAGCGGCCAGCGGCAGCAGACCGGCGGAGCTGGACATCAGCTTGCCGATGATCGGCAGCGGAGCCAGGTTCCGGTAGGCCATGTTACGAAGCGCGGACAACAGGTCGCCCGGCTTGGCGCCACGGGGGCACAGATCTGAACAGGTGCCGCAGTTGTGACACAGCCAGATGTCGATATCATTGACCAGGCGGTCCTTCAGACCCCACTGCGCCCAAACCATCTCCTTGCGGGGATAGGGGCCGTCAGCAGGAGACAGCGGACATACCACCGAGCAGGTGGCGCACTGGTAGCATTTCTTAAGGGAGTCGCCGCCTACGGCCTGCAACTCTTTTACGAACTTAAGGTCCGGTTGTACCTTGACGGTATTAGACATGCCGTACCTCCTAGTAACCCTTGAACGGGTTCGGGCCGAAGTTGGTGGTGATGTTATCCACGAAGTCGTCGATCATGGCCGGGACCTGATCGTACATGTCGATGGAAACCTCGTACTGCTCAACGCGCTCAGCTTCGACACCCAGGCGTCCCAGGGACTCAGCGATGTTTTCCTTACGGCGGTTGCACAGTTCGGAACCCTTGACAAAGTGGCACTGGTAATCGTCGCCGTACTTACAGCCGAGCATCATCACGCCGTCGACACCCTTGGACATGGCATCAGCCACCCAGATGGCGTTGACGGAACCGAGACAACGGACCGGCAGGAAGCGGACATACGGAGACCAGGACTTGCCGCGCATGGCAGCCATGTCGAGGGCGGGGTAAGCATCGTTTTCGCAAGCCAGGATGAGGATACGGGGACCGCCTTCATCCAGGGTATCAGGAACTTTGACTTCCTTGATTGCCTGGCTGATCTGCGAAACGCCGTAGTTGGCGAAGGAGATGACGCGTTCCGGACAAGCACCCATGCAGGTACCGCAACGGCGGCAGCGGGTGGGGTTCGGAAGCGGCGTACCCTTCTCGTCATCATCGAGGGCGCCGAACGGACACTCTTCGGTGCAACGCTTACACTGAGTACAACGGTTGAAGTTGAACTCGGGGAAGCTCAGGTCGCCGGAGCGCGGATGTACGGAGACACCGCGGTTGGCGGAATCGATGCACTGGATGGCTTTGAGAGCGGCACCAGCGGCATCTTCTTCGGCCAGACCCAGCCCCATGGGCTGACGGACACAACCTGCAGCGTAAACGCCGGTACGACGGGTCTCGTACGGGAAGCAGATGTAGTTTGAATCCGCGAATCCGTCGAACAGTTCCAGGTCGGGGAATGCCGGACCCTGGCGGTAGACGAAGTTCATGGTCGGATCGGCAGCAGTGGTCGGAACGATGGCGGTCGGAACGACAACCATGTCGGCAACCAGCTCAACATCCTGACCGAGCAAGGTATTCTCGGCGGAGATGATGATCTGAGAACCGGCTTCCTTGACACCGGTAACGGTACCCTTGGTAAGCATTACGCCCGGATCATCCTGAGCTGCCTGATAGTATTTTTCATTGATGCCGGGAACCATCATGTGATCGTAGATCACGTAGGCTACGGCTTCAGGTGCGAGTTCACGCACGTAGTTGGCGTGCTTCAGAGCGACCAGCGAGGTCAGCTCGGAGCTGTAAGCCAGGTGCTTTGCGGACTCTTTATCCTCATACTCGAAGACTTCGCATTCTTCTTCGCCTTCAGCATAGGATTCGTCTTTGGTATCATCGCAAGGCATGTCTTCGGGAGCTTCGCATGCATCGCCACAACCATCGTAACGGATACCCTTCGTAAGGAGGGAGGTATCTACGATGAAAGCAACGGATTCAGGCGTCTTGCCGTCAGCGGTCTTGATAGCACCACCGGCAGCCATTTTCTCGAATTCAGCGGTTGTGACAACGTTTTTGATCTTGCCGTACCCCAGCGGAGCCAGGAACTTGGACTTGCCAGGAACCCAACCGGTGGCCATGACGACAGCGCCGATTTCGTATTCGGTGCCGGAGACAGTGGCCTTGTACCGGGCCGGAGCACCAGCGAGAGACTCGAGGGTGGAACCGGTAAGTACGGTGATCTTGCTATTGGCTTCAACGTCCTTGATCAGGGCGTCGATGCCGATTTCCTGCTCGCGATCGCTGAAAGGAGCGCCGAGCGGGAAGGATTTGTACATGGTGGCTGCTTTACCGCCCAGGTTCTCATCCTTCTCTACGAGCAGGACTTCGTACCCCAGAGCAGCTGCGTTCAGGGCAGCCTTCATGCCGGTGAAACCGCCGCCAAGAACCAGAACGGTCTTGTACACTTCGGGCAATTCCGGCGTGGGGATGTTGCTGTTGTGCAGCTTGCTGATCCCCATGTTGGTGTAGTCCTTGGCGATGACTTCCATCTGGCCAGGGAACTGCTTGTCTTCCTGGTAGGACCATACGCACTGCTCGCGCAGGCTGACGCGTTCTACCTGGATCTCATCACCGAACTTGAATACGTCCCATTTGGCACGGGGCGTACAGGCGCAGCAAACCACGCCATCAAGCTCATTCTCGGCGATGTCGGCCTCGATCATGGCTTTTCCTTCCGGGCTACAAAGAACCGGGTTGGATTTGGCCACGGTCACGTAGGAGGAATGCTTGCCATTGGCTGCAAATTCGGCCAGGGCATCGACATCGATATTATCACCGATATCGCAACCTCCACAGATATATACTCCAAGCTTTTCAGCCATTGGTTACCTCCCTACCACGGATTGGATCGCTTTCATCGCGGCAGCGGTGCCGGACTGGGCGGTCTTCATGACGTCAAGGGGCTGCTTGGCGCAACCGGCAGCGAAGATGCCTTCACCATCAATCACGAAACCGTCGGCATCGATGGTTCCAGCCGGAGCCTGAAGGCCAGCGATGCTGGGCTCCATGCCGGTGGCAAGAACGACCATGTCAAACTTGTCTTCGCGCTTGATGCTGGTGAGTGCGTCCTCGACGGTGACAACAGGGCTGCCGTCGGCGTCTTCGACGATTCCGGCAACCTTACCTTTGACCAAGCTGAGCTTGTCATCAGCTTCGGTAATGGATTTGAACTTGTCATAGCGGCCGGGGGTACGCAGATCGATGTAAAATACGGTGACTTCAGCATCGGAGCGTTCGCGAATGTAGCGGACATGCTTCAGGGAAGCCATGCAGCAGATGTAGGAACAGTAGTTCAGGTGGTTCTGGTCACGAGAACCGGCACACTGAACGAAAGCTATCTTCTTGGGTTCTGCACCATCGGAAGGACGAACGATCTTGCCGCCGGTCGGACCGTTAGGCGCTGCCAAGCGTTCCAGCTGAGCATTGGAGATAACGTTCTTGATCTGTCCACCACCCAAGTTGGTCAGGTTGGACATGTCATAGCTTTTCCAGCCGGTGGCGACGACGATTGCGCCCACAGCCAGATCGATGGTCTTGGATGTCTCATCCAAATCTACTGCATCATACGGACAGGCGTTTTTGATGGCAGCCAGTTCGCCATCGGATGCATTTTCTGCATCCACCACGTAGCGCATGGGGAACATGAAAGGATGGGTCTTGTAAGCCAGACCGCGCTTACCAACACCGTAGTCGAATTCAGATGCGACCTGGGTGGAGGTGGCTTTTTCACATTCACCGCAGGCGGTACATTTTTCGTTCACAAAGCGAGGACGCTGAGTGACTTTTACGTCGTAGTTGCCGACAGAGCCGGAAACGGATTCGACGCTGGCCATGGTGATGACCTTGACGTTGGGGTTGTTTTTTATGCGCTGGAACTGAATCTCCAGACCACAGGACGGCGGACACAGCTTGGGGAAATACTGATTCAGCTGTGCGACCCTGCCCCCGAGGTAGGGATTCGTTTCAACGATGTACACCTCGTAGCCCAGTTCGGCAGCTTCGAGGGCGGCGGTGATCCCTGCGAATCCCCCACCTACAACGAGAATACTATTATTCGACATTCTCTTCACTCCTCCCGAATAAAGTTGAGGATAAGCCAAAAAATGGCCTAAACCCGGACCGGGGGTATATCATCCCGGCCCGGATTCAGACCATTTCCCCGGCATGTTGGGAAGTGACCGCGGGCCCGGGGGGCCCGCGGTCACGGGATGATCAGTTACCTGCGAACTTATGCGTCAGGGATGATCTTGACGTAAGGCTTCTTGAAGACAGTGGTGACGCCGGTTTCAACGTCGTACTTGGAGTTAACGAAGCACTTCCACTTGGAATCGTCGAGGCCCATGAAGTCGCCGCGGTAGTAGAAGCCCGGGTAACGGGATTCTTCGCGGAACTCGATGTGCTGCATGTGCAGACGGACGGTCCAGAGGCGGTGGAACTGTTCCCAGCAGCGCATCAGTTCGTGGAGGTCACGAGCTGCGAGCTTCTGAGAGTCTTCCTCGATCATGCCGAGCAGCCAGAAGCCGGTGTTCAGCAGAGCCTTGGAGGTCATGTACAGGGTACCAACACCACCACCGTATTCATCGGTGCACTTGATGAGGCGCATCATGAAGTTGTGAGGAGTGATGTAAGCCGGGTTGACAACAGGATCGGTGGAACCGCCCTTGTTCTCTTCGTAGGTGTACCAGGGCTGGTAGAGTTCCTGCTTCAGTTCTTCAGCAGTCTCTTTCAGGGTCGGGGTGAAGTCCTTGTGGTCGACAACCCAACGGACCATCTGCTTACCGACGATGCGGCCTTCAGCGTGGGAACCGGAGGAGAACTTGTGACCGGAGGCGCCAACACCATCAGCACAGGTCCAGAGGCCGTTGACGGTGGTCATACGGTTGTAGACCTTACCGTTGTCAGCTTTAACCTTGTAGGATTCGGGGACCCATTCTTCGTCCGGACCGGAAACCCAGATACCACAGCAACCGGAGTGGGAACCCAGGAGGTACGGCTCAGTAGGCATGATCTCGGAACCGCGATCCTCAGGTGCGCAGTTGGTGGCAGCCCAGAGGTTGGCCTGACCGACACACATGTCGAGGAAGTCTTCCCAAGCCTCGGACTCGAGGTGCTTCCACTCGGGACCGGTGAGGTCGCCGTTGACGGTGTTCAGCAGAGCGGTTTTGGTGTCCATGAAGATCGGGCCGCGGCCTTCACGCATTTCACGGAGCATCATGTGGTTACGCAGGCAGGTGGGGATGATGTGACCCTTGGCGTAGCCGCGATCCTCGTAAGGCTTCAGCATAGCGCGGTTGGTCTCACAGTAGTCTTCACCTTTGTAGTTGGTAGCTTTGGCCTTGAAGAGGAGGAACCAAGCGCCGACCGGACCGTAACCATCTTTGAAACGGGCGGGGACGAAGCGGTTTTCCATCATGGTCATTTCGCCGCCAACCTGGGCAACCATGGTGTAGGTGGAACCAGCGTTCCATACGGGGTACCAAGCACGACCCATACCCTCACCAGTGGAGCGGGGACGGTAAACGTTAACGGCACCACCACAAGCAACGGTAGCAGCGTTGCACTTGTAGATGTAGATCTTGTTTTCGCGGGTGGAGAAACCAACAGCACCAGCGATGCGGTTGGGCTCATTGGCGTCGAGGAGCATCTTAACGATGAACACGCGCTCAACGTAGCGATCTTCACCAATGGCGTTCTTAGCAGCTTCAGCAACGATGCACTTGTAGGACTCACCGTTGATCATGATCTGCCAGCGACCGGAACGAACCGGCTCGGCGCCATTGCGGATTGCGAGGCCTTCAGCTTTAGCCTTGCCACCGTCGAGGTTCTTGCCGTCTTTCTTGACCCAGATGGGGAGACCCCATTCTTCGAAAAGATGGACGGAATCATCAACGTGACGGCCGAGGTCGAAGATCAAGTCTTCGCGGACGATGCCCATGAGGTCGGTACGGACCATGCGGACGTAATCGTCAACGTCGTTCTCACCGCAGTAGGTGTTAATAGCGGACAGACCCTGGGCAACAGCGCCACCACGTTCGATAGCGGCTTTGTCAACCAGCTCGAGGGTGATGGAAGGATCAACTTTTTCGATCCAGCGCATGGCTTCGAATGCAGCGCCGCAGTTACCCATACCGCCACCGACCATCAGAATATCAACGGATTTTTCGACGATTTCCGGCTCGGCGAGAGCAACACCCTTGGAAGCTTCTTTACTGGGAAGCAGAGGCATAATATTTCTCCTAAGATTTTACGTGATCTAAGTAGTCTAATCAGACAAAGGTTACGTCAAACTCGATTAAACGAGGTTGGCGTAGTCTTCCATCTTCCACTCTTTCTTCAGGTCAGCGTCAGTAACCTGTGCTTCTTCCATGGCGGTAGCGATGGGAGTTACCAGCTCGGCCTCGGTGAACAGCAGTTCGTTGTCGAGATCGGTGGGTTCCGGCTTACCTTCGAAGGGCTTGATGGAGCCTTCAGGGGTGGTGCGGATGGGGAACTTGAAGCGCTTCACGGAACCATTACGGAACTTGATGGTCCACATGATGTCTTCAGCGGAACGCATGGGGATGGAGGTACCACCCATGGGGGCGAAGTCGGCGTAAGGACGAGCTTCGATAGCGCCCTGGGGGCAAATCTTAACGCAGGAGTAGCACTCCCAGCAAGCGGAAGGTTCCTGGTTGTAAGCCTTCATTTCGTCAGCATCCAGGATCATCAGATCGTTCGGGCAAATGTACATGCAGGCGGTCTTTTCGCCACCCTTGCAGCCGTCACATTTTTCCGGGTTAACAAAAGTCGGCATAACTTCTCCTCCTAAAGGGTTTTATTTATCAACTAAACCGACGTCCTCTACCTAAACAAAATATTCTGCACCCTTTCAAAACGAGTGCGGAAATTGGGAATTAGCAAGAGGACACCCCCTTGTCAACGTGAAAGTGAATTTTTGAACAAGCGGTGTCTTTTCCTGCCTGGCAGTCTTGCTTGCATCGCCGTTTCACAAGCGATGCACTATGAATTCCCGCCAAAAGAGCAAAGCCTTGTGCACAGGAGGTTTCCCGCACAAAAGCACTGAGTTTTATAGTTCAACTCCAGCTTTTTTTGCAAGGCATTTTTCATCTGATTGCATATTTTTACCAATTCCCCGACTACGCCGGAATTCAAACTTTTTTCGGACTGATTCAGGCACCTTTTTTCTAGATTTTCTATCAAAATACTCTAATTTCTATCTCGCTCAATACAATATTACAAGCGATTGAGTATCCGCAAAAAACAGCTTGACACGACTTTCACAAACGGACATTAAAGGCGAACCCGATATGTGGGAAATAATCATGGTTTCGGGGCGGCTAGAATTCGCCACCATGAATTAAGGCAATGGTTTTATTACAAAATCTTTTTTTAGGAGGCTTAAATGTCCAACCTCGTAGCACCTCACGGTGGAAAAGGTCTCGTCTGCTGCCTGCTCGAAGGCGCTGAGCTCGAAGCTGAAATCAAGAAGGCTGAAGGCCTGAAGACTCTCGAAATTTCTGATCGCGCCAAGGGCGACCTGATCATGATGGGTATCGGTGGTTTCTCTCCGCTGAACGGCTTCATGACCAAAGCTGACTGGAAAGGCGTTTGCTCTGATTTCCTGATGGCTGACGGCACCTTCTGGCCCATCCCCATCACTCTCGACACCAACGACGAAGAAGTCGCAGTTGGTGATGAAGTAGCTCTGAAGGCCGCTGATGGCACCATCTACGCCACCATGAAGGTCGAAGAGAAGTTCGAGATGACCGAAGAGGACAAGAAGTGGGAATGCGAGCAGGTCTACAAAGGCGAAGGCGAAGAGTCCGCTGACGACGTCTTCTGGAAGATCGCTATGGAAGACCACCCGGGCGTTCAGATGGTTATGGCTCAGGGCAAGTACAACCTGGCCGGCCCCGTCAAAGTCCTGTCCGAAGGCGACTACGCCGAGCGTTTCCCCGGTGTATACCTCACCCCCGCTCAGATCCGTGAAGAGATGGAAAAGCGCGGTTGGTCCAACGTTGCCGCTCTGCAGCTGCGTAACCCCATGCACCGCTCCCACGAATTCCTGGCCAAGATCGCCATCGAAGTGTGTGACGGCGTCGTCATCCACTCCCTGATCGGTAACCTGAAGCCGGGCGACATCCCGGGTGATGTCCGCATCAAGTGCATCCAGACCCTGATCGACAACTACTTCGTTCCCGAGAACGTCATCAACGCCGGTTACCCCCTCGACATGCGTTACGCCGGTCCTCGCGAAGGTCTCATCCACGCTACCTTCCGCCAGAACTACGGCATCAACAACATGCTCATCGGTCGTGACCACGCTGGCGTCGGCGACTTCTACGGTCTGTTCGAAGCTCAGGATATCTTCAAGAAGATCCCTTACGTCACTGAAGCATGCCCCGAACCGGGCAAGGCTCTGCTCTGCAAGCCCATGAACATTGACTGGACCTTCTACTGCTACAAGTGCGACGGCATGGCTTCCATGCGCACTTGCCCGCACACCAAAGAAGACCGCGTCATCCTGTCCGGTACCAAGCTCCGTAAGGCCCTGTCCGAAGGCGCCGAGGTCGTTGACCACTTCGGTCGTGACGAAGTCCTCGAGATCCTCCGTGACTACTACGGCAGCCTGACCGAAAAGGTTGAAGTCAAGATGCAGAAAGCTGCTTCCGGCGCAGACATGTAAGTGTCCGTCGGTCAGCCCAAGCTGACTATTCAAGGGGAAGCTGCATTGCAGCTTCCCCTTTTTTGTTGCCCTTCATTAGAAACGACCACCTGTGTTTCGGTCTAACACTCTGAACACATGTGTTTTTTGGCTCATTTGATTAGGACCAGCGCACACAGCAAAACAAGTACGCCCCAGCGGAAAACTCGCCCCAACCTACTTCATGAGTGATTGGCTTGGACATGGCGGAATCGCATCATTTTCCGACCTCTTCATACAACCATTCTATATAGCCTGAATAAACAGGCACTATTTTCCAGAGTATTTGCTATTGCGTGGGGAAAGCGTCTTATGTATTGAAGTCATCAATGGAATCTTCCACAACACCACAAACCACTGATAACATTGTGCTATTACTAGAACTGATCATTCCAGACTTTAACAGTCTGATTTGTGAATATATGGAACAAGCGCCAAAACAGCTCAAATCCCATTTTTCACAATAAGGGGTTTGACCCTTTACGCTCATTTTTTCACAAGTGAGTCTCAAGGATATATGGGAAGCCAGCGAATAGTGAGATACTCTATTGAGTCCCCCCAGAGTATCAAACTTATATGAGAAATCGTACTATCCCCATAGCACGCATCACGGCTTATTAATAGACCATCGACCGCCGCACACAAAAAAGCCACCCGAAGGTGGCCTTGTCGTCACATATGACAATTGGCTCAGGAAGCCAGGCGGTTGCCGTAGAACCCTGCTATTTCTCTGACAGCCGTCACTGCGGCATCAATATGTTCTTCGGTATTGAACGGGCCAACTCCCAATCGCACTGTGCCTCCAATGGATTCCGTCCCGATCTGCCGGTGAACAAAGGGGGCGCACTGCAGGCCGGTCCGGCAGGCAATATTGTAGTCACCATCGAGGATGGTTCCGACGTTTGTGGCCTCAAAGCCCACAACATTGAAACTGACCACACCTATGTGGCTGGTCAGATCATCCTGGCAGTAGAGGTTGATGTTCTCCACATCACGCACCCCATGCACAAACTGCTCGGTCAGCGCCATCTCCCGTTGATGTATGGTTTCCATACCCTGCTCGTTCAACCAGCGAACTCCGGCCAGCAACCCGGCAATGCCCACTAGATTAGGCGTCCCATATTCCATCCGGTAGGGATATTCATGCAAATGGTGAAGCTGGGCCGACTTCACGCCCGTACCACCTGCCCGAACATGTTTGATATCCACGGATTCCCGCACATACATTCCGCCGATACCTGTCGGGCCAAGCAATGATTTGTGGCCGGTAAAGACCAGCACATCAATATTGCACGCTTCGACATCCACCGGGATCTTGCCTGCGGTCTGCGATGCATCCACAATGAAGAGCACCCCTCTCTCGCGACAAATACGACCGATCTCCTCAATGGGCTGTACTGTGCCGATGACATTGGATGCGTGGTTGACGATCACAAGCTTGGTGTCCTGCCTGATTCGTTGGGCAATGGCTTCCGGCTGGATAAATCCTGCCTCATCAAAAGGAACATAATCCACTCGCCCTTCATTGTAGACTTCGTGGTGATGAAGCGGACGCAGGACAGCATTGTGCTCGACATTGGTTGTGACCACATGATCGCCAGGCTCAAGCAACCCGTTTATGGCGAGATTCAGTGCATCCGTAGAGTTGAGAGTAAAGACGAGGCGGTTATGGTCTGTGCCGTTAAAGAGCGCCGTCATGGTTCGACGCGCCGCTTCGATAATGTTGCCCGTCTCTATGGAGAGGTCACAACCGGAGCGCCCGGGGCTGACCCCATTGGTGCGCTGAAACCTGTCCATATACTGATAAACGGCTTCTGGCTTGGGAAATGATGTTGCTCCATTATCCAAATAAATAAGGCCATCCATGATCCTCTCCTTTGCAAATCTGTCGGAAATAGAATTTACATTGTATTCATTATAAATACACGGTAAATACACTTTTGGCAAAGAGGACGTAATAGGCTAGAATAAAACAAAAAAGCCCGCTCCTCTTGGGGCGGGCTTTCTATACAACTTTTTACTAAAATTTATCGCGTTCCCATGATCTCGGCCACAGAGTTGCGGATGTGCCGCACCGTGCAGGTTCGCACCCCGTCTTCATCACCAGCAGCAATGGCATCGATCAACTCTACGGCTTCCGAAAAGAAAACCTCGGGATCGATTATCCGCGGCGAAGAAAGCCAAAAACGAAGGTAATGGCTGAGGATGCGCTCCAACATGGTCGTCAGTTGGGCATTTCGGGCCGCCGTAAAGATGACCCGGTGAATCTCCGAATCAAAATCGACTATGGACTGATTCGGGCTGTTCGCATCAAAGGAGGCAATACGCTCCTTCAGTTGCAGGAGGTGCTGTTTCTCCTCGGGCGTAATTCGCTGCATGGCCCATATATTTGCCTGCACCTCCATGACCATGCGAATCTCGGTAATTTCCCGAATCCGCTCCAGACTGAGCGGGGTCACGATGAAATGGGTCCCCTGCCGCATGATCCACTCTTCGGCCTGGAGCGTAATCAGCACTTCCTTGATGGGTGTACGGCTGACACCGAATTCCTCGGCCAGTTCCGAAAGGTTGAGAACCGATTCCGGTGCGAGTTCCAGGTGGATGATCTTGGAACGGAGAGCTTCATATATGGTACGCGAATCCATGGGGAACCCTTTGCTGAATATGAGCGTGCCAGGCGTTCGTATCGCCTGGCACTGGTCGTAACAATGTATCTAGATTGGGCCTACACCGAGTGTCAAGGCATCCGCAAAAGGGAGTAGAATCCCTGCGACTGATTCCCGTGCATGGTATCGTACACCACTTCTTCGAATTCGATGGTCTCAAAATCGAAAAAGAGTGCTTCCATGTGATTCCTGTCATGGTGTCGCAACACGCCTCCATCGGCTGTATCGAACACACCGTAGATACCGTATTTCTCTTTGCCGATGGCGTATCGATCGAGGTTGCGCTTATCCCTGTTAAGCAGAAAGTCGTTGACGTACAGCACGCCACCCGGTCGCAACACCCGCTTCAGTTCAATAAGCGTTTCGGCCTGGGTTTTCGTATCGACAATGCAGGTGAAAACCCCGAGCATGAGTGCAGCATCAAACGAGTCGGTCTCATACGGCAACGGCCCACCGGGAAACACCGTCAGATCAAGATCAGGGCGCTCCTCTTTTCCTCGTTGCACCAGGGGCTCGGAAAAATCGATCCCGGTCAGATCGGTGTATCCGGCATCGGCCAGTTCGGCCAATGTACGCCCATATCCACAGCCATAATCCAGAACCCGGGCATCCTTTGCCACATGTTCCGAAAACAGATTCATCTTGAACGGAGTAGTGAACGTCTTGTCCACGGCTTTTTCCGTCCAATACCTTCGATGAGCGTCTATGGTACTTTCTCCTGATAGCGATTGAAACGAGTCCGCCGACTACATGGTCAAGCGGACGTGATACAGACTTCTCCCACGCTGTACGCGCATGAGAACCGTTTTCTGCATACGGCTGCGCAGGAAGGCATTGAGCAGATCAATGCCCCGTGCCAGCCGTCTATTACCAATTTGATGTATAATATCCCCGGGCTGCAAGCCAAGCTTGCCAGCGGGGCTGTTCGGTACGATCAACGTCACCTCGGCACCGGCACCGCGAGAACGGTCCGCCAGCTCGAATCCCCAGCGGGATCGCACCAGCTCCAATGCCTTCTCCTTGTCCAGCGCCTGCGGCTTGAGCTTCAGCTCGCGCTTTCTGTCACCGCGCTGCACGGTCAGAGTGACTGTTTCCTGCTGGGTCATATTGAACAACTGGGTCAGATAGCTATCCTTGCCAGTAACAGGACGCCCGTTGAAGGCGAGAACAATATCCCCCGGACGAATATCCGCACGGGCAGCCGGACTGTCGGCATACGCTTCGGCCACCAGCATTCCGTTCAGACTGTCGAGATCAAAATACCGCGCCGTCGCCTGATTGAGATCCTGTCCGAATAATCCAAGCCAGATAGGGGAAACATGGCCGGTGTCCAGCAGTTCGCTGATAACATACTTGGCCTTGTTCACCGGAATGGCAAACCCGATACCCTCGGCCTGCGCATGAATGGCCGTATTGATGCCGATCAGCTTGCCGTGAATGTTGAGGAGCGGCCCACCCGAGTTGCCGGGATTAATGGCGGCATCGGTCTGGATGAATGAACCGAAGGCCCCGTTTCGCGTCTTCATGGGCCGATTCAATGCGGACACAACGCCGGTCGTCACCGTATTCGAATACCCAAAAGGATTTCCAATGGCGATGACCGTCTCCCCGATATAGATATCGTCGGAATCTCCGACCTCCACCTCGGGCAGGTGCTGCGCTTTATTCAGCTTGAGCACGGCCAGATCGAAATCCGGGTCCGATCCCACAAGATCGGCCTCGAACTCACGACCGTCATTCAGCCGAACGACAATGGAGCCGCCACCGGCGACCACGTGGGCATTGGTCAGAACCAGGGCCTTTTCTCCATCAAGGATAACACCAGACCCAAGGGATTGGGCCTGACGACGCTGGCCGTAAAAGTCCTTGAAGAACTGATCGAAAAACGGATCGCCAAATGGCGAGTTGCCCTGGGCAAGCACCTCCTTGTTCACAGTGATGTTGACAACGGCGGGACTGACTTTGTCCACGGCCTTGACGACAGGCGTGCGTCGATGATCCGCCGCTGCCGGTGCCGAAAACACCAGCAGCGCCAGAACTGCGATTAAGGTGGTACGAATCCACATGGGGCTATCTACTTCCTTGCGCCATGGCCCGAAGACGGGCGATTCGCTCTTCGATTGGCGGGTGCGTGGAGAAGAGTGCTGTTGCCCCCTTCCCGCTGAACGGAGCGACAATGAACATGTTCTCCGTGGCCGGACTGCCCTCGATGGGCAGCTGCTTCGAGGCTGCATCGAGCTTGCCAAGGGCACCGGCAAGATACAGCGGATACCGGACAAGCGAGCACCGGCGTCATCGGCCAGATATTCACGGGAGCGGGAGATCGCCATCTGAATGAGACCGGCTGCCACAGGGGCCAGAAACGCCATGGCGAGAGCCGCAATGGGACTGCCACCGCCTTCCTCGTCGTTGTTGCCAAAGCCGAAAATGGTGGTCCACTGCAGCATGTTGGCAATGAACACAATGGCACCGGCGAGCACAGCGGCGACCGTCTGAATCAGGATATCCCGATTGACGATATGGCCCAACTCATGTGCCAGAACGCCCTTCAACTCATCGGGGTCAAGGATGTTGACGATGCCGCGGGTAACGGCAACCACGGCGTTCTCCGGGTTACGACCGGTGGCAAACGCATTGGGCGAATCCTGGGGAATGAGGTACAGCCGGGGCTTGGGGATACCCGCATTGCGGGACATCTCCTCGACGACTCGGTGAATATGAGGGGCATCACCAGGAGAAAGCTCCTGGGCCTTGTACATTTTAAGAACGATTTTATCGGAGTACCAATAACTCCCGACGTTCATCAGCATGGCAAAGCCGAAGGCGAACATCAATCCGACGCGACCGCCCATGGCTCCACCGAGCAACATAAGCAGGCCTGTGAGCAAGCCAAGAAGCAAAACGGTTTTAATCTGACTGGTCATGTCAGTAGTATCCTCCAAATAATGATGTGATACCAATAGATAGGGATTTGCATGATAACGTCAAGAAGGAAAATAAGAAGAATCCCTCAGCGGGCGGGGGAAAAGGTAGAAAGGAGAGGGAGAGATGCATGGCAGATCAGAAGGTGTTTCCATAGATATTCGAATCAGCAGGGGAAGCCGCCTTCGGAAGAATTATCGAGTGACTTTGGCTCCGGCGGCCAAAGGCTCAAACCCTTTGAAACAGAAGCCATGAACTAAAAGAGGGAAAAGGCCTATCCAAACGAGTATCGCCAGGATAGGCCTTTTCCCTAACTTTCCCAATGTCATTGAGTTCTGTAGAGCAGTCTAATTGCGAATTTATTTAAAGACAATATCTATGGTTTTGTGGTCAACAGTCATTTCGTAGCCACACTTTGATATCTGCTCTAAAGCATATTGGAAGTCGCCATGAGGATCATTATTGAAGAAAAGGTGTAAACGACCATTCTTTTTGATAAAGTTATTCTCAATATCATTCAAAAAGAATTTCCACTCTTGATGATTCCATGGTTTCTTTCCACAGTTATGAAAACAAATCGCAAAAGCCGTTATCAAATCAAACTTTTGACCTAGGCTTGGGATTGGCTGATTTGGCTCGATGCGGTGGTCCAAGCGGGGGATATCAAAGTAGTTCACCATATGATTGTATATCTTGTGATAATCGAGATCAATCCCGTGGGGTGTGTGCCCAAACATCCTAGCAATATAGAGAAAAAATCCTCCACCACACCCGATGTCTAAAATATTTATACTGCTTTGTTTATGCAGTCCAAGCTCAAAAACTCTCCTAAAATTTATACTGAAATATCTCTTAAAATTTCGATATTTACCACAGTCTTCAAAGTCCTTTACCTGATCGGACAATTTAACAATTTCATGCGTATTCGCAACAACTTCTCCATATTTTTTAGAGACAACTCTCCACCAAATACGCACAGGACGTTTAAGGTAGTGTAAATAGTTGTAAAAACGATCGTATGTTCTTTTTTTCAGGTGTTCTTTATTTGTGAAATACTTTTTTATATCGGACTTCATTTTTCCCACTCTTTTACGTTAAATATCAATTTCTATCAAAGAGTTGAACCCTATGCAATTGGATTTCCACTACTCCCATAAGGGCTCCTCACATATTCATGGATATTTGCGGAAACACCATGATCGGATCAGTATCGGGCTTCTATGGCCGCAAAGGAACCATCCTTGACCATCTGCCTGACCACTGCCCCGAAGTCGTTTGCCAACTGTTTGGCTCGCTGCCCATGGGCTCGGGAAAACATCAGGTAGAGGGGTTCGCGGCTCACTTCGAACACGAACCGGATTTTATCCAACGCCTCTTCTTTTCGGGCGATGTACTTGAATACGGTCTGATTACAGATAGCCACATCCATCCGGTCATTGAGCAACATAAGCAACAACTGGTGTGCGGACTGAGCCTCGATGATGTTGAGGCCGCGCATGGTATCGAACTTCGTGCCGTAGGCGTATCCGCGAACAACGCCGATTCGCAAAGGACGAAGATCATCCAGTGACTTTATGGAAATATCACGGTCTGACCGGGTGATCACCATATTGGTCTCAAGGGCCAGCGGTGTGTCGGGGAAGTAGGCGAAAAGCTGACGATCCTTGGTCCTGAAACCGGATGAAAGAGCCAGTATTTCACCAGTTTTCAACTGATATATTGCGCGGTTCCATGGACGAGGCTCAAAAAACGGGGTTATGCCCATTCGCTTGAAGGCTTCCCGAATGATATCCATATTGATACCTTTGACCTGTCCATCCTCTACAAATTCATAAGGCGGATATTCCTCAAAAACGATGGGCAGTGCGTTCCTTTGGGCCAATGCGCGCTCCCCTGCCCCAAAGCAGAGGAAAAAGAAAGTGGCGATGAGGAGTAATGGACCAATGAAACGCATGGCGGCACCATACTCGCAGCCGCCTTTATGGGCAAGCGACTTTCATGCACCTGTATTTGCGGCAGAACCCGTTATTTCTTAATAAGGATTTGCGCATAAATCAAAATACATATAAGAATCTTGGAGTAATCTCCGAACAATCAAATCGCGGGGGAACCGATGAAAACATGTACAGACGAAACCGTCATACCGACTGACACCACCATACCTGTCGTCGGTGAGGCCAAGGTAAATAATCCAATAAAATTCGGCCGCTTCGTCAGCGAAGAGGATGCGGTCCTGGTCAATATATCCAAACGCAACGTGGAGCGCACGGGCAAAGCCCGGAAAGACCCGGTGCATCAGTACTTCGAGCCAGCCGGGCCACGTGGTAAGATTTATTACGACACCAGCAAGACCAAATGTGCCGTTGTCACCTGCGGCGGCCTGTGCCCGGGGCTGAACGACGTTGTTCGCGCCATTGTCATGACAGCCTACCATCAGTACAACGTCCCGTCTGTGCTGGGCATCAAGTATGGTTTGGCAGGGTTCATTCCCAAGTACGGGTATGATGTCATCGAGCTGACTCCTGACTATGTAAGCCGCATCCACGAATTCGGCGGCACCATCCTGGGCAGTTCTCGCGGCCCGCAAGACCCGGAAGATATCGTCGATGCCCTGGAACGCATGAATGTCTCCGTACTCTTCATGATCGGAGGCGACGGAACCATGCGTGCAGCCAGCAAGGTGGTTAAGGTCATTGCCAAGCGCGAACTCTCCATCTCGGTGGTCGGCCTCCCCAAAACCATTGATAACGACATCAATTTCGCCTCCCCGTCCTTTGGCTTCGATACCGCAGTGGAGACCGCGGCCAATGCCATTCGCGGCGCTCACGTGGAGGCCACCGGCGCTCCCATGGGCGTTGGACTGGTCAAGGTCATGGGCCGTCATGCCGGCTACATTGCCGCCCAGTCAGCCCTCTCCTGCCAGGAAGTCAACTTTGTCCTGATCCCCGAAGACCCCTTCGACATTGAAGGCGAGAACGGATTTCTCGCTGCACTGGAAAAGCGCATGCATGACCGTGGCAACGCGGTCATCGTCGTGGCAGAAGGCGCCGGACAGGAACATCTGGAAGATTCCAACCAGAAAGACGCATCCGGCAACGTCAAACTGAGCGACATCGCCCTGATGCTCAAATCGCGCATTGTGGAATACCTCAAGTCAAAAGGGATTGAGCCGACGTTGAAATACATCGATCCCAGCTACATAATCCGCTCGGTACCGGCCAACGCCAACGACCGCATTTACTGTTCCTTTCTCGGCATCAATGCCGTCCACGCAGGCATGTCCGGTCGAACAAGCCTGGTCATTTCCCGCTGGAATGGCCGGTATGTGCATATCCCCATGTCTCTTGTCACCAAAGGGAAGAAGCGGATCAATGTCTGCTCCAACTACTGGCGCGCCGTCCTGGAATCCACTGGCCAACCCATCTCTATGAAGAATGAGTAGCCCTAAAGCGCTAATGATAATTGTTCTTGCTATGAAAAAGAGAGTAATGTAATTTGCCACTACTGTTGAAGTTTTTCGCAAAAATCGGCATACGAGTATAAGATACATTTCCGCAAGGGGGTTTTTATGGATGTGTTAATGCTCTCACGGCTGCAGTTTGCTGCTGCCACCATGTTCCACTTCATCTTTGTTCCGCTCACGCTGGGGCTCTCCGTGCTCATCGCCTGCATGGAAACCGCGTATGTTCGCACCGGCAATGAGGTATGGCGCAAAATGGCTAAATTCTGGGGTAAGATATTCCTGGTCAACTTCGCCCTCGGTGTTGTGACCGGTATCACCCTCGAATTCCAATTCGGCACCAACTGGTCCCGTTATTCCATGTTCGTAGGAGACATTTTCGGCTCTCTGCTCGCCATCGAGGCGACAGCGGCCTTCTTCCTCGAATCAACATTTATCGGCGTCTGGCACTTCGGCTGGAACAAACTCACGCCCAAAGCACATGCCATCGTTGCATGGCTGGTCGCGGGTGCGTCCAACCTCTCAGCCATTTGGATCCTCATCGCCAACGGCTTCATGCAGGACCCGACCGGATATGTCATCCGCAACGGCCGCGCCGAGTTGACCGACTTTTTCGCGGTCATCACCAACAAATGGGCCTGGCTGGAATTCTTCCATGTCATCCCCGCTGCCATGTGTCTGGCAGGTTTCTTCATGATGGGCGTGGCCGCGTGGCACCTGCTCAGAAAGAGCGAAACCGAATTCTTCCAGAAGTCCTTCAGCCTCGGCGTGACCATCGCGCTCATTTTCTCGATCTTCACCGCTGTCGAAGGACACATCCACGGCAACAACATGGCCCTGAAACAGCCCACCAAGCTGGCTGCCATGGAATCGCACTGGGAAACCCAGCGCAATGCGCCCATGTACCTGCTCGTTGTTCCGGGTGAGGACGGCAACCTTATCGAAGCCCTGCCTATTCCGGGCATGCTGAGCTTCCTTGCCTACAACGACTTCAATGCTGAAGTGAAAGGCCTGAACGACTTCCCCAAGGAAGACCGGCCTCCTGTCGTGATCACCTTCCTGGCTTTCCGCGCAATGGTCGGTATCGGCACCATCATGCCTGCCCTCGCCCTCTTCGGATGGGTCATGCGCAACCGGCTGGACAAGTTCCCGCTGTATCTCAAGATATTACCGTTCTGCATCCCCCTTCCCTACATCGCCATCCAGGCGGGCTGGGTACTGGCGGAAGTAGGACGTCAACCATGGATCGTTTACGGGCTGATGCGGACCTCGGATGCGGTCTCGCCCATATCAACGGGTGAGGTCGGCTTCACGCTGGTTCTCATGTGCGCTCTTTATGCTCTGCTCGGCGCAGCAGGCATCTGGCTGATGATCAAGCTGGCCAAGAAGGGCCCTGAAGACAACACCCCCATCCAGGTCTAACCTGAGATAGAGAATACAAGGAGATCCAACAATGGTTGATATTATGGAAATTGGCTCTTGGCATTACTATCTGGCCATGATCTGGTTCGTCCTGTGGGGCGTCCTCTGGTCCGTCTACTTCATATTGGACGGCTTTGATCTGGGCGTGGGCTCACTGCTCCCGATTCTGGCCAAAAACGAGGCTGAGAAACGGGCCATGCTCAACTCCACCGGTCCCTTCTGGGATGGTAACGAGGTGTGGTTGATCTCGGCAGGCGGCGTTACCTTCGCTGCATTCCCTTATGCGTACGCGCAGATGTTCAGCGGACTGTACACGGCCCTCATGCTCCTGCTGTTCGCGCTCATCATCCGCGGCGTATCCTTCGAGTTCCGCTCCAAGGTAGAAAGCGATCGCTGGAAAAAGATATGGGACAACTGCCACTTCTTCGGTTCGCTGCTGCCCGCCCTTCTGCTGGGCGTGGCCTTCGGCAACATCTTCCAGGGCCTGCCTCTGGATGAGACCGGATTCAGCCAGGCTGGCCTGTTCGGCCTGCTCAATCCGTACGGCCTGGCCGGTGGCGTCCTGTTCGTGGTGATCTTCATCATGCACGGCGCACTGTGGCTGACCATTCGTACCACCGGCGACCTGCACGGACGCGCCGTGACCACGGCAACTCGCGTCTGGCCCGTCCAGGTGGTGCTGACCGTCCTGTTCCTCGCCTTTACCGCCTTTGCAACGCAGTTGTTCAACAACTACATGTTGTACCCGGTTCTCTTCGTGGTTCTGGCCCTGCCCGTGGCTGGCCTGGTCCTCATGCGCACCTATCTTGGTGCCAAGGAATACTGGAAAGCATGGGCCGCGTCCTGCGCCTACATCGGCGGCGTGGCGCTCTTCGGCGTTATCGGCATCTTCCCGGCGATCATTCCGTCCAGCCCGAATCCGGCTCACAGCCTGACAATCATGAACTCCGCATCCAGCCAGTTGACCCTGCAGATCATGCTCGGCGTGGCTCTGGTGTTCGTACCCATCGTCATCGGCTACCAGTTCTGGGTTTACAAGAACTTCGCCACTCCCATGGGAGAGGACGACATTCACTACTAGAAACAATTCCCTTCGGAATACACAAAGCGCCCGCCCATCTGGTCGGGCGCTTTTTTTGTAATCTTCCAAACATCAGGACGTCATGACTGAAGGGAATACATCACTTCACCTCTAGCAACTCCTCCCACACGGTGGTGTATCTCGGTGAACACATTTCCCGGCGCATTCGCCACGTTCCGTTGATGCCGGAGGCCGCGAACTTGATCGTATCCCGCCCCCACCTATTATTGCATGCATCCACGGCGTTCATCAGGGGGGTGTGCTGCGCATGATCGTCGGGCGGTAAATCCAGCAGGCTCAGCCAGCGGCCATTGGCCGGTTCAAGGCTGGAGAGCATCACACCACATTTCTTGTACCCATATCCATCACGAAATATCCGCTCCATGCCGCTGACAGCCGCCTTGATCAAGGTTGGGGTGTGCGCCGTCGAGACCGGCAGCGGAATGGAGATGCTGTTGGAATACTGCGGTTCACCCAGCTTGAAACGGTTGGTTTGCAAAAAGGCCAGAATATTGGAGGTGACCGAACCCTGTTTACGCAGCTTTTCAGCGGCACGGGTCGTATACTGGGCCGTAGCTTCCAGCAGGTCCGATTGCTTGAAAACCGGATGCCCGAATGAGCGGGATGAAACAATGGTCTTCTTGGGCGGGGGACCGGCCGCAAAATCGTAGCAAGGCAGTCCTCGAACTTCGAGCAGCGTCTGCAAACCGGTGACCGTCATTTTCTTTTTTACCCAATTCCGTTTCAACAAACGGAAATCCAGTGCATTTTCGACCCCCTCCCTGCGTAGTTTTTTTGCATGGCGCGATCCGATTCCCCATACATCGCAGACAGGCGTCCAACGCAAAACCAAGTCCGGGTCAGGACTGCTGGTCAGATCAAATACTCCCTTGCTCCGTGCATGCTTCTTGGCGAAACGGTTGGCGATCTTGGCCAGGGTTTTTGTCGAACCGATACCGATGGACACGGGGATACCTGTCCATGATTCCACGGTAGCCTTGAGTCGACGCGCAAAGGCGTCCGCACCCCCCGGTACACCGCTCAAATCCACAAATGCTTCATCAATGGAATAGATCTCAACGGATGGGCAGAAACGAAACAGCACCTTCATGACCCGATTCGACAGGTCGCCGTACAATGCGTAATTGGATGAAAACACTGCGACACGATTTTTGTCGATGACAGTCCGCCATTTAAAGTAAGGAGCACCCATTGGTATCCCGATCGTTTTCGCCTCTGCAGAACGTGCAATGACACAGCCATCATTGTTTGAAAGCACCACCACCGGGCGATTACGCAACTCGGGACGAAAGGCTCGTTCACATGAGGCATAGAAGTTATTGCAGTCGACAAGGCCAATTTTTTTCATGATAACTATATGGATGAACAGGGCTTTTCTTTATAACAATATTATGATATAGATTTGGGCGACATTATGGGTACTCGGGGGAGTTCTCGCAGGAGGTTGATCATGGAACCCAATTTGTTTGTCAGCGGTGACTTACATGGTGTTTTGAGTTTGCCACCTTCCATTATCGGATGGGAGGTCGAAGCCGTGCAGCGTGAAAAAGGACGTCTTTTTTCCGAGGTGCGCCTTTTTCAGGGCAAAAGAATGCACTTGGCCGAAATTCAAACCAGCAAAAGCCTTATGTGAGACCTCTGCACGGCAAATCCCACACTTTTACTCTTTAACTATTTGATTTATTATGCTATTATTTCTCCATCCAAAGGAGGAAGGCATGGCTATTCGGCAGAAAGGACCTCGGTTGGGTGATTACTTCCTGGGGCACCGCAGAACCAAGACCACATTTCTGGATGAGATCAACGAACTCATCGACTGGCAGCCCATCAACGCCTTTCTGTGCAAGAAGATCAGGCGCAAGGCCAACGCCGTGGGCAATCCCGCCTATCCGCCTCTGGCGATGTTCAAGATTCTGCTCTTGCAGCGTTGGTACAACCTGAGTGATCCGGGCGTGGAGCAGGCGCTGCTCGACCGGCTCTCCTTTGTCAGATTTACCGGTTTTTCCATCGAGGACGACGTGCCGGACGAGACCACCATATGCCGTTTCCGTAACGGTTTGATCCGCCTGAAGGTGCTGGACTCCTTGCTCGACATGCTTAACCGCCAGCTTGAAGGACAAGGGCTTCTTGTCCGTGAGGGAGCCGTGGTGGACGCCTCGGTAGTCGAGTCGCAGCGGCGGCCGCGCAAGGTTATCGACGTGATGCCTGAGGACCGTTCCGAGGACGCCGAAGAACAGGATGGGCCGGTGGACTGCCGGGTCAGCTATTCGGATGACGAGGAGGCGGCCTGGCTCCGCAAGAGAAATCGGGCCTATTACGGCTACAAGCTCCATGCCGCGACGGACAGTCGAGACGGGTTTCTGCTCTGTGGTCACATCACTCCCGCGAACCATTCGGACACGGGCGAATTCGAGCGGCTCGTGAATGGCGTCGGCCTTGATCCCGGCGCACGGGTTTATGCGGACAAGGGCTATTGCAGCGGGAAGAACCGGGACATTCTGTTTGATCGCGATTTGGAGGACGGAACCATGGACAAGACGCCTCGTGGCGGCAGGCTGACAGACTTCGAAAAGACCCGCAACCGTGACATCAGCAGCATTCGGCAAATAGTCGAGCGGGCCTTCGGCACACTCAAACGTGGCTACGCATTCTTTCGGTCCCGATACGTGGGTCGTGAGAAGGTGGAGGGAGAGTTCCACATCCTCGCCATGGCGTTCAATTTGAAAAAAGCTGTTCGACTGGCGCGAGCCTGAAGGGAGAGGTGCGTCCAAAATCCGGCATTTCGGCCAGAAATGGCAGGAAAAGGCCGGGAATGAGCCCAAGCTGGGGTGCGGTCAGAACATCAAATTGGGTGCGGAGCGCAAGGCACGGACGCGAAAAGGGGATGCGCAGAGGTCTCTATGTATAAAGGATGTGGCCCGGAGGAATGGCGCTCTTTCCTGGTGCGCATTGCTACGCATGGCCCCCACATTGCCCACGGCCTTTCAATAGATGACCATGAACTATTCATTTCTCCCACATCACATGAAGTGGATGTCATCACCCCTACCAATTCCCATGCTTTCAACCTGAGCTTTCCTAAAGAAGAACTGGATAACCTCATCAGAAAACATGGTTCCGAAACATTCTTCAAACAATTGCGGCTGGGGGGGTGTTTCCGTCCCTCACCCGAATCACTGCAACGCCTTTGCGGTGTTCTGGTCCAGGCTACCAGCGTGGCTGAATCCAGCAAGGAGCCACAACGACTGAGGTCCATGTGTGAAGATGTGGTTCACGCTTTTGGACAATGCCTTTCAACCACTTCCTCTTCCATACGCCAGATGTCTCCCAATGCACGTCGTCGGATAGTTCGGCGCGTCATTGACTTCATCCGATCAAGACCCCATGAAAACTGTAAGCTGGCCGAACTGTGCAAAGCAGCCGAAGTCAGTGAACGCAGCCTTTTGTACGCATTCAAACTGGAACTGGGGATGACCCCAAAGGCGTACCTCAAAATCTATCGCCTGCACGGCGTGTTTCGGGAACTGCGCAGCGGCAACTGCAGCAGTATCACGGAAGCCGCCACTCGCTGGGGGTTCTGGCATATGGGACAGTTTGGCGTAGACTACAAGGAGATGTTCGGCGAACTACCTTCCGAAACACTCCGTGCAAAGTCGCCGACCGTCCATCTGATGAAGACAACGCCACCTGCCACGTGAGACACTACAGGCGGTGCACCACATGTCGCACCACCCCCCATATCTCGAAGTCCGTTTCCTGACTCAGGGGAATGGGGGCGTATTCCGTATTTTCCGGTTCCAGAGACAACCCCTCAGGGGTTCGCACCAGTCGTTTCACTGTGAACTCTCCCTCCACACACGCAATAACCACATTTCCCGGTCGGGCAGTCTGCGATCGGTCCACCACCAGAATATCGTCATGGTGAATCCCCGCATTGATCATTGAATCCCCGGACACACGAACAAAAAACGTCGCTTCAGGACGAGGAGCCACATACTCATTCAGATCAAGAGCACGCTCCATGTACTCTTCCGCAGGGGAAGGGAACCCCGCCGGGACAGCTTCAACAGCGAGCGGGATTCTCTGTTTGCCTGTCGACCTCAGTTGCCCGACCTCAGCCAGCCAACAGACGCCTTCCAGGCTTTGTATTTCTTCTAAAAGACGCATCAACTCCCTCTTTTTGTCAACTTAAGAAAAACAAAAATGCTGCAAGTCGCCTTTTTTGTCAATCAAAGTTTAACTAGCAAGCGAACTATGAGGAAACCAAGCGGCTTTTTAGATTATAGTTTGAACTATTTTTTCATAATGGGTTGAATTGAAAGATAATTAAATGGTATGGTGCAAGCTAATCAATTATTTTAATCAATTAAAAATCGAGGTTTACAGTGAAAAAAGTACTTATTGCCCTCTCTCTTTGTCTGGCACTCGGAGCCACGGCTGCTTTCGCCGGTGGTGATGCTGCGGAATTTTACGCCAAACGCTGTGGTAATTGCCACGGTGAGGATGGCAGCAAAACATCCGGGCCATCCGGTGGTGTAATGCTCAAGGGTCAATCCGCTGAGGACATCAAGGCCAAGCTCATGGGCTACAAGGACGGCTCCTATGGTGGAAAGAGAAAGAAAACCATGATGCGCATGGTGGAAAAAATCGATGACAAGATGCTCAACGATCTCGCCACCCACATAGGCGGTTTCTAAATCATGAGCACATTCATGCGCCATCTTTCGGGGGCGATCATTGCGATCGCCCTCCTGTCCGTCCCTGTTCACGCCATGCAGGATAAGGAAATGGATCACGCCCAGCATGGGGCTGCATCCATGGAAGATGCAGGGCATGAAGTGAACAAGGCCGAAGGTACCATGGATCACTCCTCCATGGACATGAACACCACCGACCACAACCATGGCAACATGGACATGAGCGACGAAGACCATGCGAACATGGACAGCGCCGAGCATGACCATGAAGCCATGATGGAAGAAGCGGGCCAGGAAGTAGGGATCGAAGAGAAACTCGGCAGCATCCTTGCCGACGTCAACTTCGTTGATTCGCAGGGCAACAACGTGAACCTTCGCGAGTTGACCAAGGACATCCCCACCATCATGATCCCCATCTATTACCGCTGTCCGGATGTCTGCAACATGCTGCAGGGTTCCTTTGCTGAAATCCTTCCCGATGTTGCACTGAAACCCGGCCAGGAAATCCAGGTGGTTTCCATCAGCTTCGATCCTCGCGAAAACCGCAAGGACGCAGCCCGGGCCAAGCGCACGTATATTGCTGCCACCCAGGGCGGTTACCCCGCCGAGCACTGGAGTTTCCTCTCCGCTGAAGGCGATGTTCAATCGGTCAACAAATGGCTGCATTCCATCGGCTACACCGTCAAACGCGAAGGCGGGCTCTATGCCCATCCCGTGGCTGTCGTGGCCATCGCGCCGGGCGGCAAGGTGGTTCGCTACCTGTACGGAAGCTCCTTCCTGCCCTTCGACATCACCATGGCCGGAGCCGAAGCTGCAACAGGCAAGGAAGGACTGTCCATCAAACGGATGCTGTCATTCTGCTACAACTACGATCCCGAGGGGCGGCGGTACGTCTTTTCCATCTTGCGCGTATCCGGCTTCGCCATTTTCGGATTCATCGGCATCTTCATTCTTTACCTAGTCCTCTCCGGACGCAAGCATAAGGGAAAAAAGGCGAACTAAATGGCTGACGCTGCCGCAGACAAAGGTTTCTTTGCTTCGAAGGGCGGCTCCTGGTTCATGGAGTGGTTCTTCACCATCGACCACAAACGCATCGGGATGCTCTACCTGTGGACCATTCTCGGATTCTTCGTGGTCGGTCTTCTCCTGGGGCTTGCCATCAGGCTGGAACTCTTCTCGCCCGGCGAGACAATCATGTCCCAGCAGGCGTACAACGCCGTCTTCACCCTGCATGGTGTGATCATGATCTTCCTCGTGGTCATTCCGTCCATCCCCGCCGCATTCGGGAACATATTCCTCCCGCTGCAACTGGGGGCCGAAGACGTCGCCTTTCCCAAGCTGAACATGTTCTCCTACTGGCTCTATCTCATCGGTGGGGCCGTAGCGCTCACATCGCTGTTCACCGGGGGAGGGCCACCGGATACGGGCTGGACCTTTTATGTCCCGTTCTCAGCCATCTCCACCACCAATGTTTCCGTCGCTGTCATGGGCGTCTTCATTCTCGGCTTCTCCTCCATCCTGACCGGACTCAACTTCATCGTCACCATCCACCGCCTGCGCGCTCCGGGCCTGCGCTGGACACGGTTGACCCTCTTTGCCTGGGCTTTGTACGCCACAGCCTGGATTCAGGTGCTCGCCACGCCGATCCTCTCCATCACCGTGCTCCTTATCGCGGTTGAGCGACTGCTCGGCATGGGGATTTTCGACCCGGCCCGCGGCGGCGATCCGATTCTCTACCAGCACCTGTTCTGGATCTACTCGCACCCGGCCGTGTACATCATGATCCTTCCGGCCATGGGCGTTGTCTCCGACATCATCCCCGTGTTCTGCCGAAAGCCGATCTTCGGCTACAAAACCATTGTCGGCTCATCGCTGGCCATCGCGTTTGCCGGTTCCCTCGTCTGGGCGCACCACATGTTCGTATCCGGCATGTCCGATACCGCGGTCATGGTCTTCTCATTCCTGACCTTCATTGTGGCCGTGCCATCGGCTGTCAAAGTCTTCAACTGGCTTTCAACAATGTATAAAGGAGCGATTCGCCCGGAACCCCCGCTTATTTATGCGCTGGGATTCATCTTCCTCTTCGCCATGGGCGGTATCACCGGCCTGGTCCTCGGCTCGGCAGGAACCGACATGCACGTGCACGACACCTACTTCGTTGTCGGCCATTTCCACTATGTCATATTCGGTGGAACCGGCATGGGCCTTTTCGCCTCCATGCACTACTGGTTCCCCAAGATTTACGGGCGCATGTACGACAAGAAGCTGGCGACATGGGCCGCGCTGATCATCGTCATCGGCATCAACGGGCTGTACTTCCCCATGTACCTGCTCGGTCTGGCCGGAATGCCGCGCCGTTACTACGACTACCTGCCGCAGTACACGGACCTCCATCAGCTCTCGACCTACGGATCATGGATTACCTTTGCCGGTTTGATTCTCATGTTCTGGAATCTCTGGAGATCCCGCACCAGGGGCAGACCAACCGGAATCAACCCATGGGGGGCAGCAACACTGGAGTGGACTCTCCCCTCCCCGCCGCCCACGCACAACTTCGATGAAGACCCCGTGGTCACCCATGGTCCCTATGAATACGAGGGAATCACCATTGATGAAGAACATGCCAAGCGAACCGTGGAGGCTGACACATGAGTGAACATCCCAAAGACGCTCTGGGCGCAAAAATGGGCATGTGGCTGTTCCTGTTTACAGAAATACTGCTCTTTGGCGGCCTGTTCGTCCTCTATGCCGTGACACTGCAACGATTCCCGGATGAATTCCATGCTGGGGGCAAGATGCTCGATCTGACCATGGGAACCCTCAACACCGTGGTACTGATCACCTCGTCACTCTCGGTCGCCCTCGCCGTGGTCGCCCTGCAGAAAGGTGAAACGAAACGAGCCAAGATATTCCTCATCATAACTCTGGTTCTGGCCGCAGTTTTCCTTGTGGACAAGTACTTTGAGTGGGGAGCCAAGATCCACCACGGCATCTATCCCGGTGGAGCTGAAATGGCTGCCTTTGATCCGGGCCTGCAAGCCTTCTTCAACCTCTACTACATCATGACGGGGTTGCACGGGCTGCACATCATCATCGGTATGGGGGCGCTCACGTGGGTCTACTGGCTCATAGAAAAAGGGCACTGCAACCCGGAATACAACGTGGCCCTGGAAAACGGCGGCCTGTACTGGCACCTCGTTGACCTGATCTGGATTTACCTGTTCCCGCTCTACTACCTTATAGCCTAGCGGGGAGGACGCATATGAATACTGATACACATGCCCACCACGGGCCCGGCTACAAGCTGTTCGTCATCATATGGTGCTGCCTGCTGGTCCTCACAGCGGTCACCGTCTATGCGGCGGAAATCGATCTTGGATTTCTCAATGTGGCTCTGGCCATGACCATCGCTTCGACCAAGGCGGCTCTGGTCACGTTTTTCTTCATGCATCTGAAATACGAGAACCTGACGTTCAAACTGATGGTGCTGATATGTTTCATCATCCTCGCCATCTTCATAGGACTCACGTTCTTCGACACTGTATACAGGCCGTTGGGGTAGTCTATGTATCCACAAATATTCTCCGCAGCCAAAGATGTTGATCAGGCTTTTCTGGCCATTCTCGGTTTCTCGGTGTTCATCCTCGTGGTGGTCACCCTGTGCATGTTGTGGTTCCTTTACCGGTACAACCATAAACGCCACCCGGATGCCGCACAGATTCACGGCAATGTCTGGGCAGAAATCATCTGGACCGGCCTGCCGACGCTCATCGTGCTTGGTTTGTTCTGGACCGGCTGGACCTCGTTCAAGGCCATGCGGACCATTCCGGACGGGGCCATGATCGTGAAAGCCGAAGGACGCATGTGGTCCTGGAAGTTCACCTATGAGAACGGACGGACCAGCGATGAATTGTATATCCCCATAGACACACCCATCAAACTGGAGTTGTCGGCCCGTGATGTCATTCACTCCTTTTACGTCCCGGCCATGCGTGTCAAATGGGATATGGTGCCGGGCATCGACACCGATGCCTGGATTCAATCCGACACCCTTGGTCAATATGACATTTTCTGCGCGGAATACTGCGGGTTGAAGCATGCGGACATGATCACACTGCTCCATGTGCTACCCGATGACGAATTCCAGGCCTGGCTTGAGAAGAAGCCGGACGACGGCGGCAAACCCCGCGGACTGGTACTCATGGAAGAAACCGGCTGTTTCGACTGCCACGCCATGGACGGTTCCGACGACATCGCCCCGCATCTCAACGACATTGCCGGTGCGGAACGATTGATCATCATACCCGGCGGCGAAAAGAAAACTGTTACTGTGGACGAAGAGTATTTGCGCAAAGCTATTCTTCAGCCCGGAGCTGAACTGGTCGACGGGTGGTATGATGACATGCCCTCCTACGAAGGGGAGTTCAGTGAGGAAGATCTGAATGCCATCATCGATTACATGCTTGGCAAAGCGGAATCTTCCGCACCCCACCCCGGCATGGAAGTGGCTGAGATCGAAGGCTGCCTGACATGTCACTCGGCTGATGGTTCCGAAACGGGCATTGCCACCTCATTCAAGGGCTTGTTCGGTTCCGAAATCAAAGCAACGCGCTACGACAAGGAAACGACATTGATTGCTGACGAAGCATATATTCGTCAATCCATCAAGAATCCTTCCATGTTTGTTCGCGATGGCTATGACGACACCATGCCTTCCTACGATTATCTGGATGACGAATCCATGGACAAGCTGGTGTCCCTGATCAAGTCCCTGGGGGAGGAGCAATAGTCAGTGAAGCGATACGTTGATCTCATGCGGTATCGCGTCAGTCTCGCGGTTACTGCCGGTTCACTGTTTGGCGCGCTGTTTTACGGCGGGCCGAACGTGATCGACGGCGTAGCAACGGCCATTGGTGCCGGGCTCCTTTGCGCAGGAAGTTCCGCTCTCAATCAGATACAGGAACGGGCGTATGATGCGCGGATGGATCGAACCAGACATCGCCCCGTTGCCAGTGGCGCATTGTCTGTGGATCATGCCTTGCTTGTTTCACTCGTGCTCATGATATCCGGCCTTGTTCTGTTCTCGTTAACCGGAGGCTGGCCGCTTCTTCTGCTCGGTCTGGCCGTACCTGTCATTTACAACGGCATGTATACGCCCCTCAAACCCATCACCCCCATGGCGCTTCTGGTGGGCGGTGTAAGTGGTGCTCTACCTCCGTTGACCGGATGGATGGGAGCTGGCGGTAGCATGACCGCTCCGGCAATCGTCGGCGTAACCGTTGTCTTCTACCTGTGGCAGGTACCCCACTTCTGGCTGTTGCAGGAAAAGCATCGCGAAGACTACGAGCGTGCCGGTTTCGCCACTCTTGGCAAACGCCTGCCAAAAGCGTTCTACAAACCGCTGCTTGCCCTGTGGGTTGCGGCATACTTCCTGGCTCTGGGCTATCTTGCGGTTATGAACGTCATGGCCTCTGTCCATTGGCTGATGCCGCCCGGATTGTTGTTCATGGGCGGCTGGACCCTGTTTTCCGTGGCGCGCGAGCACAATCGCCGTGCCGCCATGACCATATACGCCTCGCTGCCGCTGACCCTTGCGGCCGTGCTGGCAAATACGCTGTGATAAACGAGGATATTACGATATGCTGCTGATGTGGGTACACCCCCTGATTCAATCCGTTGCCATGATCCTTGCCGTATACGTTTTGTACCTTGGCATTCAACGCTTTCGCTTCCAGCACCTGAAGGTGCGCTGTCCTTTCAATTGGAAACGCCACGTGCTGCTGGGCAAGGTCGTTCATGGCCTATGGGCCTTTGGCGCCTGTCTCGGCCTGTATATGGCGTATTACGCCTGGGGGTCCATTGATCTGACGGGCGGGCATTTCACTGTCGGCGTACTCATGCTTCCGGTAATAGTCGCAGCCCTTATATCCGGCCTTATTCTGGAAAAGCCCAAGGGTAAACGGGCCAACCTTGCTCTCTTCCATGGCTCCTGCAATGTGCTGCTGTTCCTTATGGCCTGTTACCAGAGCTATACCGCCATTGAAGTCATCAACCTATTCCTTCTGCATTAGTCGCTGTCATCCACTAAACAGCAAAACGCCCTGCCGATCACTCGACAGGGCGTTTTTTAGGGGCTGTACCAGATAACTAGCCCATATGTCTTCTAACCCACTGTTTCAGTTGTTTAAACTGGCTTCGCGGATTGCTGTTATTAAAACGCCACTCGCATTCCTTTAAAAACAGAGAAAAATGCTTGGTTGGAATGCCGTTGAATTTCCTCATATGGCGTTTGGCCTGGTTCCAAAAATTCTCGATTCCATTGATGTGGTTGTGGCTATCTGCAAACAGCTTCGAGTGGTTGATTCGGAAGTGTTTGAACGCTGACACATCAAGGACATTGTAGCCATACCAGCAGTCCGAGTAAACCACACTGTCTGGCTGGATTCTTTCCTGAATAATGGGAAGCAAGGTTTTACCTTTCGCATCAGGAATCACCTGTGTATAGACCTTCCCGCCCCTTTTAAGGATTCCAAAAACAGGAACCTTACCAGCCGCCCCACGTCCTCTTTTGCCCTTTCGCTTGCCACCGAAGTAGCTCTCATCGACCTCAAATTCGCCAAAATCCATCCCTTCACAGGACTCTTCTACCGCTATGATTTCCCGGAGCCGGTGAAAGTAATAGGCGGCTGTTTTGACGTTCACACCAACCAGATCGGCAGCGCAACGAGCTGTCGTGCCAGCCACAAAATGTTCGATTAAACGAAGCTGCTTGTCCTTGCTCAAACGACTTTTTCGCATTGCCATACCGATAACCCAAAGGAGTTATCTGGTACAGCCCCGTTTTTTATTCGCTGAGAAAAACTTGACTTCCATGCTTGAATCAATCGTTCAAGCCAAAGAAGCGCCGCGCATTATCTCCGGTCATCTTCCATAGATCAGCCACAGGGCGTCCCTTGATTTCAGCAATGCGCTTAGCAGTGAATCCGACCAATGCAGGGTGGTTCCGCTTGCCGCGCCACGGTTCAGGGGCGAGGAACGGGCAATCCGTTTCAATCAGCAGTCGATCAAAGGGGATACGGGCTACGGCCGCCTGCAAATCATCTGTTTTGCGAAATGTGACCGGACCGGGAATCGAGACATACCAGCCATTGTCGATGACAGGCTGGGCCAGCTCCAGGCCGGACCCGAAGCAATGCCACAGCACCGGATAATCCTTGAACCCCTGTTCCTCAAGAATGGCGATACAATCGGCATTGGCGTCGCGAGAGTGGATGATGACCGGCATTTCCAGTTCCCGCGCCAGATCAAGCTGTTTGATAAACGCTGTTTTCTGGACCTCATGCGGCACCCTGTCCCAATAATAGTCGAGACCAATTTCACCCACGCCTTTGAGGCGATCATCTTCGGTGAAATGGCGGCGCATCCGTTCAAGGACTTCGTCTGTCAGGGTATCGGCGTTATTGGGATGGACCCCGAGCAGAAAGGAAATCTGCGGGTGCGCATCGAACATCCCCTTGTTACGCTCGTAGGCATCAGGGCCGAGGAACACATTGATGATCTGCTCCACACCACAGGCGGCAGCGCGAGCGATCATCGCTTCGCGGTCTTCGTCAAAATCTTCCAGATCAAGATGGGCGTGCGAATCCACGCCCCCCAGGGGCAATTCCAGGGCCTCGGGTTCGAGGCGGGGCTTCTTTTTTCCCATTAGTATCGGCTCACAGTGCGTTCCACAGTTCAAGGACTGCTTTGCGTTGTTCTTCGGTATCGTATGCAATGGCGGTTTCCTGCCCTGCCTTGAGCAGAGAGTCAAGGGCGGGTCCACCGCTGTTGATCAACTCCACGGCCTCGGTCAGGCACAACGCAGCATCAAGGGCATCGCCATCGGCACACCAGAAACCGTTTCCAGTCCAGGGAACATCACGCAGAGGCCACCACGGCGTAAAGCGCGGCATCATCTGTCCCTGTCGCATGTAATCCCATCCCCCGAAGCCGGAGAAGCCGACGGGAAGACAACCGCACGCCATGGCCTCAAGGGGCGGTAACGGACATCCCTCAGGATAGCCGGACGCCAGAAAAATGTGGGACGCACGAAGTGTTTCGGCCACCTCGTACGTATCCATCCCTTCAATGGGTACCCAGCGGACACCTTTGGCATCGAATCCGCCACAGGAATGTTCAAAGATGGACTTGATCTGTGCGACCATGGCCTTGTTCTTGCGCGGCATGTAGGCAATGGAGATCACATTATCCGGCTTTTGTTCCGGTGCATGAAAAATAGAGCGATCAATGCCGGGGCGCAGGACGGGCGCGTCTTTGCATGTGGACTGCTTGACGAAAAATGAGACCGGGTCCGAGACCGCCAGAAACTCCACCGGCAACGTATGCCAATCAGCGCCATCCGGAAGCGAGGAGAAGAGGTACGCCCAGTTCTGCACGTAGCTCAAGCAGGTGGCACGCGCTTCCAGCCCTGGCATGAGGGCATTGACCCACCCTTCGGGTACGAGCCACAGGTCATCGCCGGTCAAGCGCATGTCGGCCCACTGGATAACCGGCGCGGTATCGGCCAGTCCTTCCGGTCGCCAACCCGAATTATCCCTGACAACAAGTCGGGCCTCATGCCCTCCCTGATGCAGGATGTCAGCGATCTGCCGAAGAACGGTGACACCGCCGGTGGGTTTTTTGACTGGGGGCAAAAAGATATATGTGATCATAACAAGACAAGTGAAACCACACTCGCCACCCTTTTGCAAGGGTACGCCTATATAACATGCACAAAAGAGTCGGTAATCCAGCGCGCTGTGTGCCAACTCCTCTTACGGAATTTGGGAGCGGGGCGGGAGGGCTTGGGGGAGGTCCCACCCCGCTGACTATGGGATTGGAGCCGATGCCCCGTTCTTACTGTATATACGCTCACACACGCATCAAGGTTACGAATCTGCTGTGATTATGTGAAATAAAATGCTGTCCCAAAAAAAAGCGGCTCCCCCATTCAGGAGAGCCGCTCTGCATTATTACCAAAAAGTATGGCTACTTATGCGCCGACGTGCAGCTTGAACGCTTCAAGGGTATTGACCATCAACTGCGCAATGGTCATCGGGCCAACGCCGCCCGGAACCGGAGTAATGGCATGGACCTTGTCCTTGAGACCTTCAAAGTCACAGTCTCCGGCCAGCCCTTCATCGGTGCGGTTGATGCCGACATCAACAACAACAGCCCCTTCCTTGACCATATCGGCGGTCACGAAGTTGGGCATGCCGATGGCAGCGAAGATGAAATCGGCCTCAAGACATTCTGCTTTGAGGTCTGCCGTACGGGAGTGACACAGGGTCACGGTGGCATTGGCGCACGGACCGGACTGGGAAAGCATCATGGCCAGCGGCTTGCCCACGATATTGGAACGACCAATGACAACGGCCTTCTTACAGGCTGGGTCGATATCGTAACGCTGCAACAGGTTGATGACACCGGCAGGCGTACACGGTTTGAACCCGGGCAGGCCGAGGGACATCTTGCCCACGTTCACCGGATGGAAGCCGTCCACATCCTTATCAGGATCGATGAGGTCGAGAATTTTCTGGGAGTCTAATCCTTTGGGAAGCGGCAACTGAACAAGGATACCGTCCACATTCACATCGCGATTCAATTCCTGAATCAACCCTTCCAGCTCGTGCTGGCTGGCCGACTCCAGACGGTAGGGGATAGACTTGATGCCGCAATCCTCGCAGGCCCGCTCCTTATTGCGAACATAGACCTGGCTGGCCGGGTCTTCACCCACCAGTACGACAGCCAAGCCGGGCTTACGCCCGAATTTACCCTCAAGAGCGTCCACTTCCTCTCTGATCTCAGCCCGGATTTCCGCGGCTGTTTCCTTACCGTCTAGCAGAATCATTTTCGCCTCCAGCGACTTGGAATCCCACATCTGCCCATCCACAGGCAGCGCATGCGATTCCGTCTTCTTTTCCCTGAAACATAGAACGCCTCGCGACGGTTGCGCCGACTATAAAAAAATCTGCCGCCTCGTTCCATGTCCGAAAAATATTTCAAAGCACCAACACAGCTCAATACACCCGTGCGCTGCTCGCTTCCTTAGAAAAAAAGGACAGCCAATGCAAGCCGCACGGACTGTCCTTATAAGGATATTTCCCAATTATCATGCTTCAACTCAGTCTTCACGCATCCTAAAATGGAAGCGGGCTACCCAGATGAGCATGTCGGGAGAGACCATATCCATCTCTCCCGTTCATATGCACGCCTACTCTTCTTCGAAGAAGCTGCCGCCGAGGATGGGACCGTAGTAGATGCCATCGTCGTCGAGCTCTTCCTCAATGCGAAGAAGCTGGTTGTACTTTTCCAAACGATCGGAACGGCAGAGCGAACCGGTCTTGATCTGTCCTGCATTCACGGCAACGGACAGGTCGGCGATGAAGTGATCGCCGGTCTCACCGGAGCGGTGGGAAACCACGTTGGTGTAACCTGCGGTCTTGGCCAGTTCGATGGTGTCGAGAGTCTCGGTCACGGTACCGATCTGGTTCAGCTTGATCAGGATGGAGTTGCACACACCCTGGTCGATGCCATCGGCAAGGATGTCGGGGTTGGTAACGAACAGGTCGTCGCCCACCAACTGGATGCGGTCGCCCATTTTTTCCGTCTGCAGGGCAAAGCCGTCCCAGTCGGACTCGGCCAGGCCGTCTTCGATGGAGACCAACGGGAACTGGCTGGCGAGATCGTCGTAGAAATCGACCAACTCAGCAGAGGTCAGGGTCTTGTCCTCACCAGCGAGCACGTACTTGCCGTTCTTGTAGAATTCGGAAGCAGCTGCATCAATGGCGTAGCAAATTTCCTTGCCCGGCTCATACCCTGCGCCTTCAACAGCGCGAGTGATGTACTCGAATGCCTCGGCGTGGGACTTCAGGTTAGGAGCGAATCCGCCTTCGTCGCCTACGCTGGTGACATGACCGTCCTTGGCAAGGATGGATTTGAGCTTATGGAAAACCTCAGCACCCATGCGAAGGGCCTCGGCAAAGGTCTCCGCGCCAACAGGCATGATCATGAACTCCTGGATATCCAGGTTGTTGGGAGCGTGTTCGCCACCATTGATGATGTTCATGAGGGGCACGGGCAAAAGCTTGGCATTGGTGCCGCCAAGGTACTGGTACAAGGGCAAGCCAAGCACCTGGGCACCGGCACGGGCCGCAGCCATGGAAACACCGAGCAGCGCATTGGCGCCAAGTCGTTCCTTGTTTTCGGTCCCGTCCAGATCAATGAGCAGGTTGTCGAGGGTTACCTGACGAAGGCAATCCATACCGATAACGGCACCGGCAATTTCGCCGCGCACGTTTTCAACTGCGGTCATGACACCTTTACCGCCATACCGCTCTTCTTTATCCCGCAATTCCAAGGCTTCACGGGAGCCGGTGGATGCACCGGAGGGCACAGCAGCCCTGCCGACAACACCGGATTCGAGGATGACTTCTACCTCTACGGTGGGGTTACCGCGTGAATCAAGAATTTCACGGGCCCAAACGCCGGAAATGGTACTCATGATCTACTCCTTCTATGTGTAGTAAAAATGACAATCATTTGAATCGCGTAAAACACTAAACGAATTTTCCACGATACTCAATTGTCTACACGCGAATCATGCCAATGGCAGTTATTTTCCTCAACCGCCCCAACTGTCACATGATCGTCACATCCAGGCCCGATTTATAATAGCATCAGATAAACTGACTACAATATCATAATAATTACTACTTGCAAATATTTTCTGAATGTATAAATTGCTTGCTTGCATAATTAGAAACAACACTAAACGGGCGAATTATCGGTGAAAGCCGAGCCCACACCATAAGAAAGGTAACGCTATGAGACTATCCAAGAAGTTAACATTGTCCTTCGGCACATTGGTAGTTCTTTTATTGGGACTTGCTTCCGTAGCCTACTGGTCCCTTGAAAATTCCAGTTCAGGATTCAATCAATATAGAGAGTTGGCAAGAGACTCCAATCTAAGCGGCCAACTACAGGCCAACATGCTCATGGTGCGCATGAACGTGAAGGACTTCATTATCACCGGAAGCCAGAAGGATCTGGATCAGTTCAACGACTATTTCGACAAGATGCGCGGATTCATGGACGAAGCCCAACAGAATATCCAGAATCCATCACGGTCCGCATTGATAGATCAGGCAGACGAACGTGTCAGAGACTACGGCAATAATTTCAACAGGGTCCAGGAGCTCCGTGATCAACGTAATGCGCTCGTCGCAACCCTTGATGAAGCCGGAGCCAGGGCCGAACAGAGTCTCACACAGGTTCTGACCACAGCAAACAGTGCTGAGAACTCGGACATGGCCTACCGTGGAGGCATGGTCATGCGCAACCTGCTTCTGGCGCGCCTCAATGCCAACAAGTTTCTCACTTCCAACGCTCCTGAAATCGTCAAGGTTGTGGCCGATGAGCGTGCATCACTCGAAAAGCAGCTGCAACGCCTGGATATCTACCTGGAAACTCCCGAACAGCGACGACTTATCAATGAAGTGAACGAAGCCACATCCACCTATTTTTCCACTTTCGATAAGATCGTCAACGTCATCACCACTCGTAACGACATCATCAGCAATCGACTCGATGTCATCGGACCGCAGATCGCCAAGGATGTGGAAGATGTGAAGCTCTCCGTGCTCAAGGATCAGGATGAACTAGGTCCTCGACTCGAAGCCGCCAACCGCAAGACTGAAATCTCCGTCATAGTGATCAGCGCCATTGCCGTCGTTCTCGGTATCGTCGTGGCCTACATCATCACCCGCTCCATCACCGGCCCGCTTGGTAACGCCGTCCGTTTCGCCGGGGATGTTGCCAAGGGAGACTTGTCGACACATGTTGAACAGGATGATCTGAACCGCAAGGATGAAATCGGCGAACTGGCGAGGGCGCTGAAGAACATGATGCAGCAACTGACAGTCGTCGTCAGCGACGTTCGTGTCGGCTCCACCAATGTCGCCAATGGCAGCGAAGAGCTTTCCTCATCGGCAACGGCTCTCTCCGACGGCGCCAACGACCAGGCCGCAGCCATCGAAGAGATCTCGTCCTCCATGGAACAGATGTCGTCCAACATCGCACAGAACTCCAGTAACTCCATCAAGACCGAGGAAATCGCCAACCAGGCCGCCAAGGACGCTGACGAGAGCGGCAAGGCAGTTCAGGAAGCGGTTGTCGCCATGAACTCCATCGCGGAAAAGATCTCGATCATCGAAGAGATCGCCCGCCAGACCAATCTGCTCGCCCTGAACGCGGCCATTGAGGCTGCCCGGGCCGGTGAACACGGCAAGGGATTCGCGGTTGTCGCCGCTGAAGTCCGCAAGCTCGCCGAACGAAGTGGACAGGCTGCCGGTGAAATCAGCGAGCTGTCGTCCAACACCGTACACGTAGCCGAAAAGGCCGGAACCATGCTGGAAACGCTGGTGCCCAATATCCGTAAGACGGCTGAACTGGTGCAGGAAATAGCCCAGGCCAGCAGTGAGCAGGACAGTGGTGCAAGCCAGGTGAACAGTGCCATCGCCCAGCTGGATCAGGTCATTCAGCAGAACGCCGCGGCCGCTGAAGAGGTCGCCTCCACCAGTGAAGAGCTCTCCAGTCAGTCCAGACAATTGGAAGAGACCATGTCCTTCTTCCGCACCAACGGAGACTCGCCCGAACTGCCGCAAAGAACGGTTCGGGTCCTTCAGACGCCCAAGCAGACTCTGCCCCAATCCGGGCCGAAGAAGCCCACCACACCGCCGAAGAAGGTCAACGAAAATCACGGCATTGACATGGACATGGATGATGAAGACTTCGAGCGTTTCTAGCTAGAACTCATCATCGCCAAAAAAAGAACCCCGTCTTCTTCGGAAGGCGGGGTTCTCCATATATCGACAGTCGAGCCGTATACGGCCAGGCTCGATCAGCTAACTACCTGTTGTAATAAGCCATCCACAATCCTTCCATGACCAGCTCGGGGCGCAGCTCGTCAATTCGCTCACTGACCTGGGCCACATTGCGGGACAACCCGCCTGTAGCAACGACAAACGGATCGTCCATTTGTGCGGAGAGCTTTTCGACGAGGCCATCAACCATGGACGCAAAACCGAAAACGAGCCCTTGGTTAAGACACTCTTCCGTGCTTTTTCCCCAGTGAAGGTCCGGGCTTTTGATCTCCAAATCGACTTTGGGGAGCTTTGCCGTACCGCTGGACAAAGCAGAGGTGGAAGAGAGAATACCCGGGCAGATCAGGCCGCCTTTGAATGCGGTTCCCTGCACGCAGGCCAGCGTGGTGGCGGTGCCGAAATCGATAACAATAAGATTTCGGTGCTCATAGGTCAGACGAGCCGAAAGACAACCGACCAGAATATCGGCTCCTACCTGCTCGGGTCTGGCATATTCATTTTCAAGGTCGATGGGCAGATTTCGCCCGGCAAAGTATGGTTCGCAATCTAGAAAACGCTGGGCCATGTCCATGATAAGCGGATCGAGCGGGGGAACGACACTGGAGATGGCACATGCTTCCACGTCATCGGCCGAAACGCCCTGCCTTGCCAGAATGGCCTCTATTTTCAAGCCCCAATCATCAGCGGTATTGGCCGGACGGGTAGGCAGCGTGTAGCTTTCGCCCAGCCCCTGATCATCGGCCAGACAGATTTTGGTATTGGTGTTTCCGGCATCAAAAAGTAATACATACCCCATGGCGATCTCCTTTCAGGGAGTTTCTACTCCTTTCGATACAAAAGACAAGGCCCGCCTTTTCACTAAAAGACGGGCCTTGATTTCAGCAATTACTTTTCAATCACAGGATCAGAACTTTTCGAATTCGTCATCACTGTCATCACCCATATCCAAGGCCACGCCGCTTGATTGCTGCGCGGGGGCAGGGGTGGAAGGTCTGCTTGGAAGCGACTTGGGAGAAGGCTTGGACACAGTCACCTTGGAGGCAGATCGTGACCTTCTGGAGCCGCCACTACCCAGGCGGAAGTAACCGATTGTCTCTTCCAACAGTCCGGCATGCCCGGCCAGTTCTTCGGATGAAGCAGCCACTTCTTCGGATTCAGCGGAGTTCTGCTGCACCACGCGGTCCAGTTCGAGCATGGCATTCTTGATCTGGTTGGAGCCAGACTGCTGCTCATCACTGCTGGTGGCTATTTCCTGCACCAGTTCAGCGGTCTGAATGATGTCCGGTACCATCTTTTCAAGCATCTTGCCTGCTTCTTCGGCGATATCCACACTGTTGGCAGACAATTCGCTGATCTCGGCAGCAGCCACACCGCTTCGCTCGGCCAGCTTGCGGACTTCGGCGGCAACAACCGCGAATCCCTTGCCGTGCTCTCCGGCCCGGGCAGCCTCAATGGCCGCGTTCAGGGCGAGCAGGTTGGTCTGACGGGCGATCTCTTCGATTATCGCGATCTTGTCGGCGATCTGCCGCATGGCTTCGACGGTCTTGGATACGGACTCGCCACCACGCTTGGCATCGCTGGCAGCCTGTCGAGCGATCTTTTCCGTCTGACGGGCGTTATCCGTATTTTGCTCGATGTTCGCGGTCACCTCTTCCATTGAAGCAGAGACTTCCTCAACAGAGCTGGCCTGATTGGTGGCACCTTCGGAGAGTGACTGCGACGTTGCCGCCAGCTCGCCACTACCCTGGGTGACACTTTCCGCCGCACCCTGAACATTGGATACAACCTCGCGCAACTTGGAAGACATGGAGTTCACAGCAGCTCCCAGCTCTTCCAGTTCGTCACGGGGGCCCTTGGCATGAACGGACAAGGGCTTCACATCGAGATCACCGTCATTGATGGCCGACATGACCGACACGGTGTTGCTGATGGACAGGCTCATGTTTCGAGCAAAATAGATTGCCACGAACACGCCAAGAACAACCATGAGCAGACCAATACCGGCCGACCAGTACTTGGCAGTATTCAATGCTGCAGTTGCAGCCCGCTTACCGGCCATGAATTCTTCCACATAGGCTGTACCAAAGATGACCCAGTCCCACGGCTCGAAGTAGATGGCAGTCAGAATCACATCCTGCCCTTCGATGACAGCTCGACCGGAGACCGGCTTGCCGCTGTTCCCCTTGGCTTCATTGATCAGAGTCTTGTAAACGCCATCGGCCTGATCCATGACGCTGGATCCTTCCTTGGTCGAGTCCTTGTGCATCTTGATGACGCCCTGGGTATTGCCGGACCCGCCAACAACGGACAGGTACCCGGATTGGCCCAAAACAACTGACTTGAGACCATCGCGCAGCTCGCTGACACCCTCCTGAAGGATGCCAACGTAGATACAGCCGATGACCTTGCCGGAAGCGTCCTTGATCGGCTTGTACTGAGTCAGGTACCAGGCATTGACTACGTAGGCGGTGCCACGGAACGTCTTCCCGGACTTGATGGTCTGGGCAACCACGCTCGAACTGGGGATAAATGTGCCAACAGCCCGCTGCCCGTTGGTTTTCAAAATATTGGTGGCAACACGAAGCAAATCGCCCTGACTGTTCATTGTCTGGAAGACGGTACAGGTCGTTTCCGTCAGTTGCATGATATCATCAACCAGTGGGGTACGCTTGTCCGCGCTGGCATTCTGACCAAGCCACTGGTCTCCCAATGCCATTTTAGGCAGGGAAACCGTGCTTGTCGCTTTGCTGACCTGATTGACAGCCTGCCATTCCACCTGTTCATCCATCAGTTGCAGCCCGCCGCCGCGTCGGACAATATCTTCCAGCACCCGCATATCGTTTTCCAGTTGCTTTTGAAGCGTCGCGTGCTGAGTGGCAAGCATGGCTTTGGCATCTGAAACTCCCAACTCTATCTCATGTTCAGCCTGTGAATCAAAATTTTGGGTCAGCGTGTATTCTACGTTGGAACTCTGCCAAAATAGAATAGCGAGTATGCCGAGGGTCGTTAAACCGACCAGCGATACGCCGAGGGTTGTTAGTTTTGGGCCTATTTTCATGAGCGGTACTCCTGAATTTAGAGTGGAGGTCAACAGGTTGCCCTTTTGAGACCTCTGCACGGCAAATCCCACACTTTTACTCTTTAACTATTTGATTTATTATGCTATTATTTCTCCATCCAAAGGAGGAAGGCATGGCTATTCGGCAGAAAGGACCTCGGTTGGGTGATTACTTCCTGGGGCACCGCAGAACCAAGACCACATTTCTGGATGAGATCAACGAACTCATCGACTGGCAGCCCATCAACGCCTTTCTGTGCAAGAAGATCAGGCGCAAGGCCAACGCCGTGGGCAATCCCGCCTATCCGCCTCTGGCGATGTTCAAGATTCTGCTCTTGCAGCGTTGGTACAACCTGAGTGATCCGGGCGTGGAGCAGGCGCTGCTCGACCGGCTCTCCTTTGTCAGATTTACCGGTTTTTCCATCGAGGACGACGTGCCGGACGAGACCACCATATGCCGTTTCCGTAACGGTTTGATCCGCCTGAAGGTGCTGGACTCCTTGCTCGACATGCTTAACCGCCAGCTTGAAGGACAAGGGCTTCTTGTCCGTGAGGGAGCCGTGGTGGACGCCTCGGTAGTCGAGTCGCAGCGGCGGCCGCGCAAGGTTATCGACGTGATGCCTGAGGACCGTTCCGAGGACGCCGAAGAACAGGATGGGCCGGTGGACTGCCGGGTCAGCTATTCGGATGACGAGGAGGCGGCCTGGCTCCGCAAGAGAAATCGGGCCTATTACGGCTACAAGCTCCATGCCGCGACGGACAGTCGAGACGGGTTTCTGCTCTGTGGTCACATCACTCCCGCGAACCATTCGGACACGGGCGAATTCGAGCGGCTCGTGAATGGCGTCGGCCTTGATCCCGGCGCACGGGTTTATGCGGACAAGGGCTATTGCAGCGGGAAGAACCGGGACATTCTGTTTGATCGCGATTTGGAGGACGGAACCATGGACAAGACGCCTCGTGGCGGCAGGCTGACAGACTTCGAAAAGACCCGCAACCGTGACATCAGCAGCATTCGGCAAATAGTCGAGCGGGCCTTCGGCACACTCAAACGTGGCTACGCATTCTTTCGGTCCCGATACGTGGGTCGTGAGAAGGTGGAGGGAGAGTTCCACATCCTCGCCATGGCGTTCAATTTGAAAAAAGCTGTTCGACTGGCGCGAGCCTGAAGGGAGAGGTGCGTCCAAAATCCGGCATTTCGGCCAGAAATGGCAGGAAAAGGCCGGGAATGAGCCCAAGCTGGGGTGCGGTCAGAACATCAAATTGGGTGCGGAGCGCAAGGCACGGACGCGAAAAGGGGATGCGCAGAGGTCTCCTTTTATTAAGACTTTCACGAGATCACCACATACCACAGTAAATCAACAAAGTCCTATTATAATTACGAGTTGATTATTCGGGTTATTATTTTGGTACAGTCGATCTCTGTTGTGCATGAGGGCCAAATATCCTATAGGACTATGGTGAACTTATAAGGAGTTACATATGGATCCAGCCACCCTGATACCCCTAGCCGACCCATTGCCCATACATTCGGCATGGTTCGATGTGTTGTTAATCGTGACTTTCACTGCCCATATTCTATTCATGAATGCCATGCTCGGCTCGGCCGCCATCGGCATCGTGAAAACCATCAGAGGCAATGACCAACTCAACAGGGATGTCGGCCAGAAACTGCCGCCCCTCATGGCATTGACCATCAACATGGGAGTCGCGCCACTGCTTTTCCTTCAAGTGAACTACGGACAGTTCGACTATGTCAGTTCCGTGCTCATGGGAGGCTGGTGGCTGGGAATCATTGTTGCCCTGCTCATATCCTACTACGGATTTTATGCGTATAAATTCCGGGTGGACAACATGGGCAAAGCCACACGCAACCTGCTTTTCGGCGTATCCATAATCGGATTACTCTATGTCGGTTTCATGCTGACCAACAACACGACCCTGATGCTGGTTCCCCATGAGTGGAAGCAGTATTTCGACGGCGCAAAAGGGTTCCTCAACCTGAACGATCCCGCCATGCCGCCGCGATTCCTGCACTTCATGGTCGGCTCCCTGGCCATCGGCGGACTCTTCATTGCTCTGCTCGGGCAGTGGAGAAAACACAATGAGTACATCACAATCGGTATGCGCTGGTTCACCCACGCAACCCTGGCCAATCTGCTGGTAGGCGTGTGGTTCCTTATCTCCATCCCCCGCGACATCATGCTCAAATTCATGGGCGACTCGACTCCGGCCACAGCGACCTTCATTGCATCGCTGTTCGGCGTAGTCATGCTGCTTTCTGCCGGATTTCGCAGAAAACCCGGGGCCGCCACCATCTGGTCGATCATCACGGTCTTCCTGATGGCCTGCAACCGTCACTGGTTGCGCACCTTCTACCTGTCCCCCTGGTTCAGAGTCGAAGACACCCCGGTCACCAATCAGTTCGGCTCCCTGTTCCTCTTTCTCGGCTTCCTTGTGGTCGGCCTCGTCGCCATCGGGTACATGCTCAACCTCTACTTCAAAGCATACGACAGGAGGGCGTAAGGCATGGAATATCCCATTTGGCAACTAACGACTCTAGGTGGCGGATTCTGGATAGCCGTCATCGCCACACTGCACGTTTATGTGGCGCACTTCGCTGTTGGCGGCGGACTGTTCCTCGTTCTCATGGAGCAGGCAGCCTATCGCAACAACAATCCGCATCTGCTCGAATACACGAAAAAACATTCCCGGTTCTTCCTGCTCCTGACCATGGCCTACGGCGCGGTCTCGGGCGTGGCAATATGGGTCACCGTGGCCCTGCTCGCTCCACAGGCAACCATCACGCTCATCCACCAGTTCGTTTTCGGATGGGCAGCGGAGTGGGTATGCTTCCTTGGCGAGATCGTCGCCCTGATTATCTATTACTATACATGGGACACCATGAACCGCAGAGACCACGTCATAATCGGCTGGCTCTACTTCGTGTTCGGCTGGTTCTCTCTGTTCCTCATCAACGGCATCATCGGCTTCATGCTCACTCCAGGTGACTGGCTGACGACCAAGTCGTTCTGGGACGGCTTCTTCAACCCGACCTTCTGGCCGCAACTGGTTTTCCGTACCTTCTTCTCGGCTGCATGTGCCGGTCTGTTCGGATTCGTCACCGCCACCCGCATCCCCGACGAGGAAACACGCCACAGCGTGGTCCGCTCCTGTTCCGCATGGACCATCGTCGGCGTTCTGGCCACCGTAGCCACCGGTTACTGGTACATAGCTGCCCTGCCTGCACCGCAGTATGAAATGGTCATGCTCAAGTCCCACCGCGTCATCAACTTCATGCAGTGGTTCTGGTTCTTTGCTGGCGCAACCCTGATCGGTGGTCTGGCACTGGCCGTTCGCATGCCGAAACTGATCAGCTTCCCGCTGGCCCTTGTCGTACTTCTGGCCGGTCAGGGCCTGTTCGGTTCCTTCGAGTTCATGCGCGAAGCCGGACGTAAGCCGTACCTCATCTGGGGACACATCTACTCGAACTCCGTGCTCAAGGCACATGTGCCCATCATCAATCAGGAAGGCGCCATCAAACGCGCCAAATGGGCACCGCCCGAACTCAAGGAGAACGGCATCACCGATGACAACGTCATGGAAGCGGGTGCATTCCTGTACCAGCTCCAATGTGCTTCCTGTCACTCCATCGGCGGCCCCATGAACGAAATCCGTAAACGGACGAACATGTACGATACCAACGGTATGGATGCGTTCCTTAACGGCATGGGCAAAAAGAACAAATACATGCCGCCCTTTGTCGGAACCGGCGAAGAGCGTCAGGCACTGGCTCTGTATATTGCAGAAGGGTTGAACGGAACCGGCGAGGTGCCTGATCCGAACATCCCCGAACCTGAAGCGGCGACACCGGCTCCCTATGATCCGGAAAAAGACGAGTATGTGCTGTTGGCCTGGGCCGATCAGGGCATGCAGTTCTACGTCGAGGCCGAAGAATTCACCCTGTTGCCCGCAGGTAACATGATTCGCGCCCAGCTCATCCAGCGCGATGTGCTGCCCACACGTATCACCGAGGATGTCTCCATCAGTTACCGCGTGGAGCCGGGTTTTGAAGGTGAAGGTTTGAACGGTTACCTTGAAGTCCACGAAGACGCCGGACGATTTGAAGGTCGTATAGCCGTTGAACCGTTCAAGAACGGCGAATTCGAGCCGCTGCCCATCGTGGAGCTGGAAGCTCGCGACAACAAGGGCAACCTCATCGCCTCCACAAAGATGAGCATCCCCACCAGTGATCAGATGGGATGTCGCAATTGTCATGGCGGCTACTGGAATGAAGGCGAGTCCGGCATTGCGTCCGAAACCGCAGGAAACATTCTGGCCACCCATGATCGCATCAACAACACCAACCACGTGGAGCGCTCCAAGAAGGGGCCGATCCTCTGCGTGGAATGCCACGACGATCCGGCCCAGAATGCGGAAGGCTCGTCGACCAGACCGTCACTGTCTGCGGCGATTCACGGCACCCACGCCGTGTTCCTTGCCGGTCGCAGTGCCGAGGAATCCTGCCTCAGATGCCATCCCAAGAACACCTTGCGCGGGCAGCACCTGGACGTCGGATTCGAATGCTCCAACTGCCACGGCACCGTCGAAGACCACGCCATCGGCCTGCTCAAGGGCGACCTGGAAGCAGGCAAGACCAAGAGTGCCAAGCGCCTGCTGGCCATCCTCAAGCCGAATGCTGTCGGAACGCAGGATGCCGTCAATCCGCGCAAGGCATGGGTCAACCTGCCCGAATGCCTGACCTGCCATGAAGACTTCCAGGCACCGGATACGGACAGCGCCTTCAACGAGTGGACGGAAACCGTTGAGGATCACTACTCCATGCGCCGGGACGACATGGACGCCGTCAACTGCGCGGCATGCCACGGCAGCCCGCACGCCATCTATCCGGCGACCAAGCGCGACAACCTCCAGCCGCTCCAGTACATGGGTGAAGCCATGAGCATTGGAGCCAACGGCAATTGCGCGGTGTGTCATACCGAGGAGATGGACTTCCCGGTCCACCATCCGGGCATGGGGATAGAGGAATAGGCACCCAGAAGACCATTACAGGGGCCGTCCAACAGGGCGGCCCTTTTTTTGTGACATGTGGAGAGTTCATATGAACATGCTCCGTCCGAACCCGACTTTACCCCGCCCTTGATCTGCCCATAGAGGAGCGGTTTCGACCGATCAACAGACAACAAAAAAGGGCCGCTTCCGAAGAAGCGGCCCTTGAATCGACTTGGGTATCCGTTACTTGGCTTCAATCACCTCAAGGCCACCCATGTAGGGTCGCAGGGCCTCGGGGACAATGACAGAGCCATCGGCCTGCTGGTAGTTCTCAAGGACCGCCACAAGGCAACGTCCTACAGCCAGGCCGGAGCCGTTCAATGTATGGACAAACTGCTTTTTCTTGGAATCGGCAGGCTTGAACTTGATGTTGGCTCGACGAGCCTGGAAGTCCTCACAGTTCGAGCAGGAGGAAATCTCACGGTACTTGTCCTGTCCGGGCAGCCAGACTTCGATGTCGTACGTCTTGGCCGCGCTGAACCCGATATCGCCGCTGCACAGCTCGATGACGCGGTACGGCAGATTGAGTATCTGCAGAATTTTTTCTGCCGCTGCCGTCATATCTTCCAGTGCCTCGTAGGACTTCTCTGGGTGGGCAAAGTTGACCATCTCCACCTTGTAGAACTGGTGCTGACGGATCAACCCTTTGGTGTCCTTGCCGTAAGATCCGGCTTCGGAACGGAAGCAGGGAGTCTGCGCACAGAACTTGATGGGCAGTTGCTCTTCTTCGATCACTTCGTCGGCGTAGACGTTGGTCAGCGGGACCTCGGCCGTGGGGATCAGGTAGAAACCGCGATCATCGGTGAGCTTGAAGAGATCTTCCTCGAACTTGGGCAACTGGCCGGTGCCGGTCATGGTCTTGGTGTTGACGATGAACGGCGGCAGAACTTCGGTGTAGCCATGCTGATCGGTCTGGGTATCGAGCATCAACTGGGCCAGAGCACGCTCCAGACGAGCGCACCAGCCAAAGCTGATGGAAAAACGGGACCCGGCAAGTTTGGCTGCCCGCTCGAAATCAAGGCCACCCAATTCGGTGCCAAGCTCCCAGTGTTCCTTGGGAGCGAAGTCAAACTCGGGCTTGTCGCCCCAATGCCGCAGAACCGGATTATCATCTTCGGATTCCCCGACAGGGATAGACTCATGGGGGATGTTGGGCACGGCCATCATCCACTCTTTTTCAGCCGCTTCGACTTCGGTCAGTTCGGCGTCCAATTCCTTGGTCCGAGCAGACACTTCGCCCATTTTCTTGAGCAGGTCGGAAGCGTCTTCACCGGCCTTCTTGCGCTTGGCAATTTCCGGTCCCACAGCGTTTTTTTCCGCCTTGAGGGATTCTACCTCGCCAATCAGCGCCTTGCGCCTGGTGTCGAGATCGACAAATTCCTGAACATCTATGTTGGAGCCACGTTTTTCGAGGCTCTGCCGGACAATTTCCGGGTTCTTTTGCATCAACTTGAGATCAAGCATGAAAAACTCCTCGTTGGATTTGGTCATTGTGTAATGGAAAACAGCACGGATGAAAAGAGTGCGATGCGCACCTTCCCATCCGACACCCTCATTCCAGAGCCAAATCAGCCTTATTGAACGCTTACGACTTTTCCGCCCACAGGATGAAAACCGGATTCTGCGCCTTGAATCGCAGGTCGCCGGCCAATGGATTGGTGGCTGATGCCTGCAACTGGGTCACGCCGAAATGCCAGCCCAGCCGCTTGAAGTGATCCTTGGCCATATGGAGCGAATCCAGCAGGATGGTGTGGCAAACGATATGCCCCCTGGGTTTCAGTCGCTCACAGGCGATTTCCAGCAGCTTGGTCTCATCGTTGGTCACGCCGCCAAGCCCACCGCCGATGAAAATGCGATCCGGGTCGGGCAGCCCTTCAAGACAATCGGGCATATCACCCAGCACCGTTTCCACCAGCCATGCACCGGTACGCCGAATGTTCTCGCGAATCATGGCTGCACGGGTCTTGTTTCGCTCCACGGCATACACATGACCATATCGCGCCAGATGCGACGCCTCGATGGAAATCGAACCGCACCCGGCACCGAGGTCCCACACGGTGGAATCGGGCTGCACATTGAGGTGCGCCAACCCCGCAGCCCGTACAGGCAGCTTGGTGATGAGATTTCGCTGGTGCAGGTAAAAATGATCGGGGATACCAAGGGACAATGGTATTTCGGGCGGATATTGCCGCTCCAGCACAACCAGATTGAGATCGGCGAAGTCCATTCCCCAGGTATCGGGCAGGGCCAAAGGCAGCACCTGCTCCTCCGGCGTGCCCAGATTTTCGAGCACGGTCATGGAAAAGCAGTCGGCACCGCGTTGGAGCAGCGCGCGAGCCACTTCCGCCGGGGTATTGTTGGCATCAGTGAAGACGGCAATAAGATCGGAGTGGACCAACGATGCGTAGAGCGGCGAATAATCATCACGACCATGCAGGGAGACAAAAGCCATATCCTGCCACGGCAACCCCAGACGGGCAGCCGCGACCTGCATGGTGGAAATATTCGGTTCAACGATAATATTCTCCCGCCCGAACTCTTCCCCCAGCCGCTTGCCAATGCCGAAGAACAGGGGGTCGCCATCGGCAAGCACCACGACACGCTTCCCCTCTTCAGCAGCGTTGCGAATGGAATCCATGATGGGCGGCAGCGGTCCGGCAATCGGCTCACGCCGAGCGTCTTCTTTGGTGGCGGAAGGCGGGCAGGCCGCGAGCAGCCGTTTGCCTCCGATGACAAGATCCGCCTCCGCCAGCACCTGTCTGGCGGCGCGGTTGAGCTCAAGTGTTCCGGGTGTCAGCCCTATGATGCGTACTGGTTCCATATTCAACATGGAGGCAATGTAAACCAAACACCTGCAAGGGGGAAGAGGATTTGAGTGATAGACAAAACGTATTCATATACTTTCCACAACGATTTGTTTGTGATAAGCGTGTACGAATTGGATACGATGCGCACTCCGGCGCCGATCACCGAAGGAGGACATATGCAATTTTTTCTGGATACCGCCAATCTCGACCAGATTTTGGAAGTCAAAGAACTGGGACTGCTGGACGGTGTAACCACCAACCCGACCCTCATGTCCCGCGAAGGCGGAGACTGGAGAACACAGGCCGCCCGAATCTGCGAGGTGGTTGATGGACCGGTTTCTCTTGAGGTGGTTGGTACCACCCGCGAGGAAATGATCAAGGAAGCCAAGGACCTCGTTTCGTTCGGCGATAACGTGGTGGTCAAGATTCCGATGATCGCCGAAGGACTCAAGGCGCTCAAGGACCTGACGGAACGCGGCATCAAGACCAACGTCACCCTCGTCTTCTCCCCGGCTCAGGCGCTGCTCGCAGCCAAGCTCGGCGCGACCTATGTTTCGCCTTTCGTGGGCCGACTCGACGCCCTCTCCCAGAGCGGCATGGAAGGCGTGGATCAGATGCGGACCATCTTCGACAACTACGGATATGCCACCAAGATTCTGGTTGCTTCTGTCCGTCATCCGCTGCACGTGTTGGAAACAGGCCTGATCGGAGCCGACGTCATCACCCTGCCCCACTCCACCATCATGCAGTTGCTCCACCACCCCCTGACCGACAAGGGATTGGCCGCTTTTCTCGCCGACTGGGAAGCATTCCAGAAAGAAGCAAAGTAGCCTGATTATTTCGACAAGTTATGGCCGGACTTCCCATGGAGGTCCGGCCATCCCTTGCCCAACACGACTCCCCCATGTAGGACAGTCCCATGAGCGAAGAAAAAAACACCCACCCGTTGTCTGTGGCCGCCCCGGAAACCGACGTCACTCCGCTGACCCTGACCATGGCAGGCGAACTGCTTGGCATGTCGCGCGAAAGCCCGAGAAAGCGCATGCTCCAATGCATTCACAAGTCGGAAGGGGACGCGGTTCACAAGATGTTCAATGCACTTCAGCCCGGCACCTATGTCACACCGCATCGCCACATGAATCCGGCCAAGAGCGAGACCGTGCTCGTTATTTCCGGCTCCATGCTGTTCGTTGAATTCACGGATGACGGCGCAATCAAGGAGCACATCCTGATCCAGCCGGGAACGGAAATCTTCGGCATCGATGTCGCGCCCAATGTCTACCATACCTTTGTCGCCCTCAAGCCGGACACACTGATCTTTGAGGTCAAGGACGGGCCGTACCAGGAAGAGAGTGACAAGGATATCCCGGAATGGGCGCCCCGTGAAGGCAGCCCGGAGGCCGAGCCGTATCTTCTTGGCCTGCTCAAAGAGCTGGCGGAACGGACCAATGCAGCGGCAGCCGAGGCGCAGGCCGCCAAGGCCGAAGCTGACGGTGAAGCCAACGGAGAAGGCTCCGAAGCTTAGCCTTTTTTCACTAAAACTTGCCCGCAATGAGGGAATACAGTACACGGTATGCTCTTTATGAGAGGAGAGAATACCTGTGAATACCCGTACCCTTAGGGCAGATATCCTGCTCTTCACCACCGCTGCCATCTGGGGTTTCGCCTTTGTGGCGCAGCGTGTGGGCATGGATCATGTCGGCCCGCTGACCTTCAATGCCGTTCGCTTCGCCATCGGAGCGCTTGCCCTGCTTCCGCTTACGTATCGCATGCAAAAGGGAAGGGCTCCCGGCTTTCAGGCTACGGACAACAAGCGACTGTTCATCGGCGGCGGACTGCTCGGGCTGGCCCTGTTCTGCGGTGCCACCCTGCAACAGATCGGGCTGGCCGGACCGCAACTGGCAGAGTTCGGCTTCGAGGCTTCCACGGCAGGCAAGGCCGGATTCATCACAGGGCTCTACGTTGTTTTCGTTCCTCTTTTCGGGCTGATGCTGGCCCAGAAGCCCGGACTGGGAACATGGGTCGGTGCAGGACTGGCCGTCATCGGCATGTACCTGCTCTCCTTCACTGCCGAGTTGACCATCTCCTTTGGCGATCTGCTCATCCTCATCGGCGCCCTGTTCTGGGCCGGTCATGTGCTGATCATCGGCAAGCTGTCCCCCGGCATGGATGCGGTGGATGCAGTCAAACTTTCCACCGTACAGTTTTTCGCCTGCGCCGTGCTCAGTTTCATCGGCTCCCTGCTGACCGAAGATATCGCCTGGGCAGGCATACAGGATGCCGCCATGCCTATCCTGTATGGTGGCCTCATGTCCGTCGGTGTTGCCTATACATTGCAGGTCGTGGCCCAACGCGATGCGCAACCGGCCCACGCCGCCATCATTCTCAGCCTTGAGTCAGTCTTCGCCGCCATCGGTGGTTATTTCTTCCTCAACGAGTTGCTGACCGTCAGAGCGATGATCGGTTGCGGCCTGATGTTGACAGGCATGATATTCAGCCAGTTGCGACCATAGCGCCTTCAAGCGCCACCCCATAGGCTGTCCCGCTCCCTGAGAGTGGTGACTATGTATTGGCTTCGCCGCCTCGTATCTTCTTCATACGCAGGTTGAGGAACTCCACGCCCAATGAAAAAGCCATGGCAAAGTAGATGTAGCCGCGGTCGATATGCTTGTGCATGCCCTCGGCCATGAGGAATATCCCCACCAGCAGCAGAAATGAAAAGGCGAGCATCTGAACCGTCGGATGGCGGGTGACAAATTCGCTGACAGGTCCGGCAAAGAGCAGCATCACCAGCACGGCAATGACAATGGCCGCGATCATGACCTCGACTCGCTGAACCATACCCACGGCCGTGATGACCGAATCCAGTGAGAAGACCAGATCCAACAGCAGTATCTGGATGATGGCCCCGACGTAGGAGTAGCTTTTCTGGATTTTCTCCGGCAGCTTGCTCGGCTCTTCCAGCTTGTCGTGTATCTCATGAGTCGCCTTGGCCAGCAGGAACAGCCCACCGGCAAGCAGCACGATGTCGCGCCCGGAAACCGTGTGTTCAAACACGGTAAAGAGTGGCGCGGTCAGCCCCATGATCATGGAAATGACCATCAGCAGGGCGATGCGCGTGACCATGGCCAACCCGATGCCCAGCCGACGCGCAGTCTTGCGGGACGCCTCGGGCAGTTTGTTGGTGACCACCACGACAAAGACGATGTTATCGATCCCAAGCACGATCTCCAGCCCGGCAAGGGTCACCAGGGCGATGGCATTCTCAAGAGTCCAGAGTCCTTCCAGCATGGCATGCTCCCTTCATCGGATTTTTCCATCTGTCCACTATGAGTAAAGCCCCATTATAAATCAATGAAAGCTTTTCCAACGCATGCAGGGTTGTGCTATGCGAATGAAGACTGAGTATTGTGTCCAGCCGTATACTGAACCAAGAAGCGAGGAAAGATATGCGAATCGGAATGGTAGGCTTAGGCCGCATGGGATTGAACATGGCCCGCAGGTTGATGCAGCACGATATCGACGTTGTCGGATACAACCGGAGTGCCGATGCGGTGGAAACCCTTATCGAGGAAGGGGGCACCGGGGTTCACTCGTTAGCCGAAGTGGTCGAAAATCTGGAGCCGCCCAGAACGGTCTGGTGCATGCTTCCGGCAGGAGAAGCCACCCGATCCACCATCGAAGCCCTCGCCGATCTCCTCTCGCCCGGTGACACCATCATCGAAGGCGGCAACTCCTATTACAAGGACGACATCCGACACGGGGAGTTTCTGGCCGAAAAAGACATACAGTATCTCGACGCCGGGGTTTCCGGTGGTATCTGGGGACTGGAGATCGGCTACTGCACCATGGTTGGCGGTCCCACAGACGCATTCCGCCGCCTCGAACCCATTTTCAAGGCCCTGGCACCCAAGGAAGGGTATCTCCATTGCGGCCCTGTCGGCTCCGGGCATTTCATCAAGATGATCCACAACGGCATCGAGTACGGCATGATGCAGGCCTACGCCGAGGGATTCGCTCTCATCGAGGATTCGGATTTCGGTGAAAACATCGACTTTGCCGAACTTTCCCACCTCTGGAATCAGGGCAGCGTCATCCGTTCCTGGCTCCTAGAACTGGCTGGCGACGCCTTTGAAAAGAACAGCCGCCTCGATGATATCGAAGGGTATGTCGAGGATTCCGGCGAAGGGCGGTGGACCGTCATGCAGGCCATCGAGACCAGTACCCCCGCACCGGTTTTGACATCGGCGCTGATGGAACGATTCGCTTCGCGCCGTCCCAATGATTTCCGCAACCGCGTACTGGCCGCCCTGCGACGTGAATTCGGCGGCCACGCAGTCAAGACTTCGGAGGAATAAGAGCAATGATGGCCGATACCGACTCCACCTGCACCTACAATAAGCCGGATGACCCGTGCTCCATCATCATCTTCGGAGCCACGGGCGATCTCGCTTCACGCAAAATCCTCCCCTCGCTCTATGCCCTGCGCTGCTCGGGCCGCATGCCGACTCCGTGTCTGGTCATCGGTGTTTCTCGCACCAAACAGACGGACGAGGAATTCCGGGAGCACATTCGCCATATCATCGAAGACAACGGCATGGACATGGCCTGCTGGGACGACTTTGCCCAGCATCTGCACTACCGAAGTGTTGACTATAATGACATCGGGACCTTCACCAATCTGGCCGGATACATTAAGACAATGGAATCCGAAGCCGGAACCGGCGGCAATCGACTCTTCCATCTGGCCGTACCACCTGTGGTTTACGAACATATCGGTCAGTCGCTGGCCCATGTCGGATTGGCCCATGAAAAAGACAACTGGGTTCGACTGGTAGTCGAAAAGCCGTTTGGCCACGACCTTGAGAGCTCCAAGTCATTGAACGAAGCGCTTCGGGAAGGTTTCAAGGAAAACCAGATATTCCGCATCGATCATTATCTGGCCAAGGAAACCGTTCAGAATATGCTGATGTTCCGGTTTGCCAACGCTATTTTCGAGCCGATCTGGAACCGACAGTTCATTCAATCCGTTCACATCACGGCAGCCGAATCCCTCGGCGTCGAGCATCGAGCAGGGTTTTACGATCAAACCGGCGTGCTGCGTGACATGTTCCAGAACCACATGATGCAACTGATGTCGCTGGTGGCCATGGAGCCGCCCTCCATTTATCAGGCCGATCGCATCCGCGACGAAAAGGCGAAAATCTACCGTTCCCTGCGCCCATTCCCCATGGATGACCTCGACAACCACCTCATTCTGGGCCAGTACGCCGCAGGCATGATCGACGGCAAATCCGTGCCTTCCTACGTCAAGGAACCGGATGTTCAGCCCGATTCAGCCACCCCGACCTTTGCCGCCATGAAGGTCTACATCGATAACTGGCGCTGGCAGGGCGTGCCTTTTTACATCACCTCGGGCAAACGCATGTCCACCAAACGTACGGATATCACGGTCCAGTTCAAGGAAGTGCCGCATTCCATGTACCGCAATATCCTCGGCGAGCACATCACTACCAACTCGCTGACACTCTCCATTCATCCTGAAGAGGAAGTCCGGTTGGCCTTCCAGGCCAAATCACCCGGGCCGGGCATGTGCCTGCGCAATGTCACCATGAAGTTCGACTATTCCGAAGGAAAGAAACAGCGCTTCACGGATTACGAGAAGGTGCTGCTCGACGTGCTGATGGGCGACCACACGCTCTTCTGGCGTCAGGACAGTGTTGACCTCTGCTGGGAGTTTCTTACTCCGGTTTTGACCGAATGCGACTGCCCGGACACAGCCGACCGACTCCACCTGTACAAGGCTGGAACCGACGGCCCGAAACGAGCCAGAAGCGGCTGGATAGTCTAAGGGAGGCACCATGGCCAACTTCATGATATTCGACACCCTTGACGAATTGAGCTTCAACGCGGCAGAAACCTTCATCGAACTGGCGAACGAAGCCGTAGACAGACACGGCCGCTTTGTTGTGGCGCTCTCCGGTGGCTCCACTCCACGGCGAATGTTTGAGTTACTCGCCGAATCAAAAAACATGAACCGAGTCCCATGGGACAGAACGTTTATCTTCTGGGGCGATGATCGGGCCGTACCGCCCGACCATGAATGGTCCAACTACCGCATGACACGAGAGGCCCTGCTGAGCCGTGTTTCCATTCCTGATGCCAATGTCTATCGAATACTTGGCGAACGAGGTGCGGAGCAAGCTGCACTGGTCATGCAGGGGGATATGGTGCGTGTATTCGGAGAAGCCCCGTTGCCGCAGTTCGATCTGGTTCTACAGGGGATGGGGAGCGACGGCCACACGGCGTCACTGTTCCCAGGAACCGAAGCCCTTGATGCCACAGGGTGGGTAGTGCCTGTCATAAACCCGCCTGCCAACCCGGCAGTGGATCGGGTGACCATGACATTCCCATTGCTGAACAATGCCCGAACTGCTCTCTTTCTCGTGGCCGGAAAGGACAAACAGGCAGTAATGGATGAGATACTGAATGATCCAACGGCCGATGAACGCTATCCTGCTGCCCGAATCAATGCCCAGTCCACGCTGTGGTACCTCGACAAGGCAGCGTTCAAGAACGCTGATTGATTACTGCGCTCCGACTTTGACCTTCACAAAAAAAGCCCACCCTCGTGATACGAGGGCGGGCTTTTGAAATCATTCGAGACCGGTTTTAGTCGTCCATCTCTTCCGCCAGAGCGGAAATTTCTTCGCGAATAATACGGGCGGCTTCCGCCGGTACCAGTTGGGCGATTTCCTCGCGCAGACGATTTTCCAACTCCGCCACGCGGGATTCGAGCATGGCTACCTTGCCCTGCAATTCAGCGACAACGGTTTGCGAAGCCTCGCTTCTCACGTCAACAAGCTGTTGATCGACATCAACATCCTTGGTCTCAGCAGTGGCCTGCGACTCAGCGTCGTCATCGAGCATACCGTCCATGTCGACATCAGCCATTTCCAGATCGTCCTGGCTTTCGGCGACATCGATATCAGAGACATCCACGGCATCAAGGAGACTGTCCATGTCGTCCATGTCGTCTTCTTCGAGCTTGTCGATGCCTGCCAACTCGGTGAGATCGCTGTCGTCAAGATCGTCAAACTCACCATTGCCGGATTCCTCAGCAGGAGCATCTCCTTCCGGTTCATCCATCAGGAGTTCGATATCCGCTTCGGTCACGGCATCTTCCACGGGAACGTCCGTTTCCGGCTCTTCGGCCAACGAAGCGTCCACCATGTCTTCATCTTCAAGGGTGATGATCTCATCCTCGTCCGACACATCTTCTGCCATTTCTTCAACCATGTCTGCGGCGGCAGCGGCCACGGCTTCCCCATGGTCAACCGACTCTTCCGCGGCTTCATCAACGGCCAGGGGAACCTCTTCAGCGAGGTCTTCCAGCAACTCGGCATTATCATCCGGTTCTGCTTCGGTCACTTCCTCCACCAGATCGTCCAGCAGAATGGCGTCATCCTCATCTGCCTCGTCCGGTTCAGAAGCTTCGACACCCTCTACTGCTTCCGCCTCCTCGACGGTCTCTGCATCGGTGTCGCCGGTTGCGGCTTCGAGCAACGCGTCAAGATCGACAGCGTCATCCTCGTCCGCAGCCTGTGAAATATCATTTTCGGTCTCTTCGACCAGATCGTCCAGAACGATGACATCCTCGTCCGAATCATCAGCGGCCACTTCCGGCTCATCATCTTCGGCGATCTCTTCAACCAGGACCATGACGTCATCGTCTTCAGAAATGTCCGATGCAGGTGTCGATTCCAACTCGCCTTCATCAGGCAGAGCGTCGTCTTCAACCACATCTTCGAGGACGATCATGTCATCATCGTCGCCGGCCCCCTGTACAATTTCCTCCAGGGCAGCGGCTTCATCATCCATTTCCGGCTCTTCGTCAGCCTCGACTAGGTCATCGAGCATAATAGGCTCATCCGCTTCTGCTTCCTGAGCTGCAGCGGAGTCTTCTTCCAGGTCGTCGGCAAACAGGTCTTCCAGTTCCTGCTCGAAATCCGAATCAAGACTGTCCGGATCAAATCCTTCGTGCTCGGGAGATCCCTGATTCAGGATGTCAGCAACATCCAGATCGTCGTCTTTGGAAGGAGGCGGTGGTGCCGGGGTCATGGTTTCCTCCGGGGGGAGCAGTTGAAAAAAAAGGGGGACTGTCGTCCAGCCCCCCTTAACTTACCCTAACGAATTAGTTCTTCGGGTGGCAATCCTTACAAGACACGGGAACTTCCTTGCCTTCTTTCTTCAGCTTCTTGTGGCAGCCGAGGCAGGAAGCGTCAGACTTCTTGCTGTGGAAAGCCTGGTAGAAGCCCTTAGGATCGCGCTTGGCGCCCTTGGAAGCATCGGTGTGGCAACCTTCAACGGAGCAACCGCCGATGGCGTCCTGGGACTTTGCCGTGTGGTGGCAGGTCATACAGTCAACTTTAGCGTCAACGTGCTGTTTGTGGGGGAAATCCACGGGGGATTTCTTCATGTCGACACCCTCAGGGGCCTTCAGAACCATGTTATCTGCGGGAGCATTACCGGCGATAACGGCAGGCAGCGCGAAAACGCATACCAGAGCGGCAACCATCAGGCTGATCATCAGTGATTTTTTCATTGTACCTTCTTCCTCCTGTTGCATGAAAATAAACTGTCACACTCTCTACAATAGCGGGATAGAAAAGTATCCGTCCCCTGTCAAGACAGGGAATGCCATCGTAGACGCTTGCTTTTACCTGAATATCACCGCTCAATGCAAGGGTGATTTTGAAGAAATCATGCTGATTGTGAAAATATTTACAAGAAGAGGCCCTATATACCACCCTCCAATCCAACGATCCGGCACCAACAAACCGTGTTTTGCTCGAAAGCCACCCCCGCAGGTCGAGCCGCCTGCCAATCGCATTTCCGAACAATCAACACATATTCTGCCACGAATATTGACTTTTATTCGGCAATCCTGATTGTGCTTCTTTCGACTAGACACTAACGGAACCGTGCTGCCGCTACTGAACCATAGACGGCAATCATCACTTTGATTTCGCGCTATAATTTTCGGTCCATCCGTGTTCAAACCTTCTGACACGAAAAAACTGCGACCTTGCACTCGTTTCACCCGCAGTCACAACAAATAATCAAGAGCGAGCAGTCACGACAACTGCTCGCCCTTCTCGATAAAAGCATATGGCTCGGCAGCCCAACAGGAGGGCTCAAGAGTGTACGATTGTATCAGGACTCCCGGCTTATATCGTATTTACGGTGGTAGCCACGAGGTGTGAGCATCCGATCGCCAGCGACGCGGGTAGCGGAGTTGCCTATGATCAATACGGTCTGCATATCCACGGACTGCACATCCACGGAATCGAGCCGGACCACGCGAACGTCCTGCCCCTCCCGGTAAGCGCGACCGACAATGCCCACCGGTGTCCCGGGAGCGCGGTGCTCCCCGATGATGCCCAAGGCATTTTGCAGGTGATCGCTCCGTTTCTTGGACCGGGGGTTATAAAGCGAGATGACGAAATCCGCTTCTGCTGCAAGACGCAGGCGCTTTTCGATCACTTCCCAGGGCGTCAGCAAATCGCTGAGGCTGACGGAAGCAAAATCATGCATGAGCGGAGCGCCCAGCAGAGCCGAAGCAGCATTGAACGCAGCCACACCGGGGACCACGGAAAAGGGAACCGTATCCAGCAGCCCTTCGGCTTCCAGAATTTCGAGCAGCAGTCCGGCCATTGCATAGATACCAGCATCACCGCTGCAGACCATAACGGTCTTCTTACCCGAGCGTGCGGATTCAATGGCACCTCTGGCCCGTTCCACTTCGCCCATCATACCGGTGGAGACAACCTCTTTATCCTTGAGCAGTTCCTCGGGCATCAGGGCTATATACCCCTTGTACCCGGCAACCACGTCGGCTTCCCTGATGGCATCCAGCGCCGCAGGGGTCAGCAGGCTTTGATCTCCAGGCCCAAGGCTCACGGCTTTCAACATCTATATTCTCCTCGCCACGGCCAGCGTGACGGATTTTGTTTTGGTTTTTTCCACCACCAATTGTCCTCCTTCGGACAAAAGCAATGCAGCCGCTTCCGAAACAGAAGGGATTCCCATGCGCTCTTTCACCATGTCCGATGGATTGGGCGCTTCTACTTCTTCAAGGCGCGCCTTGGCATAAAAGACCAGTTCAATCCCGAGGTCGGCAGCGGTTTCGAGCAGGCCGGGTTCATCCTGCTTGGCGTCAACGCTTGCCACGCCACCGATACTGTGCAGGGAAAGCCCTTCGGCACTGAACACGTTGCTGATATGAGCGCTGATTTCTTCCTCGGGAACACCGCGCCGACAGCCAATACCGAGCATCAGAGATCGGGGATACAGGCGCAAGGCACCGGAGTCAGGGCAGTCCTCGTATTCGGAAACCCACACTCCCGGCTCACCACGTTTCCATTCCTTTTTCTCCCGAACCATGACGAATGGTTCACCGTCCACGCCCAGCCGGTCAAACGGATCGAACAACTGCACGGTCCGCTTGTCCAGCAGCGCACCATTGACGACTTTGACGCGATCAATATTGCCGATGGTCAGATTCTTCTCTTTTGCCAGCATATCCAGCGAGACTACCCCGGCAGAATCAGTGGCGGTCGTGATCACAGGCTGGCCGCCGGTGACATTTGCACATTGGACAGCCAACTCGTTGGCACCGCCCAGATGGCCTGACAGGAGACTGACGACAAACGCGCCATCCGTATCCATGCAGACCACGGCCGGATCGCTCGACTTGCTTTGAATCAACGGAGCGATGCACCGGACGACTATTCCTGCCGCTGCCACGAAAATATGGGCATCAAACTCATGGAACGTCCGCTCCACCAGTTCGGGCAGGGAGTCAAACGGCTCGGCATCGCTGACGACATGTCGTCGCACACAGTGGACAGCACCGCCCAGTTCTCGGGCGAGCTTGTGCGCAAGTCGACACCCCTGTCCGGTCAATCCATATATGGCTATCTTCTGTTGAGTCATGAGAAAATCTCCTTGCTGTCAAGACGGGATGTATCAACTCCCCGGCTGCTCCGAAAGCGAAAAGATTGCGTCAAAACGAATGACGACAACGTCCACGCATCGACTGCATGCGTTTTGAATCGGTTGGGATCAAGGCAATGGAACCCGCGATCAGTACGCCAACCGTCCAAGTGACTTGAGGATAAGCGTGCAGCCCATGGCAAACATACCTGTCAGCCCCATGCCGCATGAGAATCCGGCCAGTAGGACCGGCGCATAGTGTCGCCACTGCGCCCCATATTTCTTGAGGAAATAGAATCGACCGAGCAGCGCCCCGATTACCTCCAGAATCATGCCGTGGGGTGTGGACTGCCCCAGACCGCGCACCACTCCATAGACCAGCATGACGGGCAGCCCAAGGACATTGAGCACCGCGTACAGGCACAGCCCAAGCCCCACACCGGACATGACCACCGGCCCGGATAGCGCCTCGTAGAACAGGGAGTTGCCTTCCAGAGTGGAGGTCTGCATCAGCAAGGTATTGAGCGCCTGCAGATGCCACAATTCCTGCGCGAACGGATATTCAGGCGACGGAATGGGAGCCAGTTGCCACAAGAACTGGGAGAAAAGGAGCGATGAAACCATGACAATGGGGAAGACGATGATCTCGGCCTTGATAATGCCGCGCAAGCTGGTTCCGGTCAGCTCGATCTGTCGGAACTGCACCGTGGCTTCGCCGTAGTTATGGATGGGGATGGGCGCATACCAGATTTCCAGCCCCTGATATCCAAAGAACTTGGCACCGGCGATGAACGAGAACTCCCGAACCATGGGTAGCGCGATGAACTGCCCGGCCATACCTTCCATTCGGGCGGTGACGTACGAGATGAACGGGGTGTACACGAACCCGTAAATAACAAAGAATATCCATGGGAAGGCCGGAACAAGCCACACGCAGAACGCGATATAGCACAACGTCGAGAAGACATAGATGCCTATGGACACCCAGAAGTTGATGTCGCCGCGGGATTTGTGCGACTTGAGCAGGATGGAGAAGTCGAGTTTCTCGCCATCCTTGGACCGGAACGAATTGACAACATAGTAGATACCGATGGCACCGATAGCCAACCCGAGGCCGATACCGAAGCTCATGTAAAAATCGAAGTTGTTGGCAAAAACCGTTTCAACCGTTGCCATGCCCGGATGCCAGCGATGCAGTATGCCCTCGGCATAGAGGATGGGGTTGGCGATGATGGTGATCACCAATCCGAGCAGACCGCCTATGACCGCCCAGAACGGCAGGACCATACCGATGAAGACCAGCCCGAGATCGAACTGGAGTCCGGTGGCAACGGCTGGCAGCACATCTTCCGTATGTTGTGTCAGCTCGATCCAGGGTATGGGAATGAGTCGTATCGGCTCGGTAAAGAGCAACCCGGATAGGGCCGGTAGCAGGACATAGAAGAACCCGAAGGCCAACCCTATGACACCCCCTATGGAAAAGACGCGCCACTTCCACCCTGTCTTTCGATCCTCGGTGGATTCGGCAAGGGCCATGGTACCCAGTGCGCCCACAGGCGCCATGGGAAACGGCAGTTTTTCCACGTCCGAAGTGATTCGATACAGGGAATACCCAAGCCCGAAGTGATCGATACGTTGCACCAGTTGCGCGCCCACGAGCAGCAGGATGGGGATGAGCCAGTCCCGGTGCATGAACGTGCGTTCCAGATAGGAGCCGGAACCAAGGGCAGGAGCGATCCAGTGCGGAATGAACTCGGTAAGCCCCAGCATGCGGGCCGCGTCCGACTGCACGATATACTGGTTCCATAGCAAGCCCTGGAACGGCGACGCCAACGCAGCACCAGCCATGTAGTACAGAAGAAAAATTTCCTGTTGTTTCAGATGGGTGTAGGAACGCTTGGCGATTTCCGCAAAGAGAATGATTGTGACCCAACGCGCAGCCGGACCAATGCCCTGTCCGATGACCAATTGCAGGTACATGGAACCGGGCATCATCAGGAAGCCGATGAAGATCGCACCGACAATGGTCTTCCAGTCGAACCCTTCCTCGAAATGCTCGGGCGGCTTCAGCAGGTCTCTATATTCTTGTAGTTCCTTATCGTCATGCATCGTCTGTCGTCCTCGCCCCTATCCGGCCACTATCCACATGCCGAAAGAGGTTGTGCGTTCTTCCATGCCATCTGTTTTCGTCAACTGCCTACAATTCGATCGATTATCGATCATCTGCCGATCACCTTGCATCACTTTCCGCATATCACACCGCTCCCCTACAGCGGGAACACATTGTAGCTCTGGCTGCTGAACAACCCGATAAATCCATACACGCCGCCCATGAGGAAGTCCCCGAGGATCAGCCCGACAAAGAGATAGCGTACGCGGTTGAACAGGCTGGTACCGCCGTAGTGGAGCACCAGATGGTTGCACAGCCACCCCAGAAAGAAGGGGAACCAGAGGATTTTCATTCCAGCGGAGTAGGCCACCAGATAGCCAAGGGGATGCAGTGGCCACCAGGGGAACTTGTAGTAGCAAAATATCAACAGTCCCATGACCAGTGCACCGGCACCGGCATAGGTTATGGTCCAGTAATTGGGGCCGACCGGCTGATCAACCAGTCGCTGGGCGTTCTCGTAGTTGGCGAGCACGGTCTGCGTGGCCCATTCCAGCCCAAGCTCCCGCAGCCCGTATTTGTGGCCGAGATAGAGCATGGTCACAAAAGCCGTGGCCAGCGCCAGCACCAGCGATATGCCGATGGCAACCAGAACCAGACTGCGCCGGTTACTTTCCTGCCGAATCTTGGAACCATGGAACAGCGTCGGGGCCACGGCTTCACGCACATCCAGGAAAAGCACCTTCTGCATGACTGCGGTGGCAGCTATGCCTGCCGAGCCGAAAAAGGATGTGCCGAACATGCCCATCAATGCGTCGGAAGGGGCAGCGGTCATGGTGAAATACGGCAGTCCGCCCTGACAGACGATTCGACTGACCACGAGCATGAAAATCATGAACATGAGCGGCAACAACAGGGAGGCCACCAGCGGCAGTCCGAAGAACCAGCACCAGCCGGACATGAATACCAGTCCGATGAGCAAGCCCCACAACGGCCAGATGGGCGTGACCCATTGTCTGGGAACCTTGTCGAACTTCCCTTTGTGCTCGCCCTCGCCGCTCCGGCAGGAAGGACGGAGGAAGCATGTCAGTGTTTCCTTGAGGTGATGGCGGGCAAGCCAGACAAGGAAAACGAAGAAGATCAGGTAGGAACCGATTGTCTGCGCCCCTTCCGGCCGGGCCAGATCAGGCCCCAGGGTCGTACCAAGGGCTGCTTCGGGAAGTTGCCAGCCGAGCACGTAAAGCACGCCGAACAGCAGGCCGCCCAGCAGATAGAACACCCACATGGAAAAGGATATCTGCCGTGTGGTCAGGAAGGCGAACCCGACAAAGGCCGGGATGAAATACAATTTGAGCTTATGGAAGCCGGAGAACAGCCCGAACTTCGGGAAATAGCTGCCTGCCAGAATCAGCGTGGGCATCTCCGGCACCGACGGATAGTAGAAATGAAGCCCGTTGACGAGATGCAGGAATCCGGTGAAGACCAGCCCGATGAGCAGGTACCGGTTGCTCCACCATGAGGTGAACTGCTTCTGGTCCAGCGCTTCACCCATGAGCATGGGTACACGTACCAGCGGGAAATGAACGCGTTCGTTGACCACCCACTGACGCCCGAACAGCACCATCAGGCAGAGCATCACGAAATAGGCACCGAGGAAGAACAGCGCCCATATGGAAAGGACCGGCAGCCAGACATCCCAGTGGATACCGGACAGCACTTCCATGACGCCCATGTCTCTGCCGCCCTTGATCCCCTGGAAAAACGTACTGACCGCCTCTGCCGAGCGCGGAAACCACGCCTCCGGAAGCAGAGGGCCGAGGACTTCGGTCCAGCGGTAGGCATCCTTGGCGTAGCGCTCGGGCGCGGTGATATTGACAAAAAAAGTCTCGGTCAGTCCGGCCCAACTTATGGCCGTAAACAGGACCATCATCAGCCAGACAACGAGCAGCTCCACACCGGAATAGATAGGCGGACGGCGCGTCAGCCGTGAAATCAACGCATCAAAGACGAACAGCCACGCCACGATGAAGAACGGCGCCAACGGGAAATGCCCGCCACCCATGGGGGTATTGTGCAGCACCGCGTTGTTGTATGGCGTGTACACGCACAGGAACAGGCCCAACACAAGCCCTGTCAGTAATGCTCTCAGGCGGAGTCGTCCGTTCATGCCGCCCCTCCGTCTTTGTCGCCGTCATCAGACATGGATCGTTCCATTTCAGCGTTCAGATCAAGCGCATATTTCTCCACGGCGTCGTCATCAAGAGAACGCCACGCCAGAAGCTGCTTGCGAAGATCATTGAGAAAGTTCTTGTTCAAGGATTCCCATGCTTTCACCTCACCCGCCTCACGGTTGATGACCACGCGCACCTGCCGAAATCCGGTGTAGACATCCGATGGGCAGAACACGAGCTTGACCTTTTGCCGCACCCCGAAATCAAACGGAGCGAGCCAGACCCGCAGGTCGATGGAAAAGCAGAGATCATCCGGGATGGAGCTGCCGGTCGGGATGCCAGCCAACAGCCCGGTCTTGAGCTCCTGAGATTCCAGATCAAGGAAGTTGCACTGCATGTCGTCGGTGCAGAATGCGCCGTGGGAAACATCATAGTGCGCCATGTAGTATTCACGCAGGAACCCGCCGGCCGATGCCATTTCCTGCAATTTGATCAGGAAGGGCAGCACCACGACCAGCTCGTCGCCTTTGGCCTTGGGCATGGTCCAGGACCTGTTCACATCGGGAATCGCTATATGGGCCGCGACCTTGGCCGGATAAATGGCGGATACGAGCACCACGCCAATGACCAGCAGCATGGCGGCAACACCTGCCGTAGAGGAATAGTTGGCTGTCATGCCTGCCCACAAGGGAGTCCCGGCCAGAAACGCCGACGATCCCTGGGCGAGCAGATAACCCACAACCACGGAAATGACCGCAAAGGCCAGGGCCTCGGCAATGAACAGGAACGCCACATGGGGCGGAGCCAGTCCGACCGAAGTATAGACCGCGATTTCAGGTTTGCGCTCATACACCGAGCCAATCATGGTATTCAGCACGATCAGGATGGAAATCCCCAGTGGTATCAAAATATTGGCAACGCCGGAGTAACTGACGGCATCGGAAGCGTAGTAGAGTGAGGTTCCCGTGGACCCGCCGCGGAAGAGCAGCATGCCGAAACGATCTCCCAATTCACCGGAGACCTCGGCAAAGCCGTCCTGCGGTTTGATTGCGATGCCCTTGAGCTTACCCGCCTTGAGGGTAAGTAGGGTCTCGGCCGGGATGATGACCGTCTCGTACCCGGGGATATGCTGGTACCTGGACTGGGTGGAAACCACATCCTCGCCATTTTCGATGGCTTCGGCCTCGACCTCGGAAAGCTGCGTGGCGGCCTGATTGGGGAACACGATGGGCGTGATCAACTCGCCGTCCAGATCAGGATTATCGCGCAGACCGGTGTCACTGAACACACCGACCAGTTTGACGTCCAGACCCCAGACATTGACGATATTTCGCTCGGGATCATCAGGATCAGCACCTATCTGGTCGGCTATACGTTCGGGCAGAAGGATGACATGACGCTCCCCTTCCTTGAACCAGCGACCTTTGACCAGAATCCGGTCAAGGCCCGAGACTTCAGGTTCGAGGTGCGACAGTCCCACCATGCCTCGTGCCGGACTCTCGGCATCTCCACGGGCAATGGGGATACGCGGTGCGCGGGATTTGTCGGCGGTAAAGCCGATGTCATACCAGGCGCGGGGAACAACGATTCCCTTGCCTTCATAGGTGGTTTTGACCGTTGCCAGCGCCTCTACCGGCACATTCTGCCAGTTGAAATATTTCAGGAGCCGACCGGTGTAGGTCGCCTCGTCGCTGAACTGCGCCCAGCCAGCCTGTCGAACCGATTTGACGGTGGTGAAGTTCATGATGGTGAACGTCAGGATGACCAGCGTCATGAACGTGAGGAAGGTGCGCACCGGCCGCCGCTTGAGGTTGCCGACGCCCAGCACGAAGGCCGCTCCAAAGGCCGCAGCCGGACTGATGCCCGACAATTTCACATGGGCGGACCGCTTCTGCAGATCGACCATCTCCCGCTCGAATCGGAAGAAGATGATCAACGAGACAAGGAGCGAGAGCGCCAGAATGAAGAACGCCAATATGACCACTAATGGCGAATAGGTCAGCTCAAAGGCGGGATGCACCACGTACACGATACCAATGATACCAACCAGGAAAGCAAGGAAGGCAGAAATACGCTTCTTGATATCCACGAAAGAGAAGAAAAGCCGTTCCATGCAGTAGGCAAACGGCACGAACAGCGCCACATAGAACAGGACGCCCACCAGCACGTCTTTTTGTGTCTTGTCCACGTCGTTGTAGACCCGGCTGGCCTTGGCGAGTGAGGCGCGGGAGGACTCCATGAACTTGTCCCACTGGCGGGCTTCGCGATACTCTTCGGCCTCGGCCAGGTCGTCACGCCCCAGTTGGCGAAGCTTCCTGATACGATCGTTGACAATGCCCTTGGACTCAAGGTTGTCGATACGGGGATTGAGCAGCGACCACATATCACGGGCAGCCCGATACTCGGTCATGGGAATGACCGGCCATTGCTTGGCAATATACCCCAGCCCCTGCGGATGCTTTGCATCGGCATTGAGCAGAAGCACCTTCTTGTCGAGCACGGTATCGGACAGTGTCAGCTTGATGGGCGTATCCGGCTCCAGGAAAAGCGTCCCAAGCGAGGATTTGCGGGTATCCAGACGGCTGTACCAGTAACTGACCGGCGGTGCTTCGGTCCGTCCGTCGATGAGCGTCGGGCGGTACAGATACTTGAATGTGCGCGGATCAAGCATGTTGAACAGCGTGGTCTGGGTGCAGGAGAAAAGTATCAGGTCCGTGGCCTGCACCGGCCGCTTGAGCTTGATTCGGTAAGCCTCCTTGCCGGTCTTGGGCTTATCGATGGCCCATTCCGCCAATCCTGTCTCAGCATCGAACTTGAACGCCTCGACCACCGCCTTGTGGTAGCTGACCTTCCTGTTTGCCAGCCCGGGAATACGGAACGTACCCGCCGTATCGACCATGGCGTAGTTCAGTGTCTGCCACTGGAAGGCGAGGACTACCATGTATGTTCCCGGCCGGTCAGGGAAAATCTCGCCCTTGCGCAACAGGTTGGCTCGTCCTTCCACAGTCACGAAATAATTTTTGCTTCGCTCCCCTGCATTGTCGATGGGACGATGAGTCAGGGCCGAGACCAGTTCTTTCACCAACTGCGCCTGACGGGAGACAAAGTCGAAATCCACCCTGCCGGGACGGTCGTAAGGCGTACCCCAGGCCGATCGAACATCGTGAACCGTGGTCAGCGTCAATCCCGGGAATCCGGCCAGAGCCATGGGTTCCCCCCCCAACTCAGGCGTATCCGGCAGATAGCTCTCCCACGCCCGCTTGCCCGGACGCAGCGTATCATTGAAAAGAGTGGCGATTTCAGGCTTCAGCGTGGTGACGACCTGCTTGAACACACTGTCGATGGGGCGGAAAAAGGCGGTCCGATTGACGTTGGGCTTGAGATCGTGCAGCCAGCCTTTGTCAAAACCGCCCACGCCATTGCCGTGACTGGAAAGATACAGGGAAACATGGGCAGCAATGGCCCGCTCACCAATGACATCGCGTAGCTCAAGGGCCGAAGTCACGTCCTTGAGCTGGCCGGTAGCGTCCTGCAGGATGGCAGTCTGGTGGAGGATGGCATCCCCCACAAATTCAGTGAGCACCGCCTTTTCCTTTTCGGAAAGCGGGAAATCCGTGGTGGTCGAGCTGACCCAGTTCAATCGTTTCAGCTGAATACGTCGGGCCGCCAGTTCCTGTATCCGCTTCTGCCGGGCCGAATCGTCCAATCCGGTGGATTTGGACTCAAGGAGGCGCAACCGCATCAGCTCATTGGTCAGATCATCTTCGCGATTGCGAACCACCGACTTGAACGCACCTTTTATCAGGCTGATCCGCTTTTCATCCAGCAAAGAGGTATCCAGCCCGTTACGTGGCCGCAAAATTTCCAGCACCCGACCGGCATTCAGCACCCGCTGCTCCAGCTCGGCCTTGCGCTCCTCGATGGACTCGCCTTCGCTGGCAAGAGCCCATGTGAACTCACGCATTCCCACCTGTGCGTTGCCCTTGCCCGCCGTGGCCAGCAACATCACAGAACGTTTGGGCGGATTGGCGGCCAGTTCCCGGGCCACTTCCATCAGTGTCGCGATGGATACAGCCTCGTCCGCTCCCGGCGAGTGCTCGGCCACAAGGGCGGTGGAGTCGTAGAACGCCTCGTTGATGACAACCTGATCGGCAAGTTCCGGGTCGCTTCCTTTGATGAAGCAGTAAATATTGTCTGCGGACACATTGCGCCAGACCGACGACGAACGCAGCCGGACATCGGCCAGTCGCTGGGGGCCTTTATCGCGAAAACCGGTACCAAAGAGGGACTTGGCCCGCTCACGGGACATCCAGAACACGGGAAAATCAATGGGGGTCGGCTCGAATTTCGACTCGAACAATGATCGCGGGGCAGGACCGCCGTCACCGCCACGCCCCACAAAAATCAACGCCCGTGCTCCGAGCATAGCGGCATTATTCCAGTTCTTGCCGGAGTCCATGTCCATGAGGACCACATTGCCGGAAACGTCCATGCCGTTGAAGTCCGCTACATCCCCCTTGGCCGCATACAGCAGTTGGGCATCAATGCCGGGAGGCGGAACGGCTCCGGGAGACAGTGCGTTGAATCGCAACTGGCGGAGTTCCAATGTGCGGTCGGTGTCCGTAACGGTCAGGGTGGCCCCGGACTGAACGATCACCGGCACATGAAAGGACTGCCTGCCTATGGTTGCCTGGGGAAACAGAGCGCGGAACTCCTCTTCCACCATATTGGCAGCTTGAGCAGCGCCCTCAGAACCAAGAGACCGATTATTCAGCGCGGCCAGGCGTCCGATGAAATCGACAGGAGAAGCAAGGGATGGGGTGGCGAACAGAAGCACCGCGAGCAGCGGAAGCACCCAACTGCAAGTACGAATAATCATCGAAGCGCCACAGCCTCGATCATGTGCTTTTCTGTTGGTTTCAGCCGCCGCCCTTTGCATGACTATCCACGCTCCTCGCCAGCTCGACCGGAGCTGCTGCCAGCGAGTTTTTCTCCGATTCCACCGACGGAAATATCAAGTTCGTCGCGGTTCTCCACGCGATCGACCATGCCATCACGTACCCAGACCACCCGGTCGGAAACATTGAGCATCTTGTAATCATGGGTCGCGGAGATGACTGTCACGCCGCGCTCACTGGAGAGCATCTGCAACAGCTCGATGATCTCGCCGCCGGTTGTCAGGTCAAGGTTGCCGGTGGGCTCATCGGCCAGGATGATCGAGGGATCGTTTGCCAACGAACGGGCTACGGCCACACGTTGCTGCTGACCGCCGGAAAGCTCCAGCGGCTTGTGCTGGAAGCGCTCGCCCAGCCCCACCAGTTTGAGCAGCTCGATGCCCTTCTCCTGCGCATCGTCGGCGTTCATCCCGGCAAAGGTCATGGGCAGGGTCACGTTTTCCAATGCGGTCATGACCGGAATGAGATTGAAGGTCTGAAAGATGTAGCCGATCTTGCGGTTGCGCAGCCATGCCAGCTCGTAGGCATCCAGTTGGGAGATATCCACCTCATCAATGAACACCTTGCCGTCGGTTGGTTTATCCAAGCCGCCGATCATGTTGAAAAGCGTGGACTTACCCGAACCGGACGGTCCCATGATGGAAATATACTCACCCGCGTACACTTCAAGATCGACCCCTTTCAGGGCTTCCAGCTTCTGTTTGCCCATGACAAAGGTCTTTTTTACGCCGATGACACGGACAATGGTGCGTTTTTCTTCTGTCATATCCCTTCCCTGCCGACCCTCGGACGGTATCGGCTCTGACGACGGACGCAACGTGCTTCAAGGCCCGCCGCCGTTTCAAATCTTTTCGGGCCTGCCTAGTGCTCTGCCCGGATGGCGTTGATCGGTTCCATGCGCGCCGCCAGCAACGCCGGGTATAAAACGCCCACGAGACTGAGCATACACCCCGCAAGAGTGGCGAGTCCTATGGACCCGAGCAGATCGACCATTCCCAATCCGGTAATAGCCGAACCGCCAAAGCGGACCACTCCCGTCAAAATGGATATCAGGCTTCCCAGCACGGCACCGGTCACGGCTCCGGCAATCCCCTGCATGGTAGCCTCAAGCAAAAACAACTTGAGGATCATGGAGTCCAAAGCGCCGAGGCATTTCATGACACCGATTTCGGAAAACCGCTCGGTGACCGACATGAGCTGCGCGTTGATGATGCCAACAGTGCAGACCAGCATGGACAATATGACAATCCATCGCTCCTTGGCCGACATCGACACAGCTCCCTCGGCGTAATCGACATCGTACCCGACCATGCTCAGAGAGCGGGCAGCATCCATTCCGCCGCTGCGCAACATACCCTCGGCCACATCTAGGTTGACCAGCACGAACGCAAGGAACGCAACAGCCAAAACCAGGCTCGACACCGTGATCATGGACCGGAAAAAACGGACCTTCAGGCTCTTGTAGCTGATCTCCAGTGATTTGGAGAACGGCAATGTGATCAGCCTCTTGATTCGTTCCTCTGGTTGGCGGGTAACGCCGTTATGGTCGACGCCTGGCGCGGTCATGGAACAACCTCACTTAAAAATTGCTTATTTTTCAACTAGTCCCAAGTCTATGTTAGCCGTGACGCTATGACAACACCTAATTCAAGAATAATTATCAAAAATCGCCTGCCCCACGGAAACCCTTCCCATGTCCAGATGGATGGGTTTCAAGTTGGGTGACTGAGCCACCAACTCCAGACATTTGTCCAGAAAATGAAACGCTGCGTCATTCATGCGCTGATGGTGCAGCATGACGCCCACGCGCCCGAACTCCACTGCCTGCCGAAACTCCTCAAGCAGCGCGTCCAATCCTTCCTGCGGGTCCTCCTCGCTCCGTGTGTGTAAATCCACATTGACGGGCGTACCGCGCACACCGGCGGGAAGGGGTACTTTTTTCTTTTCGGACTGCGAACGCGAGACCGCCTTGAATCCCAGTTCGGCCAGCACTTCGGCGGTGTCGGAGTCGAATCGATTCCAAGGGGGCGTGAACACAGGATGAAAATCATCACCGAGAATCGACTCCAGCCGCATACGGCCCTTGATGATGTCCGCACGCTTATCGGCTCGTCGCCGACTGACACCGAACTCACTCTTCTTGCCGGTATGCTGGTGGTTGACGTGCCGCCAGCCATGCTGATGCCAGCACCACAGATCGTCATCTCCGGCCCATTCCTTGAGTACGGCCCAGCGCGAAGCCGTTATCCATGCCGGGGTGACAGCCAGATGCAGCGGCACCCGGTACTTGCGAAAGACCTCAAGCATGCGCCGACAATTATTGCCGGGAACAGCAACATCGTCTGCACGGAAAAAGACTGTTGTTCCCGAAAAGGCACCACGAAATATTTCCGCCAATGCGCTGATGGCGGATTCCAGCTGGACCGTGTCGGCCAGCCACAAAGGAGATATGGTGGATTTGACAATCATCGTTGATTACCAGTTAGCACGGTTTCCTAAGAAAAAGCAAAAACATGAGACAACCCCGCATCGTCTAACGAAGAGAGCAGCAGCGAAATATCTTCTCGCCAGAACAGACCTTGCTGAGCTTTGCCGATTCTTCCCTTATCCAATTAATCTATTCCATCACAAAACGGAAACATTCTACGCCTCAACAGTCGAAAAAATAACAGCCACAAAAGCAAATCCGTCACTATCCTTAACGGGCTGCCTCCGCGCAGGGTGGACTCGACTGTGGCAGGGCAACAAATGGCTGTGGAAATGAGGCCCGTCTGATAGTATTATCCGGCCTCCGACACATGGAGTTCACCTCACATTTCATGCCGAGGTCCTCTTCTGTATAATAGATCATTAATTTACAAGGACTTTTTTAAAACAATATCATCCGCGCAAAGTCCAACCTACGGGGAACAACCAGTTCACAATATCAAAATCATATTGGACGATATGCTTTGATACACGATACACATCGAAACAACGGTAAGGAGTTTTCCAATGAATATTTTCGGACCATCTGTTCCATTCTATAAAATGCAAGGCTGCGGCAACGATTTCGTCGTCGTGGACAACCGTGAAGCCAAGGTCGCTGAAGCCGACATGCCCAAATGGGCAAAGGCGCTCTGTGCCCGTGCTTTCGGCGTCTATGCAGACGGACTGTTCTTTCTGGATGACACCACGGAAGACGGCCTCGATTACCGCTGGCACTTTTTCAATTCCGACGGCTCCCGCGCCGAGATGTGCGGCAACGCCTCCCGCTGTGCAGGCAAGCTGGCGCATGCCATCGGCCTGGCTCCGGCAGAACACACCTTTGGTACCGACGCCGGTCCCATCAGCGCACAGGTACTGAAAGACGGCCCCGACGCCGGACGGGTCAAGGTTCAACTGACTCCGCCCAAGGGACTGGAGACCGACATCCAGCTGGAAATCGACGGCGCACCCCTGACCGTTCACTTCGCTGATACCGGCGTCCCCCATGTTGTCGTCTTCGTGGAAGACATCGAAGCCCTCGACATCATAGATCTCGGCTCCAAGCTCCGCTACCATGAGCGGTTTGCCCCAGCCGGGACCAATGTCAACTTCGCCCAGGTGAAGGATGACAACACCATGCTCCTGCGCACCTACGAGCGCGGCGTTGAAGCCGAGACCTACGCTTGCGGCACCGGTGCCGCAGCCACCCAGCTTGTCGCCAACACTCTGGGACTGACGGCGGAGCGCGCCGACCTGACCACCACGGGCGGCGAAGTACTGACCATATTTCTTGAAGAAGGCACTGTCTTTCTTCAGGGGGCGGCCGAACTGACCTTCAAGGGCGAGGTCTACCTGGAACCGCTCAAGCTGATTTAGAAGTCCTGCGAGAGAGAGCGTGGAGGCCGTCCCCCTGTTCAAGGGGTGCGGCCTCTCGTATTTTGCCATTCCACTTGGCTTGGCAGCCCCGATGTTGTAGCCTTCCTCTGTCGCCACTGCGACACGGAAAAACAATGACAGCAAGCAATCCACATATACCTGAATTACTGGTCCCCGCCGGAGACATGGAAAAACTGGAAACAGCCATTCTCTACGGAGCGGACGCCGTCTATCTTGGCGGCGACAGCCTGAACCTGCGCGCCGGAGCCGGAGGCTTTTCCCCGGAAGAACTCGAACGCGCCATAGAACTCGCCCACGACGCCAACGTGAAGGTCTACTTCACCCTGAACGTCTACCCGCGAGAGTCCATGATCCCCGCAGTGAAGGAATACATCGAACGGCTGCGGGAACTGAAGCCCGACGCCATCATCGCTGCCGATCCCGGCGTCATCCGCATGGTCCGCCGACTGGCACCGGAAATTCCGGTTCATGTTTCCACACAGGCCAACACCTCCAACTCCGAATCCATCCGATTCTGGCAGGAGTGCGGCGCCAGTCGTGTCAACGTGGCCCGCGAACTGCGCTCGCAGGAACTCATGGAAATGCTGGCCATTGCTCGCACCGAGATGCCGGATGTTGATCTCGAAGTTTTCGTACATGGCGCCATGTGCATGGCGGTCTCGGGTCGCTGCTACATGTCGGCCTACCTCAACGACCGCCCCGGCAACCTCGGCGAGTGTTCCCATCCATGCCGCTATGAATACAAGCCACACACCGTCACTTTTGAGGAGCGCACCCGCCCCGGTGAAGCGTTGTGGGAGATTCGCGAGTACCCCATCGAAAAACCGGAAGAAGAGTTCAGCTTCGACGAAGAGGAAGACGACTTCAGCTTCGAGCCGCTGGGTGGAGATGAGACTCCGGCTGAAACCATGGCTGATCCCGCTTTGACGCTGGGTCATGAGACCGGGGGCTGGACCAAGATTTTCGCTGCGCAGGATTTGTGCCTCATGCACTATGTGGAGTGGTTTTCACGCATGAAGGTCGCCTCCCTCAAGTTGGAAGGCCGCACCAAAAGCTCCGCCTACCTCGCGCAGGTGGTGGATGCCTACAAGACCGCTCTCAATGACATCCCCAAAGGGGAGTTCAAGCCGGAAAAATATTTATCCGAAGTGGTTAATGCCGCTTCACGGCCCCTGACCACCGGTTTCTTCGACCCGGAACGGCGCGGTGCCATTGCCATGCCGCCTGACCCCGGTGAAAAGCGTCCGGTGTTGGCCCGCATCCTTGAGAAGACCGGCGACGGTCGATGGCGCGTGCAAACCAAATCCCGCTGGAACATGAGCGACGACATCGAGCTGCTCATTCCCGGCATGGAACGCCCTAGACTAAGTTGTGAGAAGTATGGCGTGGAAAACAAGGACAATGAAGGGCTGGAAGTGGCCCATCCCGGTCAGTTCGTGGAGTTCATCTGCGACCATCCCGGTATCCGACCCGGCATATTCCTGCGCCAGCCGTGGGATCTGGACGATCTGGACTAGAATTTTCCGCCTATCATCAGTCGAGCCTCGGCAAGGTCTTCTGGCCGATTGACGTTGAAAAAGGACAGAAACTCGGGATCGCCATCGTACAATCGGGCGACCGGGACTTCTTTGACACGCACATGCTCGAAGAAGCGTATGATCTTGAAATCGCCCTGTGCAAGCTGATCCGCGATAAACGGCAGGCAGCGCTTGGAATAGATCGCGCAGAGCGGTTCACGGTAGCCGTCTTCCTTCAATGGGATGATCACGTCATCATCGGGTGCAATTTCGGCCAGAAGCCGCTCGACCAGGCCCGACTGGAGAAAGGGCGCATCGCAGGCGGAAAAGAATCCGAAATCCGTGGTCATGGTTTCCAGACCGGCGTGGATGCCCGTAAGCGAACTTCGCGCCTCGAATCGGTCCAGGGCCACGGGCAGCCCATACTCGGCAAACTCATCCGCTTCACGCGCCGAAATAATTATTTCCTGAAACAACGGGCGATAGACTGCCAGCAATCGATCGATAATCGCCAGTCCCCCGATATCGAGAAATGCCTTTTTCACATGCCCCATGCGGGTTCCGAGGCCACCGGCCAGTATAATGCCTGCTATATTCATGACGGGGAATCTAAACCAACCGCGTGAGAATGGGAAGGGTCCACAAACACTTCTTCTCCGTGTATAAGGATTTTCATGGGAACCGCACTGAAACTTATCGGAGCCGCCGTCATTTGCTACGGCGCAGTTGTCGTCTGGATGTATCTTTCCCAGCGAAAGATGCTGTACTACCCCAGAACCGAGCACGTGGCCTCGCCCGAGTTGATCGGACTGCCGTACGAGGATGTCACGATTCTCAATGGGCTGGGTAACCACATCCACGCCTGGTGGGTGCCGCACCCTGATGCGCGATTCACCATACTGTTTTCGCACGGCAACGGGGGAAATGTCTCCCACCGACTGGAAACACTTCGTATTTTCCATGAGATGGGAATATCCACCCTCGTTTATGACTATTCCGGGTACGGCAAGAGCGAAGGCGAACCCGGTGAGGGAGCCATGCGCAGCGACGCCATGGCAGCATGGAACTGGCTGGTAAAGACACGAAACGTGTCGCCCGAGAGCGTAATCCTCTTTGGGCGCTCCCTTGGCGGCGCGGTCACGGCACGACTGGCTGCCGACGTCCTGGACCGGGGATACCGCCCTGCCGGACTTGTCCTCGAATCAACGTTCACCTCCATCCCCGACATGGGGGCGTACATGTATCCGTGGCTTCCCGTCCGCCTCCTTGCCCGCTATCAGTACGACAGTGAATCCGCCCTGCGCGGCCATGATCTGCCCATTCTGTTCGGTCATTCGCAGGAGGACGAGATCGTGCCCTACGCACTGGGACGACGACTGTATGCTTCGTATGCCGGACCCAAGGCATTCATGGAGATGCAAGGTGGTCATAATTCCGGGTACCTCTTCATGGGCGATGCGTACATCAAGGAACTGGAACACTTTTTCAGCACACTGGAGCAGGAAAAGTAATGGACGGATGGCAGTTGCTGTTGGCCGATGCCATCCTGCTGCTGCATTTTGCCATCGCCCTGTTTCTCACGCTGGGACTTCCTGCGGTCTGGCTAGGGCATTTTTTGCGATGGCGTCTGATCCACTCAAGGCTTTTCAGATACACGCACGCCGGAATCATGCTTTTCGTTCTTGTGGAGGCGCTGCTCGGCAAACTGTGCCCGCTGACTGTCTGGGAGTCACAACTGCGCCTCAATAGTGATGACGCGACATCAGGATACGATCAAGGGTTCATTTTCCACTGGGTGGACAGACTGCTCTTCCCCGACATTCCTGCATGGATTTTCCCTGTGCTTTATGCTGCCTACTTTGCCGCAGTCATGGCAACTTTTGTTTTGATTCCGGTACAACCAAACGCTCAAACCGGAAAAAAATGACGTATGGCCGGACACTCCTAATCACCATACTTCTGATTTTACACACTTTTTAACATTGAGCACACCTCTTGCTTTCTTAAACACATCGAAAGAAGGAGGAATATTATGCCCGGAATGGATTTCACGACCAGCTTCGATCCTCGAATTGATCGGCTCAGCCAGAAGATACAGGAAATACGTCAGCGGAAGGACCAGGGTTCTGGCCAGGCCATGGATGCCACCATGGACGACGCCATGAACGTGGTTGATCGCAACACCGGTCGCTCGGAAGCCCGAGAGGCAGGCCAGGGATTTGCGGGTATCTCGCCTGAGATGCTGGCACAGGGTGTCGAGGCGCATTCACTGAATGCCGACCGCGTCGCCGACCTCATCAGCGATCCTTTCGAAGAGTAGCCCTGCAGCATCTTTTCGCCGCAAAGTGGCCGAAGCCGTCCTTCACGGGATGTGCTTCGGCTGTTTGGCGTTGTTCACAAGGTGACCTGAGCCTATTTACCCTTGGCAGGCAAAGCGTTCCCAAAAACGTATCAGGCCTTCCTTTCCCATTTTCTTTTCGCTGTACATTTTCTTGCACATCCCCCTGCTTCGTCGAAGCCCAATGGAACCAAACAGGTATCCTGACCACTGGTCACGAAAGTTCGGCACGGCTCAAAAAATGTGCAAAATTCGTTTTTCCTTGCCTTCCAATTACGTCAGGAATATATTGGGATAATTGGTCATATTACAAGACCAGTGTCTCCGAGCGGTGATCTGCTCCCCCTCACAGGAAAAGTTCATTTTTATCTTCAAATCTGCCTGATGGTTGCAGCCATCAGTCACTTTTTTGCAGCCTACCCTCTTGCGTCGTTTTTCTGTGAAGCGTATAAATGAATCAAAGGCTAAATCCCCTCCAGAGTTGAGGGGGAAGACGTTAACCGCAACGGAGGGTGGGAGGAAATAGACGCTGATTTCTTCTTCGGTACATGTGGCGAATCGAGTCGCCCGCTCAAGAAAAAGCAACGTGCACTACATTAGCACGAACCGACCCACCATACAGTGTATATTTTGAAATGCTGGCGTCAGTTCAAAACCGGTTCTTCCGGTCGAGTGCACACCCAATTACCTTAGTAGAATATTTAAAGTGGAAAGCGGCAAAGGCACCATGAGAGATCATGGACAAGTGAAATAGAATGATTACTGTATGTATATAAGGGATAGGCCCCATGACATACACGGCATTACTGCAACGGAGGGTACACCACAATAAAACCTTCTAAAGCCATAAATCAGCGAGACGAGTCGCGATGCTTTACAGCATAGAGTGCGCATGGAGCCCAGAGGCGAACAAAGAGCCAGGGACAGCCGGGAAAATCGGCCAGCGCACTTTTACTTTGCCCTTTATCCAACCATTTCTTGATACCGAACCCCGCTTAACAACAACTTCTATGTTGCCCCCACCTCCGTCAGATGACGGTATTTGACCGCAGATTTCCTCAAAACATTTCCACTTCCATTTCCAAAAATGATGCATGATGTGAGTGAGTAACCGAATCCGGTCCCGGTTTTTCCACTTGTCATTCCCCAGTGGTTTCATGTTATACAAACCTCTATGAAACCCAAGACTGCTCACATATTCATCATAGTCACAATGCTTCTTTTTCTTGGCTGCAGTTCGGAAACGACTGCGCCGAGTCGAAGCGGCAATCAATACAATCCCGAACAGACCGTACAGGCCGAACGTACCATGATCGCCCGCTTTCACGAGGCGGTAGGGACGGTGCAGGCCCGCACCGACACCCGTGTCGAGGCACAGGTCACGGGGCGCGTATCCAAGGTACTGGTTCGACCGGGCGACAAGGTCAGCCCCGGCGACGAACTGATCGTTCTGGACAGCCGTGCCTCCCAGACCCGTCTGGAGCGAGCGCGTCAGGCACAACAAACCGCCACCAGCATGCAGGCGCAGGCCCGGGACTTCCTCGACGCTGCCAAGGCGGAATTCGACAAATCGAAATCAACCTACCGTCGCATGAGCCAACTGCACGAGCAGAAGGTCGTCACTGCCGAAGAAGTGGAAAAGGCCGAATCCGCCTACCTGCAAGCCAAGGCCCGACTGAGTCAGGCACAGGAAGGAGTGGCCGCAGCCAAAGCACGGGTGGGCGAAGCGGAAAAGGTCGTGCAGGAAGCAGAAATCGGCCTGGGGTATACAACCATCATCGCACAGGAGAGTGGCGAAGTGGCCCGACGCATGGTCGAACCCGGCGATCTCGCTTTTCCCGGCAAGGAGTTGCTCACCCTGCAAACGGGCGCCAGTCTTCGTCTGGAAGCCATGGTCCGCGAATCGCTGATCGGCAAAGTCCGACACGGCGATACGTTCGACGTCATCATAGCCGCACTGGGCGAATCACCCTCCATTCAGGCCGTGGTTGACGAGATCGAACCGCTGGCCGATCCGGTGACTCGCTCATTTCTGGTCAAGGCCCGACTGCCCGAGATTCCGGGCCTATATCCCGGCATGTTCGGTCGACTCCGCATTCCCCTTGGCGAGCACGAAACCGTTCTGGTTCCCACCGAAGCCATCCGGCGGGTGGGCCAACTGGATACCGTCATGGTTAAATCCCACAGAGGATGGCATTCAACCTATGTTCGCGCCGGGGATATCTACGGGGAGAAAACCGAAATTCTGGCCGGTCTCGAAGGGGACGAGACCATCGGCATCGGGCATTCGGAGGAGGCCGCGCAATGAGCGAAACGCCCTCCCGCGTCCACGGCTTCATCCCCTCTATTGTACGCTATTTCCTGACATCCCGGATGTCCATCATCCTGGCTTTGGCCGCCCTGTGCATGGGCGCGGCCGCCATCATGATCACCCCACGCGAAGAAGAGCCCCAGATCGTCGTGCCCATGGCCGATGTCATGGTTCAGGTGCCGGGCGCATCCGCTGCCGAAGTGGAAAAACTGGTCACTGCCCCGCTGGAGCGGCTGCTCTGGCAGATCGACGGGGTGGAATACGTCTACTCCATTTCCCGAAAAGGCATGACCGCTGTTACCGTCCGTTTCTTCGTGGGCGAGGACCGGGAAGACTCGCTGATCAAACTCCACAACACCATCCTCAAAAATCAGGACATGGTTCCGGGCGTGGTCTCCGGCTGGGTGGTCAAGCCGGTCGAGATCGATGACGTTCCCATCGTGACATTGGCGGTCCATGCCGAACACGGCTCCGAGGACCGGTATTCGGATTTCGAGTTGCGACGCATAGCCGAAGAACTGTTTCACCGACTGGCCGAGGTGGAGGATGTCTCAAGAGTATCCCTGCACAATGGCCGCAGCCGAGAGGTTCGTGTCGAGATCCATCCTGATCGACTGGCCGGATTCAATATTTCTCCGCTGGAAGTCCAGCGCGCCCTCAAGGGGGCGGACCGCTCGCTCAGTGCTGGCAGTTTCGTTTTTGGCGACAGGGAAACGGATGTGGTCAGCCAATCCTTTCTGCTTTCCGCCGAAGACGCAGCATCGCTGGTGGTGGGTGTTTTTGACGGGCGTCCTGTCTATCTGCGCGATGTGGCGCACATCATCGACGGCCCCCAGGAGCCGACATCCTATTCAAGGATCGGATTTTCCGACATATACCTCACTAAAATCGATCACAATTCGGACGAGCCTTCACGCCCAGCCGTCACATTGGCGCTGGCGAAAAAGCCCGGCGTCAATGCCGTGGATGTGGCCGACAATATCACCCAACGAGTGGAAGAATTGCAACGGGAAGTGCTCCCTGACGACATCGCCGTCACCGTGACCCGCAACTATGGCGAAACAGCCCAGTCCAAGGTCAATGAACTGCTCTCCTCCCTGTTTTTCGCGATCCTGACCGTGGTGGCGCTCCTGGCATTCGCCCTTGGCTGGCGTGAGGCCGTGGTTGTCGCCCTTGCCGTCCCCATGAGTTTTTCCCTGGCCCTGTTCGTCAACCACCTGCTCGGCTACACCATCAATCGCGTCACCCTGTTCGCGCTCATCCTTTCCCTCGGGCTGGTGGTGGATGATCCCATTACCAATGTGGATAACATCCAGCGACATATCCGGGCCGGAGCGCGCAACGCCCTTGATGCAACCCTCGAAGCGGTGAAGGAAGTACTGCCGCCGGTCATCATGTCCACGCTGGCGATCATTGTCTCGTTCACCCCACTCTTTTTCATCACCGGCATGATGGGACCATACATGGCCCCCATGGCCGCCAACGTCCCGCTAACTGTGACCTTCTCCACGGTGGCCGCGCTGACCGTGGTCCCGTGGATGGCCTACATGCTGCTCAGAAATCGTTTCAAAAAAGATGAAAAAACGGACGCTGACGACGAAGACAAGCACATCAATCCGCGTCTGTTATCGCTTTATACCAAAGCCATATCACCCTTCCTCGGCACGCCGCGCAATCGTCGGCTTTTGCTCGGGACAATCCTCCTCGGTCTCGGATTGTGCGGCGTGCTCGTGGTGATGCGTATGGTGCCCCTCAAAATGCTGCCATTCGACAACAAGAACGAGCTGCAACTGTTGGTGGATATGCCCGAAGGAACCACCCTTGAGCGCACCGACAGAACAATTCGCGATTTCGAAGCGTTCCTGCGCACCGTCCCTGAAGTGACCAACTTCGTGACGCATACGGGCTCCCCTTCACCCATGGATTTCAACGGCATGGTCCGTCACTACTATTGGCGCGAAGACCCCCACCTCGCTGATATCCGAATCAATCTGGCCGACAAGGACGACCGCGCCATGCAGTCCCACGCCATCGGCTTGCGGATCAGAAATGAACTCACCTCCATAGCCGAGCAGCACGGAGCCGTGGTCAAGCTGGTGGAATCGCCCCCCGGCCCTCCGGTCATCGCCACCCTCACCACAGAGGTATACGGAAAACCGGGGCTGCCATACGGCATGCTCATCGACGGGACCAGGCATATCGCCGGACTCATGACAGAGCAACACGGTATCGTGGATGTCGATATTTCGGCTGAAGAAGAGCGGAACATGATCGACTTTGTCATCGACAAGGAAAAAGCCGCGCTCCACGGCATATCCGCCGGTGACGTGGTGGAGACTCTGCGCATGGCCCTTTCCGGCGCAACGCCCGCAACAGTCCATCTGCCGGATGAGCGTCAGCAATTGCCGGTACGGGTCATCCTGCCTGTGAATCTGCGCACCGGCTCCCACCGTCTGGGAGAGCTTCGCATGAAGTCGCCGGACGGAGCCATGGTTCCGCTGGCCGAACTGGGACACTTCCGTGAGGTGGAGGCCGAGCAGCCCATATACCACAAGAACTTACAACGGGTGGCCTATGTCTATGCCGAAACCGCAGGGGTGCCTCCAGGTGAGGCGGTCATCGACCTCAAGGCAACGTTGAAAGAAGACCCCATGCCGCCGGGAACCATCGACGAATGGGCCGGCGAAGGGGAGTGGAAAATCACGCTGGATGTCTTTCGCGATCTCGGGCTTGCCTATGCTGCCGCCCTGCTCGGCATATTCATCCTGCTCGTGGGTCAGACCAGTTCCTTTGTGATGCCACTATTGATCATGTCGGCCATCCCGCTGACGCTGCTTGGCATCATGCCCGGATTCTGGCTGCTCAATGTGGTGGCCGGAGATACGGTGGGCGGATTCGGCAATCCGGTCTTCTTCACCGCCACATCCATGATCGGCATGATCGCACTGGGCGGTATCGTCATCCGCAACTCGCTGGTGCTTATCGATTTCATCCAGGCCGAGGTGCGGCGAGGCACATCGCTCAAGGATGCGATTATCCATTCGGGAGCCGTCCGCCTGCGCCCCATTGTGCTCACGGCACTGACCACCGCACTGGGGGCATGGCCCATCACGCTCGACCCGATTTTTTCGGGCCTGGCGTGGGCGCTGATCTTCGGGCTGCTGGCTTCGACCCTGTTCACCCTGATCGTGATACCGAGCGGCTACTATGCCTTGTATGGAAAGAACGAAGGGTAGAAAGCCGCTTTCCTACGACTCATAAAAAAGGCTACCGCCAAATACTGACGGTAGCCTTTCAACACAAAGTAGTACGACGTCCTGAACTGACGACGAAAAAGATGAACAGTCGGCTTAAAGCTGTGTCCCCTGCGCAGTGGATATCATCTTGCCGATGCCGGGATGCTTGCCGGCCAGATACTCTTCCTTGAGAAACCGTTGCAAGGCCTCTTCCAGAAGGAACGGCGCGACCGTGGTGTCGAGACAAGGACCGTGGGGGCGCTCGTTCAACACGCCATAGACCGGCAGCGGATAGGTATCCTGAATCCCGGTGGCGAGATCGCGGTAGCAGGCCACGGCTATGATCATGCGCGGCCGCATCTGGACGACAATGCGTCGGGCAATGGTCCCGCCCGTAGCCACGGCGAGATTGACGCCGTACTTGTCGTGGAGTTCCAACAGGCTGGCGATGGGGCACTTGCCGCACCGGGAGCAGTTGTTGATGTCGTAGGTCAACCGATGGTCGCACTTGGAATTTTGCAGGCAATGCGGCATGAGCAGAAGGATTTCCTCCGGCTTGTACCGCCCCGCTTCCATCTGGACCATTTCATTGTTCACGCTGATGAAGGAGAGCATGACCGACTCCTTCTTGATGCCAAGCGCCTTGCCCAGCAACACCATCAACGGCATGAAAAACTTGATGGTCAGGCCACGGGAACGACGGGCTCCGGGCAGGCTCTGCTTGGTGACGATACTGAAGAACAGGCTCCAGTAAGCGACAGAAACGGAACCGACCAGCGCCAGTACGATGAGTCCGAGAATCCAGGAGGCTGAAGGATGGATGTTCTCCAGCCCGACGTACGGGATCAGCCACAGGGTGAACAGCAGCAGGCACACCGTGAAACAGGTTCCGGTGATAAGACCTATGAATAATCGTTTTCTGGCCCGGCGTATGGAATGCACCTGTTTCATGTTCTCTCTTGATTGCAGGTTGGTCGTGTAACCATCCTACACTATTTGCATCCCTTCATATAGCCACAACTGAATGCTGTGGCGTCCATGGCCTTTTTACCCTGCGGTTTGACTTCCGGCGTCAGATACACCTTGTCACCGGTGGTAATCCCAAGCATGCCGTCCATCTCGCCGAGGATGGTTCCCGGCTCTATCCCCGAGGTCTCGTCCTCGCTGATTCGGCCTGGGGAAACATGCAGCCGGATGGACTTGTCTTCCGGATTGGTCCAGTCGAAAAATGCGCCGGGCCAAGGGTACATGGCGCGGATCTGATTATGGATATCCTGGGCAGGACGATTCCAGTCGATCTCGCCTTCTTTCTTTTCCAGTTTCCTGGCGTAGGTGGCGATCTCGTCATTCTGCGGAGTCAAGGTGTAGGATCCGGTCTGCAGACGGGCCATGCCTTCGCAGATGCAAATACCGCCCAGCTTGGCGAGTTCATCGTGAATGGTCCCGGCGTGATCGTCGTGTCCGATTCGCAGGGCGCGCTGAACCATGACCGGTCCGGTATCCAGCCCGGCTTCCATTTTCATGATGGAAATACCGGTGACCACATCGCCGTTCTGAATGGCGCGCTGAATGGGGGCGGCACCCCGCCACTGGGGCAGCAGCGAAGCATGGACATTGAGCGGATGGATTGTCGGGATATCGAGCACCGCCTGGGGCAGGATCAGCCCGTAGGCTGCCACGACAAGCACTTCCGGCTCCAATGCAGCCAGCTCATCGATGTCTTTCTGGTCCTTGAAATTCAGCGGCTGACGAACTTCTATGCCGTTCTCCAGAGCCACCTGCTTTACAGGGGTCGGGCGACACTTCCTTCCCCGTCCACACGGACGGTCAGGCTGTGTGTAGGCGGCAACAACGTCCGCTCCATCAAACTCCACCAGAATACGGAGTATTTCCGCAGCAAAATCAGGGGTGCCCATGAAGACAGTGCGCAATCCACGAATCTCAACAGGTTCTTTCGGGATCGGCTCACCATCTTTCAACTGGCTTACATCGATATCTTCCATGGCTCTTCAACCGCCTCGGCTAGGGGGTTACTTTTTCCACTTCATGGCTTTCTTGCGGTACATGGCCTTCTTGAGGCGTCCCACACGATCAGCCAGCGTCAATCCATTCAAATGATCGATCTCGTGCTGCAACACAATGGCAAGAAAACCATCGGCATCGATGGTCAGCGGCTTGCCTTCGCGATCCAGCCCTTCAACCTTTACGCGCTCCTTGCGCTTGACGGTCACGTTCAGCTCGGGACAGCTGAGGCATCCTTCCTCACTGTCCACTTCGCCTTCGCTTTCCACGATCTCGGGGTTAATGATCACACGCAGGTCACCGCGCAGCTTCGGTCCGGTCTGGTCCACCACGATCAGGCGAATGGATTCACCGATCTGCGGAGCCGCCAGGCCGACGCCGTCGGACTCGTACATGGTCTCGATCATGTTTTCGATGAGCTCGTCCAGCTCGGGGGTAACCTCATCAAGAGGTTTCGCCGTCGCAGCCAGGACCTCATCAGGCCAGGTAACTATATCCAATAACATCGTTATATTCCTTATTCCATTTTCCTGTTTTTATCTCAGTACCATCAAGTGCGCCGCAGAACAGGAAGAAAGTACAAGCAGTCGGCGCGGCGTCACTGGAAACTCTACTATATTAATAAGTACGGAATTTCAAAAAGCGAGTTCCCATGACGAAAAAATGATTGAAGCGACCTGTCCCTGCGCGTTGCGGCGAGGGCGTAGCTTCATATGTCACTCTACATCCTGCTCTGTCCACACTCACTCGGGGACCGGGATAAAAAGAATCCGGGGGAAGGAAGATTCCTTCCCCCGGCTCAGGAATTAGTCTTGTTTTTTCTCACGCAGACGAACGCCGAGTTCACGAAGCTGCTTGCTCGGAACGGCGGACGGTGCTTCGGTCATCAGGCAGGTAGCCTTCTGGGTCTTGGGGAAGGCGATGACGTCGCGGATGGACCTGGAGCCGGTCAGGATCATGATCAGGCGATCCAGACCAAAGGCGATGCCGCCGTGGGGCGGTGCGCCGAACTGCAGGGCGTCCATGAGGAAGCCGAACTTTTCGCGGGCCTCTTCCTCGTCAATGCCGAGGGCAGCGAACATGATCTTCTGCTGCTCCTGAGTGTGGATGCGGATGGAACCGCCACCAACCTCGTAGCCGTTGATGACCAGATCGTATGCACGGGCAATGGCTTTGCCCGGCTCTTCAGCGAGCACTTCCATCTGATCGGGCTGGCAGGAAGTAAACGGATGGTGACGAGCCACGTAGCGCTTTTCGTCGGCATCGTACTCAAGCAGCGGGAAGTCGGTGATCCAGACAGGCGTGTACACATCGTCCTTGATGAGGCCGAGGTCTCTGGCCAGCTCGCAACGCAGGTTGCCCAGAGCGGCGTTGGCGATATCCGCAGCACCGGCCTGGAAAAAGAGGATGTCGCCGGGCTGAACGCCGGTGCGCTCGCCAAGCTGGGCGATTTCCTCTTCGGAGAAGAATTTGACGATGGGAGACTGCCAGCCGCCGTCTTCCTTGATCTTGATCCATGCAAGACCCTTGGAGCCGTAGATCTCGACATACTTTGTGTAGTCGTCGATCTCCTTGCGGGAAAGAGTGGCACCGCCGGGAACGCGCATGACCTTGACCAGTTCGGAAGAGGCAAACACCTTGAAACCGGAATCCTTGAAGATGTCGGTCACTTCGGTCAGCTTGAGGTCGAAGCGAAGGTCAGGCTTGTCCACGCCGTAGTCGCGCATGGCGTCATTGTACGTCATGCGGGGGAATTCGGCAGGCAGATCAACGCCGATGGTCTCGGTGAACAGGGTCTTGACCATGTTTTCGGCCATGTCCTGCACGTAGGCTTCATCCACGAAGGACATCTCGATGTCGATCTGGGTGAACTCGGGCTGACGGTCGGCGCGCAGGTCTTCGTCGCGGAAGCATTTGACGATCTGGAAGTAGCGATCCATGCCGGACACCATCAGCATCTGCTTGAAGAGCTGCGGGGACTGCGGCAATGCGTAGAACTCGCCCTGATTCACACGGCTGGGGACCAGGAAGTCACGAGCGCCTTCAGGGGTGGACTTGGTCAGTACAGGGGTTTCGATTTCGAGGAAACCGAGGTTGTCCAGATAGCGCCGCACCGACTGGGCGGCTTTGTTGCGAATGATGAAATTGCGCGCCAGGGACGGACGACGAAGGTCCAGAAAACGGTACTTAAGACGGAGATTCTCACCGACTTCGACACGATCTTCGATTGGGAACGGCGGGGTTTCGGAGGTATTGAGCAGCTTGTACTCGTTGACCTCGATCTCCACTTCACCGGTGACCATGTTCGAATTGGCCATGCCTTCAGGACGAGGACGAACAACACCCTTGATGGCGATGACGTACTCGGGGCGGATGGCGTGGGCGCGATCATGCACTTCAGCATTGTGCTCGGGATTGAAGACCACCTGGGTCAGTCCTTCGCGGTCGCGCAGGTCCAGGAAGATGAGGCCGCCATGGTCGCGGCGGAACTGCACCCAGCCCATGAGACAGACTTCTTCGTCCATGTTGGCCGCGGTCAGCTCATTATTATGATGAGTACGCCTCCAGCCAGCGAGGTCCTCAATTACACGAAACTCATCATAATCTCTTTCTTGCTCAGACATTTTTTCTCCAGTCTCTCTCAAATATTTATTATTAAGAGCATTCGGGGGAATCCTCAGCGAAAGGATTCCCCCGAAGGCCCTTCCTGAACATCATATGGGCATCGATCCCTTGCGGGACAAGCGAATCAGCTCGCCAATCAGCCCTTGTATTGCATCATATCAATCGGTCAGCCTTGGCCGACCCGGAGCGCTTGTTTACGCTCCATTCCCGGCATCCTACTGGCTGGCCAGGTATTGTTCGCGATCCAGAGTCTCCTGCTCACGGTCACCGACCATATCCTTGATCGTGACGGTGCCATCGGCCAACTCGGAGCCGCCCATGATCAGGCAGACCTTGGCGCCGGTCTTGTTGGCGGCGCGCATGCGGGATTTCATGGACCCGCCCGAATAGGAAACTTCGCCCTTCAACCCTTTGTCGCGCAGTTGCTGGGCAAAGAGCATGGCAGCGTTGGCCGCTTCCTTGTCCACTACGGCAAGGTAAAAGTCAGGCGTCTCGGCCTCCAGTTGCTCAAGCAGCAGCGCAAGGCGCTCCATGCCGCAGGCAAAGCCGGTTCCGGGGCAGTCGGGACCGCCCAGATTCTTGATCAGGCCGTCGTATCTGCCGCCGCCTGCCACCGCGGTCTGGGACCCGATGTCATAGGAAGCGACCTCGAAACAGGTGCGCACATAGTAATCGAGCCCGCGCACCAGGCGGGGATTCAACTCATAGTTTACGTCCGCTCCGTCGAGGATGGCCTTGACGTCACCGAAATGGGTTTCACAATCGTCGCACAGGTGATCCGTGATGACCGGGGCGTCGACGACCAACTCCTTGCAGGTTGGCACTTTACAATCCAGAACGCGCAGCGGATTAGTCTCCATGCGACGACGACAGTCTTCGCAGAAATTCTCCTTGTCCTTGGATTTGTAGTAGTCGATGAGCGCCTGCTTGTAGGTGGGGCGGCACTCGTGGCAACCGAGGGAATTCAGCTCGATGGTCAGCTTGGTCAGTCCCAGCTTATTGAGGAACGTGCGCAGCATCAGGATCAACTCGGCATCGGCCTGGGCCTCATCGGCACCGAAAATTTCTGCATTGAGCTGATGGAACTGGCGCTGGCGGCCCTTCTGGGGACGCTCGTAACGGAACATGGGACCGAAAGTGAAAAATTTGGAAATCTTGCCCGGCTGATGCGTCTTGGATTCGATGAATGCGCGGACAACACCGGCGGTGGCTTCCGGGCGCATGGTCAGGGAGCGGTCTTTTCGATCCGGGAAGGTGAACATTTCCTTGCCGACCACATCGGTATCTTCACCGATGGATTTCTGGAACAGCTCGGTCTTTTCGAGGATGGGGGTACGTAATTCACCGAAGCCGTAGCGGGAAAAGACCTCACGGGCGCGAGTTTCCATGGCGGTGAATTTCGCTGCCTCTTCAGGGAAGAGATCAACGAACCCTTTGATTTTTTGTACTTTGGACATGGCGTGTATATATTCCTTAATCAGAGTCAGGTCACTGGAAACGATTTTGGTTAGTCCATTCGGGACAGATTGTCAAAAAGGGAATGCGCAAAACCCTTGGCTGAGGCCGATTTTCGCAAGACCACACCGTCTGCCGCAAAAACCTCACGGACGATCAGGCACAGCCCCCTTCTGTCATGAAGAATAGGATTTGACCTTGATAGTAAAGTGCTCCATGCTTGCGGCCGGAGGATACTCATGAGCATTGTTTCTGCCTGTGCAATGGATTGCGGCGATTGCTGTTCCCTTATCGTCGACCCTGAAACCAAGAAAATCAAGGGCAACCCCCGGCATCCCTTCACAAAAGGGTTCTGCTGCCGCAAGGGGTCCCGCTATTTCGAGCGTCTGGACGCCCACGACCGAATCGTCACCCCTCTCATCAGGGAGGATGGGCAGTTTCGCGAGGCGGACTGGGACGAGGCCCTGACACTGATTGCCGACAAGCTGAATCCGCTGCTGCCCACGCCAGAGAAGATTCTGCACGCTCGCGGTCACGGGTATCGGGGCGTTATCGGCGACGCAAGCAAAGTCTTTTTCAAGAAGCTGGGGACCTCGGCCCTGTACGGATCAGTGTGTGACAACACCGGTATCGAGGCTTCCCTCCGTGATTTCGGCGATCTGCAGCACAATGATCCCGAGGATATCCTCAATGCCAGCCGTGTCATCAATTGGGGGCGTGATCTCGCCCGTTGTTCCATTCACCAGTTGCAGCTCCTCCACAAGGCACGCAAAAACGGCACCGAGGTGTTGACCATCTCCCCCGGTGGAGATGACACCGCAGAATTTTCCGACGTCAATGTCATCATCCGTCCAGGCACTGACCGCTTTCTGGCCGCTGCCGTGCTCAAGTTGTATCTCGAAGCCGGCGATCTCAACCCATGGGTGCTCAACCGATGCGCCAACTGGCCGGTACTCCGCGGCATCATCGACGGTTACAAGCTCTCCGAGCTGACCAGCATGTGCGAAGTCTCCACCGCTGACGTCGAGATGATCTACGACTGGTATGCCGACACCGGCAACGTGGCGACCCTCATCAGTTGGGGACTGCAACGCCATCTGTACGGCGGCGAGAACGTCCGGTTCATCAATGCGCTGGCAATGATCTCCGGCAATATCGGCATCTCCGGCGGCGGTGCCTACTACAATGTTTCTTCCGGTCGCAACCTCGGCAAGTGGGACCATCTCGTTATGGATCACGAGCCGGAACGCCGCACCTTCCTTCAGCAGGACCTGGGTGCCGAGCTGCGACGGGCCGACCCCAAGGTCGAATTCATCTGGGTCGACGGGTTCAACATCGTCAATCAGGTACCCGATTGTCTGGCCGTTGCCGACGCCTTTCGCAAGCCGTTCGTTGTCTGCGTGGAAGCCTTCATGAACGACACCGCGCTCACCGCCGATGTCATTCTTCCGCCTGCCCTGATGCTGGAGCGTGAAGACGCCTTCGGTTCCTTCGTCCACAACTACGTGCATTACTGCGCCAAGGTCGTGGAGCCACGTGGTCAGTGTCGGCCGGACCATGAGGTTTTGCGTGATCTTGGTGCGCGGCTGGATACGCCTGTCACGTTGCCGGACACCGAGACAATGCTCGAGGAAAGCTTGAAAAAGGGTGGTTTCTCTCTTGAAGAGTTGCGCGAGAACGGGTTTGTCAAAGCCATGCATCCCTACGTGGCTTACGAGGACATGCAGTTCGCCCATCCTGACGGATTGTACCGGTTCCCCGAGACATTGACGCCCGAGCCTGAGCGCGACCCTGATTATCCGCTCCAGTTGTTGACTCTGGTCCGTCGCAAGTATCTGCATTCCCAGATTCCCGAAGACGATCAGCGAGGCACGCCGACCGTTTGGGTTTCCAAGCAGAACCCCGCCTGGGGACCGCTCAACCCGGCCGAAGAAGTCTATCTTGTCACGCCGCAAGGTGCCATGCAGGTTCAGATGAAGACCATCGACGATCTGCATCCGCGTGCCGTGATCATTCGACGCGGTGGATGGATGAAGATGGGGCACAACGCCAACGTCATCATCAAGCCCATGAACACGGATATGGGTGACGGGACTGCCTACTACAGTCAGGTTTGTCGGTTGGAGAACAGATAGCGGCTGTTTGTTTTTGCCCGTTGGGGCGGAGTAATCAGATGAGGAAGCCGCCTTCGGCGGGATTGGTCAGGTGATTTCGCCTCCGGCGGGCAAGGACTACCGCCCTTGCATCCCGAGACTGACTCCTGTGGAGTCATGCGTCTTATGTTACTAATTTCAGACTTTCTTTGAGCACCACCCTCGCCGAAGGCGCAATGGGACTCCAAAGGGGCTCGCCCTTTGGCCGCCGGAGGCGAAGTCTTGCGACATATCGCCGCAACGCGGCATTCATATTCTGCTTTCAAATAAAAAAAGAGCCTTGGCACATATACCAAGGCTCTTTCTATTAAAACTACGTACTTTAGAATGTGTAGCGAAGGCCCATCACCACTTCATGGGCTGTAATCTCATCAGCTTTGATACCCAAGTTAGTAGGTGCCCCCCATTCCATGCTTCCCATGTCCAGATAGCGATAGCTCGTATCGAGAGTCCAATGGTCCGAAATATCGTAGGCAACACCACCCCCGATTTGCCAAACAAAATTTGTTTCTTCTCTCTTTTTGCTCGACTTAACATCAGTGGCGATAACCGTCACATCCGCATCTGATTGAAGGAATGCATACCCAATTCCACCACCGATAAACGGAGTGAAGGCAGTACCGGTATCAAAGTCATAATACACGTTTGCCAATACGGTCTGGACTGCCATGTCGACATTAGTCTTTGTCGCAACAAGGGCATTTTTGAACGTGGGATTCGCCTTATAACCAAAATCCTCACGAACCATGTATTCAAGCTCAGTGCGAACAGGAATATCATGTGATTTGCTCCAATCGTACCCGATAGTTCCACCTAACATCAAAAGAGTATCTTCTTCGCTCTTCTTGTTGATGGCTGCCCTATTGGCGATTTGCGTAGTATTCTTCACGTCGTCAACGCCCATCAGGGAAACGCCTAACTTCGCCCCGACATAAAACGGAGTGCGTTCTTCCGCTAAAGCCTGGCCGGGAATTACAAGTAAGGTAAACAAACAAACAACAATAAAATGTACTCGAGTCATAACAACTTTCCAGCTTAGAATGAAATACGATATGATCAACCTTAACCATTCATAGCCACCACAAGAGAGCATGTGATATAGACTTTCTATATTGTTGTAAATACTTGTTGATACATTTAATACAAAAAAATTTGGGATAATGATATTTACTAAACGAATGCTGTAGCAGGATTCTACGAGGTGCTTGATCTTTGGCTGCCGGAAGCAAAATATCACTACACATCGCCGCAACGCGGCATTCATATTCTGCTTAAACATAAATTAGGATGGGAAACCGCCTTCGGCGGGATTTGTCAGGTGATTTCGCCTCCGGCGGGCAAGGACTATCGCCCTTGCATCCCCAGTCTGGCTCCTGTGGAGCCATAGATCGTATATTGCTGATTACTGAGTAGAGACCTCTGCGCATCCCCTTTTCGCGTCCGTGCCTTGCGCTCCGCACCCAATTTGATGTTCTGACCGCACCCCAGCTTGGGCTCATTCCCGGCCTTTTCCTGCCATTTCTGGCCGAAATGCCGGATTTTGGACGCACCTCTCCCTTCAGGCTCGCGCCAGTCGAACAGCTTTTTTCAAATTGAACGCCATGGCGAGGATGTGGAACTCTCCCTCCACCTTCTCACGACCCACGTATCGGGACCGAAAGAATGCGTAGCCACGTTTGAGTGTGCCGAAGGCCCGCTCGACTATTTGCCGAATGCTGCTGATGTCACGGTTGCGGGTCTTTTCGAAGTCTGTCAGCCTGCCGCCACGAGGCGTCTTGTCCATGGTTCCGTCCTCCAAATCGCGATCAAACAGAATGTCCCGGTTCTTCCCGCTGCAATAGCCCTTGTCCGCATAAACCCGTGCGCCGGGATCAAGGCCGACGCCATTCACGAGCCGCTCGAATTCGCCCGTGTCCGAATGGTTCGCGGGAGTGATGTGACCACAGAGCAGAAACCCGTCTCGACTGTCCGTCGCGGCATGGAGCTTGTAGCCGTAATAGGCCCGATTTCTCTTGCGGAGCCAGGCCGCCTCCTCGTCATCCGAATAGCTGACCCGGCAGTCCACCGGCCCATCCTGTTCTTCGGCGTCCTCGGAACGGTCCTCAGGCATCACGTCGATAACCTTGCGCGGCCGCCGCTGCGACTCGACTACCGAGGCGTCCACCACGGCTCCCTCACGGACAAGAAGCCCTTGTCCTTCAAGCTGGCGGTTAAGCATGTCGAGCAAGGAGTCCAGCACCTTCAGGCGGATCAAACCGTTACGGAAACGGCATATGGTGGTCTCGTCCGGCACGTCGTCCTCGATGGAAAAACCGGTAAATCTGACAAAGGAGAGCCGGTCGAGCAGCGCCTGCTCCACGCCCGGATCACTCAGGTTGTACCAACGCTGCAAGAGCAGAATCTTGAACATCGCCAGAGGCGGATAGGCGGGATTGCCCACGGCGTTGGCCTTGCGCCTGATCTTCTTGCACAGAAAGGCGTTGATGGGCTGCCAGTCGATGAGTTCGTTGATCTCATCCAGAAATGTGGTCTTGGTTCTGCGGTGCCCCAGGAAGTAATCACCCAACCGAGGTCCTTTCTGCCGAATAGCCATGCCTTCCTCCTTTGGATGGAGAAATAATAGCATAATAAATCAAATAGTTAAAGAGTAAAAGTGTGGGATTTGCCGTGCAGAGGTCTCGAGTATCGTTAAGCATCATCCTCGCCGAAGGCGCAATGGGATTCCAAAAAGTACCCACCGCGTTTATGAAAAGTCGCCCCCTGCCTTGTTTGTTAATTATGGCAGGGGGTTACTTTTTGGGGATAGTTGGTGTTCTTCGGTGTCTTGTGGTGATTTTGGAATGGAAATCACACATTTTTTCACACACGCAATTCAATAAAAAACCATTATTTCAAATAGATATACTGCTTATTTAAAGTCGCGTCAACAACGTAAAATTATTTAAGAAGAGTGAACCTATGGTTTGCCCATGCCTCCTTTAATGCCGTTCAAGAGGGCATGTGGAGGCACATCTAAATTAACCAACTAAAAACACTGAGCTTTCGCCCGTTAAATCCGTCTTGCACTACGTGTGCACCATGTGCTGTGGGCGCACTATATCGCTTATTTACGCATGCTGTCGGTATAAAAGAGGACACAAAAAGACACAAATCTCCTAACCCAATAGGGGAACCATTACACGCTTAGCAGGCGGATTTTGTGCCTAATGATTTCAGTAAGTTATTGAAATAGCGCACCCTAAACTGCGTCCAAAGGAGACAAAACGTACCCCGTTTCGACTGTCGGGGTACGTTTTGTGGTACGTTTTCGACTCTATTTAATTACTCTCAAGGCCTCCATAATGCCATTCAAGTTTTCCTGAGAAAGCATCACCCTTTTATTCATCCAGAGAAAACTGAACCCAAGCATCAACATTGAGGGCGATTTCAAATCGCTTCCTGCAATCATCTACTTCGGATTGCAGGTGCTCAATAATTCTATCTGCATCCTCCTTGCTGTATTCGTACTTCGAGGTATTTGACAACTCCGAGACCTCTTTTATGCTTTTAATGGCGGCGTTGACCCGCTTGTTGGCTAGTTTGACGAATTTTGTCCTGTCCGTCATTGCACCATCTCCTTCTGTTTGTATGAACCTTAATCAGATTGCCAGATAGGTGTCTCGCAACTCTTCATTGTCCAGGACCTCTTGGGCCGTTCCCTGAAACACGACTTCACCCATATCGAGGATGATGGCCGAGTCAGCCAGTTGCAGTGCTGCAACAGCATTTTGCTCGACTATGATTGTCGTGATTCCCATTTCCTTGATCTTGTTGACGATATCCTCGATTTCCCGAACGATCTGCGGAGCGAGTCCCTCATAAGGTTCATCGAGCAACAGGAGCTTGAGGTCACGGGCCACAGCTCTGGCAACGGCGAGCATTTGCTGCTCTCCTCCAGATAAAGTGGCCGCATCCTGCTTGCGCCGCTCTGCGAGCCTCGGGAAGGACTCATAAACACGTTCCAAAGGCCATCCGATGGGCTTGGCCACCTGGGAAATGATCAGATTCTCTTCGACACTGATCCCCGGAATGATTCGTCTGTCTTCGGGGACGAGTTGAACTCCGGCACGGGCCGCCTTGAACGTCGGCATGGTGTGGAGCGGCTGATCGTCCAACCAAATCTCACCCTGATGCAATTCGGGGTCTCGTGCCCTGGCAATGGTTCGCAACGTTGAGGTCTTGCCGGCTCCATTGCGCCCAAGGAGTGCGACAACCTCGCTTTCCTTGATGTCAAAGGATACACCTTGGACAATATAACTTTCACCGTAGTAGGCGTGCAGATCACGGCATGACAAAAACGCATCCTTGAATGTCGTATCCCTTTCTTTTTCCTTAAGCTGGGTACTCATGCGTGTCCTCCTCCCAGGTAGGCTTCCTTGACGCGTGGGTCTGCCCGAACTTCCTCGGGCTTGCCGCTGGCAATGATCTTGCCCTGCGCCAGTACACTGATGCGATCTGCCAAACTGAAAACCACATGCATGTCGTGCTCGATGACGACTTTGGTCATGCCGGTTTTGTGGATGTCCTTGAGCAGGTCGATGGTCTTGTTGGTATCGTGGCGCGACATTCCCGCCGTGGGTTCATCAAGTAGGAGCAGGCGCGGGTGTGAAGCTAGGCAGACCGCCAGCTCCAACCGACGTTTGTCGCCACGAGACAGATGCTCCGCCTGGACATGCAGTTGTTCTCCAAGACCAAGCCGTCGCAGATAGTTGGTGGCTTCTCCAATAACCTGATGATCTGAGTCCAGGGCCTCAAGAGCACGCGGCGAGAAATGCCCGTCCCGCTTGGCAAGTCCGGCAATCGCCACATTGTGTATGAGCGACATGGCCGGGAATATCTGCGGTGTCTGAAAGACTCGCGCGATACCGAGCTGGATGATGTCATGGGGCTTCATCACAGGCAGCTTGTCTTTGTCATAGGGGTTGTCCCCAATGATGGGCCGCCCCTGGAACCAGACTGTGCCCTGGTCTGATTCGATGAGCCCGATCAGGGCGTTGAGCAACGTGGACTTGCCCGCTCCATTGGGACCGATGATGGCGTGAATACTGCCCTCCTCGATCTGGAGGTTGACGTCGTCCAGTGCCTGCAATCCCCCGAAGCGTTTGCTCAGATTGTTCACTTCCAAAAGGTATTTCTTGTCCATGGCTATTCTCCTCCTTCGGTGAAGGAGGCGTACTTGCCTTCCCGCTCATCCAGCAATGAGCCCGGTGCGTCGGGAACATTGTCCCTGCGCGCGGCCGGCTGCCCCATCTGTTGCCTGATGCGTCGATACAGATCGATGAATCCACCGGGCAGGAAGATGACGACCAAGACGAAGACTGAACCAAGAACCAGCTTCCACTGGGGTCCAATAACGCCCTGGATGACATTCTCGAAGTAGAGCATGAATCCGGCACCCAGCATGGGCCCAAGCAATGTATTAATGCGCTTTCCCCCGAAATTCGGACCACTGGTTAAGGTGGAATCTGCGTCCTTAAACCGATAAGGAAGGACGCATGACAAAGAGCAGCAAAAGACGGAAACATTCGGACAAGTTTAAGGCCAAGGTCGCACTTGAGGCGATTCGTGGCGTGAAGACGCTTGCGCAACTGGCTGCGGAGTACAAAGTGCACCCCAATCAGATTTCCACGTGGAAGCGGCAGCTCCTTGAGAATGTCGATGACATCTTTTCCAGTGGCAAGAAAGCCAAAAGCCAGGAGGAGATAACCGCACCGTTATTTGAGGAGATCGGTCGGCTCAAGATGGACATCAAGTGGCTTGAAAAAAAGTTGTAAGCCTGCCGCTTGAGGTGCGCCGCCAGTGGATCAAACCAGATCGGGAGTATTCCATCCGGCGGCAATGCAAGTTGGCAGGCATTTCCCGTTCGGGATTTTACTACAAGCCTGTAGCCGAATCCGATGAAAATTTAGCCTTGATGCGTCTCATCGACGAGCAGTATCTGCGTCAGCCGGATTACGGCTCGCCGCGCATGACGGATTGGCTGAAGACCCAAGGCCATCAAGTCAACCACAAACGAGTTGAGCGACTGATGCAACTGATGGGCTTGCAAGCCATCACTCCAGGGCCGCATACGAGTGTCCCCAATCCGGAGCATCCCGTGTTTCCGTATCTGCTGAAAGGAGTTGCCATTGAGAGGAAAAATCAAGTCTGGAGCGCTGACATCACCTACATCCCCATGCAGCGCGGCTTTCTGTACCTGGTGGCAGTGATAGACTGGTGGAGCCGCTTCGTGCTGGCTTGGGAGCTATCGAACTCGATGGATAGTTCTTTCTGCGTGGAGGCGCTCAACAAGGCTTTGCGCATTTCTACGCCGGAGGTGTTCAACACGGACCAGGGAGCGCAGTTCACGAGTCGTGAATTTACCGGAGTTTTGCAGAGCAAGGGAATTGCAATCAGCATGGACGGCAAAGGTCGCGCAATCGACAATGTCTTCATAGAGCGGCTGTGGTGGACGGTGAAATATGAGGATATTTACCCTAGGGCGTACTGTGATGGAATCGAGCTATACCATGGGCTTACGCGCTATTTTAGGTATTACAACGAGGAGCGCGGTCATTCGTCGTTGGACAAAAGAACTCCCGCTGCCGTATACAGAAGCAACTTGAATGTTCATTGACTTGGCTCGTAGCCGTTGCTCCGCTCCGCCCTCGGCCCTTCGGGCCGCCCCTACGGGGACGGGCTACGCTCCACAACGGCTACGGCGAACCGCCTCTAAGGAGGCACAAACTCGGACGCCGGGCTCCACCTTAAAATGACCGATCAGTGGTCCAAAGGATGGGGGGAGGCGCAGACCTCAGAGATCGGATTGTCGGCAAAGCCGAGTCCCTGTGTTGCAACGCACCGGATGACATCCCGTTCCGTAAAAATACCCGCTGGCTGCCCACCATCCACGATCACGATACAACTGATCTTCCTGTCCCGCATGGTGGCAAGGGCTTCCGAGGTTGGCGTGTCTGGAGACACGCTGTAGACATTGGGAGTATAGATCTCCTCCATCCGCTTTTTAATCATCTCTCTCCTTGTGAACGCAACTCGCCGAGCCAGTCCCTTTGAGGGAACAGGCGAAGGCGTTTTAACATGAAGCGGGAAAAGAGAAAGATGCGACGTACTGAAAGAGCTATCCCACAAATTTTAATAGGGGCTGTACCAGATAACTCCTTTGGGTTATCGGTATGGCAATGCGAAAAAGTCGTTTGAGCAAGGACAAGCAGCTTCGTTTAATCGAACATTTTGTGGCTGGCACGACAGCTCGTTGCGCTGCCGATCTGGTTGGTGTGAACGTCAAAACAGCCGCCTATTACTTTCACCGGCTCCGGGAAATCATAGCGGTAGAAGAGTCCTGTGAAGGGATGGATTTTGGCGAATTTGAGGTCGATGAGAGCTACTTCGGTGGCAAGCGAAAGGGCAAAAGAGGACGTGGGGCGGCTGGTAAGGTTCCTGTTTTTGGAATCCTTAAAAGGGGCGGGAAGGTCTATACACAGGTGATTCCTGATGCGAAAGGTAAAACCTTGCTTCCCATTATTCAGGAAAGAATCCAGCCAGACAGTGTGGTTTACTCGGACTGCTGGTATGGCTACAATGTCCTTGATGTGTCAGCGTTCAAACACTTCCGAATCAACCACTCGAAGCTGTTTGCAGATAGCCACAACCACATCAATGGAATCGAGAATTTTTGGAACCAGGCCAAACGCCATATGAGGAAATTCAACGGCATTCCAACCAAGCATTTTTCTCTGTTTTTAAAGGAATGCGAGTGGCGTTTTAATAACAGCAATCCGCGAAGCCAGTTTAAACAACTGAAACAGTGGGTTAGAAGACATATGGGCTAGTTATCTGGTACAGCCCCTTGTGGTCTTGCCTCTTGCGCTGGATTTACACTGGTGTGACGACGAGATCACGTCCATCAGCCCCCGCTTCGCCGATGCCGATGAACAGAGCGTATCGTTTTCCGCCCATGCGAAAGAAATCGAATCCGCTTTGGAGCGATACATAAACGGCCAGCGACCACAATGGCCGGACCTTCCCCTCCACATGACCGATCTCACCGACTTCCAACGGGTCACCTTGGACGCCACAAAAGCCATTCCCCAAGGGGCAACCAGAACTTACGGCGAACTGGCTGCCGACATCGGCTCCTCGGGCGGAGCACAAGCTGTGGGGCGTGTCATGGCAACCAATCCGTTTCCGATCATTTACCCCTGCCACAGAGTACTCGGCTCCAATGGGAAACTGGTCGGATTCAGCGCAAAAGACGGCCTGAAAATGAAACAGTACCTGCTCCGACTGGAAGGCGCTCTCCTGTAACGCAAGCCCCTGACGCAAGAGCCTCCGCCCTTCTGCCACTTAGCCTCTGCGCTCATTCCTGAAAATTACTCGCCACAAAAAAAGGCCACCTCAAGAGGCGGCCTTTGAATGATTCATTGTGAAAACCGTTACTGGGTCAACCGCTGTGCAAGCTTCACTGCATCGATGGCATCAGTGGACCACCCGTCAGCGCCAATGGCGTTACAGAATTTTTCCGTAACAACCGCACCGCCGATGATCACCTTGGTGTCGAGACCGCGCTCACCCACCAGCTTGATGGTATCTTCCATGCGGACCATGGTCGTGGTCATGAGGGCCGACAGCCCGATGATGGACGCCTTGTGCTCCTGAGCGGCGTCGACAATGGTTTCGGCCTTGACGTCCTTGCCCAGATCCACCACCTCGAAGCCGTAGTTCTTGAGCATCAGACAGACAATATTCTTGCCGATGTCGTGGATATCGCCTTCCACTGTGGCCATGATGACTACCGGCTTTTCTCCGGCAGATTCGTCCTCTTCCAACAGCGGCTTCAAACGGGCAAATGCCGTCTGCATGGTTTCAGCGGACTGGAGCAACTGCGGCAGGAAGTATTCCTTTTTCTCGTACTTGTCGCCCACGGCAAGAATGCCGGGAATGAGCAGATCATTGACGATGCTCATGGCCGCCTTGCCAGCATCAAGCTCCTTTTCTACCAGAGCGACAATGGAATCCTTGTCACCTTTGATGACCGCAGCCTGAACCGGAGGAAGATTGCTGTCCGTGGAGTTAGCAGTCTTACCGGTAGACGGCGCTGCTCCTCCCTGAGAGCCGCCGGTCCAATCGGAGAACTTCTCGATATACCGTTCCGCCTGCGGATCGCGGTTGAGCAGCACTTCGGTGGCATGCAGTGATTCCTGCAAACGGGCGGAGTTGGGATTGGCAATAAATGAACACAGTCCCGATGCCATGGAAAGCGACAGGAAGGTGGAGTTCAGCAGTTCTCGGGCAGGCAGACCAAAAGAGATATTGGACAGGCCGATGGTAGTGGGCAGACCCCACTCATCGCGACAGTGGCGCATGACATCCAAGGCATGGCGTGCCGCTTCGGGCTTGGATGACACTGTCAGAGCCAAAGCATCAACCATGATCAACCGTTTGGGAATTCCGAGGTCATACGCCTGTTGCAGCAACCCTTCAATAACCGTCAACCGCTCGGCTGCGGTCACAGGCAGCTTGTTACCGACGATGGGCAGCAGGATAAACGGTGCACCGAACTGCTTACACAGCGGGCCAAGCTCCTCCATCTTGCCGGACTCACCGGAAATGGAGTTAACCAGCGGCGAACCGGGGTACACCCACAGTCCCGCTTCAACAGCCTTGGGATCATTGGAATCAATTGAAAGAGGGGTAGAAAAACGACTGATCAGCGTTTTGGTCAGTTCCGGCAGGAGAGCGACTTCGTCAACCATCGGCGCACCGACGTTGACATCCAGCACGGGTGCTCCGAGGTCTATCTGCTCAGAGGCGAAACGCAGAGCTTCGGTGAAAGCACCATCCTGCAACTCGGCTGTCAGTTGTTTTTTCCCGGTCGGATTGATGCGCTCGCCGATGATCACGCCAGGATGGTTAAAACCGATGGGAACCGAAACGGCACGCGATGTCAGAACCAGTTGGGCGTCGTCGGTTTTTTCCGGGCGTTGCCATGTTTTGTCACCGACCTTGGCGCGCAAGGCACGAATGTGGTCGGGGGTGGTGCCACAGCAACCGCCAATGAATTTGGCACCCAGATCAACGAACGCGGCGGCCTGCTCGGCAAAAGGCTCGGGCGGCAAACGGAATCGGGTGTTGCCGTCATCGTCCAGCTCAGGCAGACCGGCGTTGGCTTCGGCAAAAACCGGGGTTTCCAAACGGGGCGCCCAGGAACGCAGGATATTCTGCATCTGCTCAGGGCCAGCCGAACAGTTCGTACCGATCAGCTCGACGCCCATATTCTGCATGGTGTCGACAAAGGTCTGCGGCGTAGTGCCTGTAAGGGACGCGTCGCCCTCAAAGGTCATGGAGAGCGCAACGGGCAGATCACAAACCTGCCGTGCCGCGACCACCACAGCCTTGGCCTCGGCCAGATCGAAATGAGTTTCACCCAAAATCAGATCGGCACCGCCATCCACACAGCCGCGAATCTGCTCTTTGAAAATATCTACCAGCTCTCGAAACGTCAGATCACCAAGGGGTTCGACAAAGTGTCCGGTGGGCCCAATGGAGGCGGCAACGAATGCATTGTCGCCAGCGACCTGCCGTGCGATTTCAGTCATGGCCTTGTTCAACTCATATGGATCCGCATCCATGCCCAGCTTCGGACGGGAGCCGCCGAATGTGTTGGTAGTCAGAACATTGGCTCCTGCATCGATGTAATCCTGATGCACGCCGCGAATGACATCCGGTTCCTTGAGTCCCCACAATTCCGGGGAAAGTCCGGCGGGCAGTCCTCTGCTCTGCAGCAGCGTTCCATAACCGCCATCGAAAAAATACACTTTATCGTCACGCAATACGGATCTGAAATCGGGCACTTCTCACTCCTGAAACCCCGCTGGCGGGGCAATTAATTCTTATATCTAGATATCTCGATATAGCCCCTGTACCTTTGAAAATCAAGTATTTTTCACGGCGAGACAATAATCAGAGGGCCAGCATGAGCATATGGTTGCACAAATTTGCCCCGAGGTGAAAAACATTGAAAAGGAAACACAAAAACTATAATGTCGTTTTCTTACTCTTATATTAGTATTGAACCGGAAGCCCATAAGGCCCGATATATAGATATGTCATCCAAAGATAATGATACACAGTTGAATTCGAACATCATGGAGCCGGAGCTTGTCGAAGAAGACATTGACGAGCAGGCCATAGACGAAGAGGCACTCAAATCTGCCCATGTGGAGGGCAAAACCGTCAGCTCCCAGGCAGTGCCGGTTTCCCCGCCCGCCAAAGTGGAACCGATTGAAACGCTGCTTCCCGCCTTTGCCAAGCCGACTTCCAAGGAAGTCCGAGTACGCGACCCCCTTCAGTTGTACCTGCGGGAGATTGCGCGATTTCCCATGCTCGACCCGGACGAGGAATACGCGCTGGCCAAACGCGTGCAGGATGAGAACGATCAGGATGCCGCATTCAAGCTGGTTTCCTCCCATCTTCGCCTTGTGGTCAAGATTGCCATGGATTTTCAGCGCAAATGGATGCAGAACGCCCTTGATCTGGTGCAGGAAGGCAATGTCGGCCTTCTCAAGGCCGTAACAAAATTCGATCCTGAAAAGGGAATCAAATTTTCCTACTATGCTGCATTCTGGATCAAGGCGTACATCCTGAAATACATCATGGACAACTGGCGCATGGTCAAGGTGGGCACCACCCAGACGCAACGCAAGCTGTTCTACAACCTGAACAAGGAACGGCAGCGCCTTCTGGCTCTCGGATTTGATCCGACCACCGAAGCGCTCTCCAAGTCCCTGGGGGTGAGCGAGACCGATGTCGAAGAGATGGACCAACGTCTGTCCAAGAACGACATGTCGCTCAACACGCCCCTTGGCGAGGACTCGGATGCCACGAAAATGGACTTCCTGCCGTCGTTTGGCCCCGGCGTCGAGGAGACCATCGCCAGCGACCAGATCGTGGACCTGATGCTTGAAAACATCAAAGCGATCCGGCCCTCGCTTAATGAGAAGGAACTGGCTATCCTTGATGACCGTCTGCTCTCAGAGGACCCCGTCACCCTGCGCGAAATCGGGGAACGATTCGAGGTGACCAGAGAGCGGGTGCGGCAGATCGAAGCACGCCTACTGGTCAAGATTCGGGAATACATGACCGAAAAGATCAAAGGGTTTTCCAAAGACTGGGTACTGGAACACGAATAAAACGAGACCACTATGCCAACAAAACATCGCTCACCATCGGCAACTGCCGCGACCCTCTTGCTTCTCTGTCTCGCCATGGCCGGACTTTCCGCCTGCGCGTCAAGCTCCAAATCCCGGTCGCCGCAGATCGAGCCAAGACCTCTGAGCACCGAAGCCCAGCTCAACTACGATTACCTCGTGTATCAGGACCAGATGCAGCGATTGCAGCGTCACATGTCCGAAGGCAAACAGAGCGACCTGACTCCCGAAGATGTTCAGGATATCAAGGAACGCGCCGAAGAGGCACTGGACCGTCTGCTCAAGGAAGCCCCCTCTCCGCAGCTTTACCTCGAAAAGGCCAGCATGTACTGGAACGACCAGGCAGGCCCGGCCCGATCCCGCACCATCCTCAAGGAAGGTCTGGATGCATTTCCCGACAACCGCGTGCTGACCATCTATCTGGCGAATTCCTATGCCATCGAGAACCGTATCGGCGCTGCGGTTGACGTCATGGTCGATTACCTTTCCCGCCATCAGGACGATTTTCAGGTGCGTGAGCGCCTCGGGCAGATGCTGATGGATGCCGGTGAAAATGCCAAGGCGCTGGATGAGCTTAAACGCATCCCGACAGACAAACGCACGGCAGACACGTATTACGCCATTGGTCGCACCCAGGGCAATCTGGGCATGCGCAAGGCAGCCATCGCCAATCTCCGCAAGGCCGTGTCCATGGACCCGCGCTTTACTGAGGCACTAGTCGAACTTGCCTACCAATACGAGTTGAACAAGGACTACGTCGAGGCGGAAAAGACCTACACCACCATCCTCGAACAGGGCGACCCCTTCCCCGAAGCACGGTTGCGCATGATCAACCTGAACCTCAAGCTGAACAACCCTGATCGCGCCCTGCAACTGACTCTGGACGGTCCGCTGTCAAAGGCGTTCATCCTGGATGCGGCGCTCATGTTCATAGATGATCAGTTCTACGCACAGGGATCGACGGTTCTGGATATGCTGACATCGGACGGCGAGATTCCTGCCGAGTACTATTTCTATAAAGCGGTTATCGCCAATGACGGCGAGAAAGACCCGGACAAGGCCCTCAAACAGCTTTCCCGAGTCAGGGAAGACGATCGCCTCTACCCGCACGCACTGCGTTTCAAATCCCAACTGTACCACGTGCAGGGCGACACGGATAAGGCCCTTGAACTGGCACGACAGGGCAAGGAGCTTTTCCCCAAAGGGCACATTTTCTACGTGCTCGAATCCAAACTGCTGCGCAGCATCGACGATATCGACGGTGCGGAAGCAGTCCTGAAAGACGGGCTGAAACGACTCAAGGATAACCCCGAGATCAGCTATGAGCTTGGCATGTTGTACGAAGAGACCGACCGACGCTCCGAAGGACTTGAAATAATGGAAAAGGTGCTTCGCAGCCACCCGGACCACATCAATGCACTCAACTTTGTTGGCTACACCCTGGCCGAAGAAGGGCGTGACCTTGATCGGGCTCTGGTGCTGGTGCAGAAAGCCTCTTCCCTTGACCCGGAAAACGGCTACATTCTGGACTCCGTGGCATGGGTCTACTTCAAGCAAGGCAAGCTGGACAAGGCATGGGAGACCATCGGCTTCGCAGTTGACGCCATGAATGACGACCCGACCATATGGGAACATTACGGCGACATCGCGGCTGCCATGGGCAACATCAAGCAAGCCCGCAAGGGATATAATTATTCCCTCAAGCACGGCACGCGTGAACCGGAACACATCAAGAAGAAGCTCAAGGATTTATGATCAACTTCTGTAACGTGTTCATACGCTTCACACCAATGGCGGCGCTCCTCGTGCTGCTGAGCGTGGTCGGATGCGCACCCAAGCTGCCGCCCGGAACCATCCAGGAAACACCCGAAGCGGCATGGCGTTCTTTTCGTGACAACTACTGCGCTCCCACAGAAGCCCCCGGGGTTCTGATCAGCGCTTCGTTACGTTACACCAGAGTTGTCCCTACACGACGCACCAATCTCACACGTGTTTCCATGTGGGGTAATTTCGATGGTGCCATGCGCCTAGATATTGCGGCAGGCATCGGCAAGTTGTTGGCGCACATCAGGGAGAACGGCGACGGCCTGCTGGTATATTACCCTTCTGAGAACATCGCGTACGCCCACATCAACCCGGTTCTCGGAGCAACCCGGCTGGGCATGCCTTTCCCCTTTTCTCTCAACACACTTGCCCGAGTGACCATGGGAGATTTTTCCGAACTGGCTCCCAAGAAATACGGAAACGCTCGACCGGATGGGGATCATTACATTTACGAAGTGAACCATGGTTCCATCCGATCCATAACGCTGGATAAGGCCGGTCACCCGATTATCATTGAAGGAACGGCCCCTGATGCGTATGAAGAGAAGCGGATGTGGCAACTCAGCGTCGAACGATACGGCGACGAACCGCTCCCACTGCCCGGACGCGTGGTCCTGACCATGGACGACGGGGAGCAGGGAGTCTTGCGCGTTAAGTCACGAGAATTGAAGACAAAAGCATGGCCAAACGAATCCACGGATCTGGAACTGCCCGAAGGGGCTTTGATCAAACGCCTGGATAATGGCTACACATCCATAAAACAATAATGCTCCTGTCACACATGAGGACGTATGATGAGTGAATCGCATAATAATGACTCGGTTCTGGAAGTATTCACACTCGGGCTGAAGACCTGGGTGGCTGAAATCAAGTGGCTCGGCAAGTCGATTCTCACCCGTTTCGAGATCAGCAGACTTGAAAAAGAACTCGAACAGGAATATGGCAACCTCGGGCGTATCGCAGAGGCGCCCAGAGGAAGGAAGGCGGAAAAGGAAATGAGCCTTCGGCAGATCGACTTTCTGAAAGAGGAAATCGAGACTCTGAAGGACGAACTCATTCGTGACCGCGAGGAACGCATGAGCAAGCTGCGCGAGCAGCAGAGCTAAAACGGGAGAAATCCAAAGTGAATAAAACCATTGTCATTGGCTCCGATCACGGCGGCTATAACTTAAAGCAGGTTTTCATCGCCTGTCTGAAACAGTGGGGATACGACGTCATCGACGAAGGTCCCGATTGTCTCGATTCCTGCGACTACCCTTATTTCGCTGCCAAGGTTGCGGAAAAGGTGAAAGCGGACGACAACCTGATGGGTGTACTCATCTGCGGCACCGGGCAGGGCATGACCATGACCGCCAACCGCATGGGCGTGCGCTCCGCACTCTGCACCAACGAATTTCTCGCCCGGATGGCACGCGAGCACAACGATGCACGCATCCTCTGTTTGGGCGAACGAGTCACCGGCCAGGGGTTGGCCGTGGAGATTCTCAAGGCATTTTTGGAAACGGACTTCGGTGGCGATCGTCATCAGCGACGTATCGACCTCATCGACACAGTAGCCAAATAACAACTTTTAAAAAGGTATATTACCATGACGCAAATGACGGATAAGACCATCGCCGTGGTCAAAGGGTTGATCATGGACGGCGTTGCCAAGGCCAACTCCGGTCATCCCGGCGGCGCAATGTCCTCCGCCGATTACGCCACCATCCTGTTCTCCGAATTCCTTAACTTCAATCCGGACGACCCCAAGTGGTTCAACCGTGACCGGTTCATCCTTTCCGCCGGCCACGAGTCCATGTTGCTTTACGCGCTGTTGCACCTCAACGGCTTCATCTCCATGGACGATATCAAAAACTTCCGCCAGCTCGATTCCCTGACACCGGGACACCCTGAAGTCCATCTGACTCCGGGCGTCGAGGCCACCACCGGTCCTCTCGGGCAGGGCTTTGCCATGACCGTCGGTTTTGCTGTCGCCGAGGCATACCTCCGCGAAAAGCTCGGTTCCGATGTCATGGATCACTACACCTATGTCCTCTCTTCGGACGGCGACCTGCAGGAACCCATTGCTCTGGGCGCTGCTTCCCTTGCCGGTCTGTGGGGACTGGGCAAGATCATCGCCTACTACGATTCCAATAAAATCCAGTTGGCCGGCCCCACCTGTCAGGCCGACTGCACCGACCACAAGAAAGTCTTTGAAGGACTGTGCTGGCACGTCATCGAAGTGGATGGTCACAACCATGATGAAATCCGTGCCGCCATCAAGGCCGGACAGCTTGAGACCTCCCGTCCCACGCTGATCATCGGTAACACCACCATGGCTAAAGGCTGCGCCACCATGGAAGGCAGCCACAAAACCCACGGTGAGCCGCTCAAGGCTGACGAAATCGCGGCAACCAAGGAAAAACTCGGCCTTCCCGCCGAAGATTTCCACGTCGCCGAAGATGTTCTGGAAGCATACCGCGCCCGTTTCGACGGCATGCGCGAAAAGGCTGACAAGTGGCAGGCTCTGGTTGAAGAGAAAATGGCTGACATCGACTTCGCCGCCATCTGGGAGCAGGTCAACAAGCCGCGTCCCGAGCTGTCCATCGACTGGCCTGAATTCACCCCGGGTGAGACCATGGCTACCCGTAAGGCATGGGGTACCTGCCTTGATTCCGTGATGGATTCCCTGCCCACCCTGATCGGTGGTTCCGCAGACCTTGATCCGTCCAACCAGACCATGAACTTCCGTACCACCTACGGCGACTTCGCCATTGACGGGTACACTGCTCGCAACCTGGCCTTCGGTGTTCGCGAATTCCCCATGGCCGCCATCATGAACGGTATCCAGCTGCACGGCGGCCTGATGCCTTTCGGCGCAACCTTCCTGACCTTCTCCGACTACTGCCGCAACGCCATTCGCATGTCCGCGCTGCAGGAACTGCCGGTACTGTACGTATTCACTCACGATTCCTTCTGGGTCGGCGAAGACGGTCCCACCCATCAGCCCATCGAGCACGTCAGCTCCCTGCGCCTGATCCCGGACCTCATCGACCTGCGTCCGGCTGACGCTCAGGAGACCAAGGTCTGTCTGGATATCGCCATGAAGCAGGAAAAGATGCCTTCGGCCATTTTCCTGACCCGTCAGGGACTGCCGATTCTCGATCCGGCCGAGTACCCCGCTGTTCAGGACGGCCCCCGCAAGGGCGGATACGTTCTCAAGGATTGCGACGGCACTCCCGACCTGATCCTCATCGCTTCGGGCTCCGAAGTATCTCTGGCACTGGAAACCGCCAAGCTGTTCAAGCGCAAGGTTCGCGTGGTTTCCATGCCTTCGGCGAAGCTGTTTGACGCTCAACCCAAATCATATAAAGATGAAGTGCTGCCGCCTGAAGTCACGGCCCGTGCCGCTGCCGAAGCCGGTCGCACCGATTACTGGTACAAATATGTCGGTCTGGAAGGTGTCGTACTCGGCATCGACCACTTTGGCGCCAGCGCCCCCGGCAAGACCCTGTCCGACAAATACGGCTTCACCCCGGAAAACTTCGCCGCGATGATTCGCGAAAAATATTAGGAGACAGCTATGGAAGCTCCGCAGAAAAATCTGGCCCTCGATCTCGTCCGTGTCACCGAAGCCGCCGCACTGGCATGTGCACGCTGGCTCGGAAAGGGAGACAAGATCTCCGCCGACCAGGCTGCTGTTGACGCCATGCGTCTTTGTTTCAATACCCTCGATATCGAAGGTCGCGTCATGATCGGCGAAGGGGAAAAAGACGACGCTCCCATGCTTTTCAACGGTGAAAAGCTTGGTCGCGCCAAAGGCCCCAAAGTCGACATCGCCGTCGATCCGCTGGAAGGCACCAACTTGCTCTCCAACGGTCGTCCCAACGCCATCTCCGTTGTCGGAGTTGCTCCCGCAGGAGCCATGTTCGATCCGGGCCCGAGCTACTACATGCAGAAACTCGTCGTGCCTTCCCAGGCAAAAGACGTTGTTGATATCGAAGCACCCACCGGTCACAACCTCAAGTTGATCGCCCGTGCGCTCGACAAGGATGTTGACGATCTGGTCGTCTTCGTTCTGGACAAGCCCCGTCACAAAAAGCTGATCAGCGACATCCGCGAAGCCGGTGCCCGCATTCAGTTGCACACCGACGGTGATATCACCGGTTCGTTGATGGCCATCGACCCCCGCTGCGAGGTGGATGTCATGATGGGAACAGGCGGAACCCCGGAAGGCGTGCTCTCCGCCATCGCCATCCGTATCATGGGCGGCGAGATGTTCGCCAAGCTCGATCCGCAGAAGCAGGACGAAAAGAACGCTCTGGCCGAATATGGCATGGATGTTCGCCGCGTGCTGACCGTTTCCGATCTGGTCAAGAGTGAAGACCTGTTCTTCGCCGCCACCGGCATCTCCGGCGGCACCTTCCTGAAAGGTGTTGCCTACCACGGACACGGCGCCGAGACTTCTTCTCTGGTCATGCGCGGCAAGACCGGCACCATCCGCTACGTGGAAGCCATCCACAACTGGGATGCATTGATGAAGTTCAGCGCAGTCGAATACGACTAGACTTCTCGAAATACAAAGCAAAAGGCCGGAACCACATGGTTCCGGCCTTTTTTATTTCAATGTCCCGTCCTGAAATAGGTTGACACCCAGAGGACCTATTTATGGAAGACAAATCCAAACAGCGAGTTAGACGCACCCAACGCGATTACACGATGGCCTTTAAATTGTCGGTTGTGGCACAGGTGGAAAAGGGCGAGATGACGTACAAGCAGGCTCAGGCTCTTTATGGTATTCAAGGGCGAAGCACTGTGCTGAAGTGGCTCAGGAAGCACGGCACCCTTGATTGGAGCAAGTCCATGGTACATTCCCGAAAAGACCCAAAAGCCAGAGAAACACCGGTCCAGAAGATCAAACGGCTGGAGAAAGAGCTTGAGGAAGAAAAGATCAAGACCGCGCTTCTCAATAAAATGATTGAGATTTCCGACCGCGAGTTTGGGACTTCTATAAGAAAAAAGCTTACCCCCGAGCTGCACGAAGTCTTCAGAGAGAAAGACAAATAAGCTTGTCTGCTTGTTGCAGGCAGCTCGGGGTCAGTCGGCAGTCCGTGTATCAGGCTGAAAAGCGCCATGATGCACGGGAAGCCATGTATCAGGAGGCAAAGGCCATGGTCCTGAACGTGCGGACCAGGATGCCCCGCCTTGGGACTCGAAAGCTGTACCACCTGTTGAAGGACGCATTTTCCGCAAAGGGAATCAGGCTCGGACGTGATGGGTTGTTTTCCCTGCTGCGGCGAGAGCATATGCTCATCAAGCGACGGAAAAACTATACAAAGACAACCAACTCGAAGCATTGGCTAAAAAAGCATCCCAACTTGTTGAAAGATGTTCAACCGAGATGTCCTGAGCAGGTGTTCGTAAGCGACATTACCTACGTGAATACACGTGAGCAAACATGCTATCTGTCGCTGGTGACAGATGCATTCAGCCGGAAGATAATGGGATACAACGTGAGCCGGGATCTCAGTGCGGAAAGCACAACCAAAGCGCTGGACGCGGCAGTTGAAAACAAGCGAAGGAGGGTGAATACAATTCACCATTCAGATCGAGGACTCCAATACGCTTCTTCGGTCTACCAGAGAAAACTCCAGGAATCCGGCATGGTTCCTTCCATGACAGATGGCTATGACTGCTATCAAAATGCCTTGGCGGAACGGATGAATGGAATTCTGAAGCAAGAGTTCATGGTCACCAAATGCAACGACTTTGCAGAGCTCAATACCCTGGTGAGGGAATCCGTTGAGATATACAATTCACAACGGCCACATCTCAGCCTAGGAATGAGAACGCCAAACGATGTACACGAATCAGGCTGTGGGGCTAGGGCGTGTCGACAATCATTCTGAGATTTGCTATACTTCTTGGCAGGAGGTTGGCAGTGCAAAAAAGACACGCTCTACGCGACGATCAGTGGGATAAAATCAAAGAATATCTTCCAGGAAAACAAAGTGACTGCGGTGTAACTGCAAAAGATAACAGGCTATTCATTGATGCAGTCATGTGGATTGGCAAGACAGGGGCGCCTTGGCGAGATTTGCCAGAAAGCTATGGCAAGTGGTCTTCGGTCCATAAGAGATTTATCCGCTGGGCCAAGAAAGGTGTATGGCAAATGATCTTCAACACGCTTGCGGTAGACGCTGATACTGAATGGCTCATGATTGACAGCACAATAGTGCGAGCTCATCAGCATTCGGCTGGCGGAAAGGGGGCACCTCCAGCAGTCGGTGGGGAAATCTAGAGGAGGGTTTTCAACGAAAGTCCATGCTGCCACAGATGCTCTCGGATGTCCAACTAAATTCATATTAACACCTGGAAATACAGCGGATTGCAGTATGGCGATTCCGCTTATTGAAGGACAGGCTGCCGAGCATGTCCTTGCTGATAAGGGCTATGATTCAGATGAAATTGTAATGGCAATTGAAGCCATGAATGCCAATCCGGTTGTCCCTCCTCGCTCTCACAGAAAGACAAGGCGAACATATGACAAACATCTCTATAAGGAGCGAAGTGCTATAGAGTGTATGTTTGGAAATTTAAAACAGTTTCGAAGGATTGCAACACGATACGACAAGCTGGCGACGTCCTATCTTGCTTTCGTGTACGTAGGAGCAATGTGGCTGTGGCTGAAGTGATTGTCGACACACCCTAGCCCCACAGCCTGATTGAAACCTTCAAAAACCGTCAACCTATTTCAGGACGGCTCACAAACAACATCGCGCCTCCTGACCGCCACTCTTCAGCAAGCAGGTCTTTTGCTCACCGTCCAAAATATGTTATACAAGGGTTAAGGAGTGATCATCATGGACGACAACAAGCGACACAGCACCCGCGTCAAGGCGGGATTCGAAGCATACGTCACCGTGGACGACGTTGTCATCCCGGTGGAGACCAGGGACATCAGCCTCAAGGGAGCCTTACTCGTTGGATGTGATGACTGCCATGTGGGAACACATGCCGAGCTACACATTCCCTTGTCACCCAGCGTACGGATTGTCACCGAAGGCGATATCATTCGCTCCGGCGACAACCAGATAGCCATGCGATTCAAGGAAATGGACGAACTGAGCTTCACCTTCCTGCACCGGCTGGTTCAACTCAATGCACAGGACCCGGTCACCATTGACGACGAATTGATGGATGTATTCGAAAAGTTCTGAAAGTCAGGGCACACAGTACGTATGCCGCAATGACACAAACGTCTTGTCACAACCTGTTATGCGACTGACTTTTCCGGTGTGTCGTCCAGACTGTCGCGCCCGAGCAGGAACGTCCCCAACACAATCAAGGTGCCGCCGCTGATCGTCCAGTAGTCCGGTATTTCACCAAGGAATGAGACACCCCACATGGCGGCAAAAACCATTTCCAGACAGGTGATTCCGCTGATACGTGCGGCAGATTCAATGGCGTAGCCACGTGTCATGAAATATTGACCGAGATTCATCGAAATCGCGATTCCGGCGATATACAGCCATTCGATTGGGGTCGGCATGACCCAGTCATGCGAGAAAAAAGGCCCGATCAGGCAGATCAATAAGGGGGGATATGCCATAACGACTGCAGGATGCTCAGTTTTCGCCAGCGTCCTCACAACAAGGATGGCCAACGCGGTAACCAGTACGCCTGCGAGCGCCACAGCCACGGCAACAGGATCAAGATCAGCCTTGCCCACTCCAAAAAGAAAACTAGGCCGACAGACAAGGGCTACGCCGGTCAGACTGGCCCCCACAGCCACAAGCCCCCACTTACCGAGCCGTTCCTTGAGAACAAACCATGCCAGCAAGGCGACAATTGCCGGATGCGTAAAAATGATGGCGGTTGCATCAGCCAGAGGCAAATGGATAAGCGCATAGAACTCTGCGAACAAGGAAATGAAGCCTACCAACCCCCGAGCGAGAAGAAACCACCGCCGATTGCCAAAGAAACCGACCCCGGATCGTCGAAGAAGAACCCAGCACAAAACAACACCGACCACACCGCGCAAAAACAACAATTGCATGGTGGGAACATGTTCACCGGCGAGCTTGATCAGCAGCGAACCGATGGAAAAGAGGATGGTGCCTACCAGCATGAAGCGCATGCCGGGGGTCAGATTGATAAACATGCGGCAGAGTATGCCTAACCCTGCTTAAGGACAAGCAATTAATATCGCAAAAAACATCTTTAAGGAGCTGGCATAATGCAATATAATATAACCATCTACAACCGTTGACGCCGACTAGCATACGGTCTGCCAACTTTACGAGGTCACCTCATTCAATGATACGAATACTGTCTTCTCCGCTTCTTGTCCTGATGATGCTGGTCGCTCCACATGTGGCAATGGCTGAAGGAAGGACTGTGACTCTCGGCTATTTCGCCAGAGGGTGGGCACCGTATGAGATTTTGACAGACGCGGCACCGAGTGGGATTGCTGTTGATCTTTTCGAGGAGGTCCTGCCGGACTCCATCACAAGAAATGTCGATCTTTATTCCAAACCTCGAGAACTGCTTCTGAGCAATGAAGCACCCATTTACACACGACTGGAAGCAATAGAGTGGGTGCCGAAACCAGATCGCTTTTTATGGAGTGATCCAATCCTTCGTGAAGACAGTATCATTATATCCTCTGCACGAACGCCGCTCATTTATTCCGGGCTTGAGAGCCTGGAAGGTAAGACCATCGGCTGCATCAGCAATTATTCATATCCGGTCATAGAACCTTTGTTCCTTCAGGGGAAAGCGATTCGCTATGATGTCAACAAGGATATTCTGCTATTGCGTATGGTCAAACAAGGACGTGTGGACGGTGTCGCCATCAACAAGCGAACCGCTTTGTGGCTTATGAAGACAACCCCTTCAATGTCGCGAGAGGACTTCCACTTCGCGGAAAAGCCGCTATCATCAGTGTGGCTCAGGTTCGTCTTTAATCACGTCACAGGTTGGGAAAATTGCCTTTCGGTGGTGAACAGGAAGATACAGGCAATCCGAGAAAACGGCACCCTCGATCAGATATTGTCAAAATACCAATAAAAAAAGCCGCCTTTCAGGCGGCTTTTCTATTTCATCTACAGCACGCGGCCGTCAGCCATGTGCACGATTCGATCGGCCTTGGCAGCATACTCCTCGTCATGAGTAACCATGACCACGGACAATCCTTCATTTTTCAACTCGGACAGCAACTCCATCACGGAATCTCCGGTCGCCTTGTCCAGATTACCTGTCGGCTCATCGGCGAAGAGTACAGTCGATTCCTTGACCAATGCACGAGCGATGGCAACACGCTGCTGTTCGCCGCCGGAAAGGTGACCAGGGATTTTACTCCCCTTGCCGGCCAGACCGACCCGTTCCAGACAGGCATCCGCGCGTTTCTTGATTTCATTGCTTACCGGAGCCAGCCCTTTCATATACGGGAGCAGGACATTCTCCCTGGCAGATAGATACGGCAGCAGATAGTGAAACTGGAAGACCACCGAGAAGTCCTTTTGACGCAACTGGTTCAACCTGTCAGCGGCGAATGTGGTCACATCTTCCCCGCCGTACAGGATCTCTCCAGAATCAGGAGTCAGAAGCGTGGACAGAATATTGAGAAACGTTGTTTTCCCGGAGCCGGATCGCCCGACGATTGAGACAAACTCACCCGGCTGAACTGTCAAATCAACACTGTCCAGAGCTCGAGTCTCTACCCCTTCCGACTGGAATGTTTTGATGATGTTTCTTGCTTCAAGCATGGTGTCTCCTACAGTGATATCAACGCTTCAGACGGTTCGATGGATGATGCTTTCCAGGCCGGGAAGAACGATGAGACCACGGAAACCCCTACAATAAACAGACAGGTCAATGCCATGTCACCCACACTGAAGCTCAGTGTCGCCCCCTTGGCTATGTCCAGCGCAGCCAGCACTTCAAGGCTCAGGGCAAAACCGGCCAGATATCCTAAAGCTCCGGCCAACAGACCGATCAGCACGGCCTCGAAACAGAAGATGCCGAATATTCCGGCCCGAGAAAATCCAAGGGATCGCATGAGGCCAATCTCCTTGATCCGCTCATTGACCGAAGAGAGCATTGTCACGCCAACCATGCAGCAGGCGATCAAGAGAATAACCAGAGAAACCGTCAGGATGAGTTGCTTGACGAAATTGACGGAATACATGCGCTGTTTGACAATGGACTGTAACGCCTGGATTTCGGTGCCGGGAAGCGCTTCCTGGAGTTCGGCGACGATCTCCTCGATCGGACACCCGGCGCACAAGGCGGCCACTTCAACAAAACTTACCGTATCCGCCGAACCGAAATGCTGCTGGGCAAACTCCATTCTGGCAAAAACAACCGAATCATCGTCGCTGCCGGTGGGCATGATAACCCCGGCAACCGTGACCGAAGCGCCATCCAGTTGAATCTTGTCTCCGGCAGACACACCGAGCGTATCGGCCACCTTTGCACCGACAAGGATTTCATCCGCAGCATCCGGGAACTGTCCATTGACAGCCCAGTAGCCCTTGAGGATTTTCTCCTGTTCCCAGCGAACACCAACAACACCCACTGCAGCGTCATTGGCCTTGGTCATGGCTACCAGCTTGGGCGCAACAACGGCTATGCGCTCCTTCATCTTGATGGATTGGATGTTTGCAACGACCTCGGACTCACGAAGATCAGAGACACTCAGCGCCATATCTCCCATCGTGAATCCGCCATAACTCACCGACAAGGTGTTTCGCTTGGGCGTTACGAGGATATTAGCGCCATAGGCTGTCAGCTTCTTCTCAAGTGACTCGCCAACAACGCTCGACACGTAGTTGAGCGAGACAATGGACGTGACTCCGAGAGTGAAGACCAATAACAGCAGGACGGTCTTCACCCATTTCTTACGGGTATTCCGCAGGGGGATGGTCAGTATGTTCATTTAGAAATACCCACGCCCTGCCATGATGTCCTCTGCCTTGAAAATGACAACGTCGTTATCGTAGGTTCTTGTCAACGGAGAGGGATTGCAGCCACCCTTCACCTCGTTGATGCGGGAGGAATGAAAACGCATACCGCAATTGTTGCAGACCATGAACTCGCCGTCCTGATCATATCCCTTCTTTTCCCGGAAGCAGACATCACACGCATCAAAGGCAGCCCGGATAACACCATCGCTGGATTTGAGGACGAAAAACTTTACCTCACTGCCGTCCTGCTCAAACGAATAGTAGTGTGCCTTTCCATCGTTGACATCTGCTGTGGGCAAGGTGACAACGCCATTACTGGCCTTGACTGACGTATACTTGCCAAATCCCCACAAGGCATGTGCGTTGTCCGCAAAGAAAATCGCCAATGCCAACACCATGAAAATTGTTGCTAACCTGTTCTGCACCTTTTCTCCTATTTTTATGTGTGCTAATTCATACTAATCCAGTCTGGAATTAGTGCACAATACTCCCTGAAAAGCACTAAGCAATGCACAAACCAAGCCAAATAGTATCGGCCTTAGATCATTGCATATCCGACTAATCGAGTCAGGTATAGAGCTTTATAAATGAAAGTTTCTGCACAAGCTTGTGCAAAAAATCGTCACAATTCTGTTACAAAGTCGGTACTCGCAAATTGGGGCTGTTCCCATAACCAGCTTTTTGTTATGCACTCTTTGTAAATAACAATTAGGCAGTAATCCGTAATGGATCATCTCAAGAATCTCATCATTAGTAATACGCAGCAACTCGCCGAAGACATCCGTTTCAAGGCAGAGGCGAACGGCAATGCTCAAGACACCGGTATCCCCGAGGCTGTCTGGGGAGAGTCCGTCAGACTGATAAGTGAAGCCATGGTTCAAACACTTGAACTCTATGGTTACGACTACGACGCCACTGCCGAGGAACCTTCCGAAGTGAGCTCCGTCAATCGTTTTGCCGAAATCTTTGCCCGAGCCCATTATGACAAAGGCGTTTCACTGGTCCGCTACCTGACAACACTCAGGCTCTACCGACGCGCATACCGCAGGCGCATCTGCGACTCCATTGCCGATGAGGATGAAAAACGCAAAGTTCGATCGTTCTTTCGCAGTTTCTTCGATGGCCTTGAGATAATGCACTCCATCCAATGGGCTCGCTTCGCTGAAGAAGACCGGGTGCAACGGATGCAGGAGAACAACCAGTTGCTGACCAAGGAGCGAAGCCGCTTCCTTTCCTTGTTCAACGGACTTCCTTCGCCCGTACTGTTACTGAGCAGTGATCTGCAAATCGAATTGATCAATCCTGCCACTCAGAAACTGATGGAAAACGAAAACATCCCTGAGTCGCTGACGTATGCGCAACCCGGCACCGGATTGGAGCAAGCTGCACCGGCCTCGGAGAAAGTGCCACTGCAGAAGGTAATCCCGTGGCTTGCCAATTCGATTCAGGCAAGCTGCTCACTCAATCCCGAACAGAATTGCCGTTTTGATTCCGAAGTCGTGATAAACGGGAAAGAACACCATTTCGACATTGCCATTTCCTATGTGGATGCTTCTCCCGGTGGTCACAATGGAATCACTGTTGTCGTGGATGACGTCACCGCCCGAATAGAAGCCAAACAGTTAATCAGCAAGGAACGCAATCGGGCTGAGAATTATCTAGACTTTGTCGGAACCATCGTCCTGGCCCTGGACCCCTCCGGCTCGGTGATGATGGCGAACCGAACCGCCTGCGCGACCATGGGCTACGAGAAGGCGGAATTGCTCGGGCAGGATTGGTTCGACACCTGTATCCCGGCCCACGAGCGAGATGCTGTTCGCGACTATTTCACCCTGATCTTGCAGGAAATGGTCGACGTTGACGAAGAGAGTTCCAATCAGGTGATAACCAAAGACGGAGAGCACCGGATCGTCACATGGCGAAACCGGCTGCTTCGCAACGACGACGGCATCCCCATCGGTGTCATATCTTCGGGCATGGACATCACCGAACACCGCAAAATGGAAGAGGCGCTGGAGGAGAAGGAACTCTGGTTGCGAAATACCTTTGTTGCCCTCGGCGAAGGTGTTCTCATCCTCACGCCGGACAGACACATACTCGACGCCAACCCGGCAGCCGAATCAATCTTTCAGATGTCCAACGATGAACTGACAGGGATCCACATCGATGAACTGCATGTTAGCCCTGAGATGTCGAAAGAGTACGGCGAAATAACCAGACTTGCCTTTGAGCGAGGCGAATCCGCTCACTTCGAGTTCACCCTGCGCCGTAAAAACGGAGAATCCTTCCCCGCAGAAAATTCCGTTTCCCTCATTAGCAGCGACGAAGGCACACCTCTCGGAGTGGTCAACACCATCCGCGACATCAGCAACCGAAAGAAAGCGGAACAGGTACTCAGACGAAGCGAGGAAAAATTCCGCCGTATATTCGAGACCATTGTCGAAGGGTTTATCGTCACCGGCATGGACGGCATTATCCAGATGGTGAACCCTGCAACCTGCAATCTGCTCGGCTTCAAAGAGCATGAACTGGTAGGTCATGACATAGCACAACTTTTTTCCGATGATGACGAGCGGCAGCGGCTGAAACAGGCCATGACCCAGCACGAGCGAGTACAAGGAATTCACCTTTCAACCCGACATAAAAGCGGCGACCCCATCGTGCTTGAGGCCAATGCCCACTTCGTTCGAGATGAAGGTGGCGAACCTGTTGCAATGGAAGGCACGTTCCGGGACATCACCGCACGACTGGAAGCTGAAAAAGTTCTGCGCGAGCGCGAAAAGCAGTATCGCGCGTTCTTTGAGAATAACCACGCCATCATGCTGTTGGTTGACCCCAAGACAGATGAGATAGTGGACGCCAACCCGGCCGCAAGTGAATTCTACGGATATCCCGTCAGTCAGATGCGCACAATGAACATGCGCCAACTTTCATCGCAGTCGGATGAAGATATTTACCAGGAGATGTTCCGCTCACGGCAGGAAAGCCGCGTGTATTTCATTTTCCAACACCGCCTGGCCAATCATGAAATACGGGATGTCGAGGTCTACTCGGGGCCAATCATGGTGCAGGGCACCCAACTGCTCTATTCGGTCATCCACGATGTCACCGAGCGCATCCGCCTCGAAAAAGAGATGAAACGCATGGCCACCACCGATGCACTGACAGGCGCCAACAATCGCCGCCGCTTCTTTGAACTGGGCAACCATGAACTCAAGCGCTCTGCTCGCTACAAACACCCCCTCGCCGTGGTAATGCTCGACATCGATTATTTCAAATCGATCAATGACAACTATGGGCACCAGGCCGGCGATGAAGTGTTGATTGCCTTTACGTCCACAGCCAAGGCTTCACTCCGCGATTCCGATATATTCGGTCGCCTTGGCGGAGAAGAATTTGCCGCGGTCCTCACCGAGACATCAGCCGATGCAGCTATCGAAGTCGCCGAGCGCCTCCTCAAAGACCTGGCCGCGGTACGAGTTCCGGTCAAAGGAGAGGAAATCTCCTTCACGGTTTCCATCGGTGTTTCTTTTGCCAAAGAAACGGACAGCTCCATTGAAATGGTGCTGAACCGGGCGGATGAAGCCCTTTACAAGGCCAAACGAGGCGGTCGAAACAGAGTTGTGACAAGCTGACATGCCCAACGACCACCACCATTCCAAGGGAGCAATCCCGACTGAATTGCTCCCTGATCAACCCTTGAAAATACTTATTACAAGCCGGGTTTTCCCTGAAAAAACCTTGACGTTTACCGGGGGGTTTGGAATATGGTTCATAAGTTTTACGTGAGGTTTTTCACAACTTACACAAACACGGCCGTCAAACGGAGCCACCCCTCAGCCACCAGGCATGCGGGAGTGCTGCGTTTTGTCAGCCTTTAAGAGTAGATAATGACATTTGAATCCGAGCTTGCCGAGCGCAAGGACGAGCTGTCTAAAAAATGGGCGAACCTGATTCTTCAGACGTACCCCAAAGAGACACAGAAAATCTGGTCTCGAGAAAAAGATCGTTTTCAGAACCCGGTGGGGGCGGCCATCGTAGAGGCCACCCGGGAACTGCTCGATCTGACTATCCAATGGGAAGATGCTGAGAAGATCGCCTGCGAACTGGACCGGATTATCCGGATTCGCTCCGTGCAGGACTTCAGTCCGTCCCAGGCCGTCAGCTTCGTCTTCCTCCTGAAGAAACTCATTCGCGACGAGTTCTTCAAGGCCATGGACTCGGCAGGCAGATTGCCTGAACTACTCAGGTTTGAGGCCAAAATTGACAATATGGCCATGATGTCCTTCGACATCTATTCAAAAGGTCGCGAAAAGATATACCGGTTGCGCGTGGACGAAGTGAAACGCGCCCAGAGCCAATTGCTCAGGCGGGCCGGTATGGTTGCGGACGTTACGGTCGAAGATTCTTCGACCGATTAGGAACGCGCCACGGGGTTGTGTTGGTTTAGGGAGAGTCGGTTCTTTTTGATCGGTGCCGGGGGCATTACACGGTATCTTTCTTTGACGCATCTGACAAAATTCTTCTGCGCGAACGCATCCATCCGCGGCACGTCCAAATGTGGCAGGCCTTCCGGCGTGAGACCCGGCAGGTCCAACCTTCAAGCGAGGTGACGGTAGATGAATGCTCTTTACTCACTTCTGTTCGTCTTTCTCCTGGTGTTGATCCCGTTGTTCGGGGTTGGCGCGGCACACATTAATTCATTTTTCGGTGCCAGCCTTCCGTACACGGCGTTCATCATCTTCATTGTCGGCTTTGCATACAAAGTCATTAACTGGGGGAAGAGCCCTGTGCCCTTCAGAATCCCCACAACCGGTGGTCAGTTCAAATCGTTTGATCCGACCATGTTCAAGCAGAACAAATACGACTGTCCCCAGACCGGCGCCCAGACTTTTGTGCGCATGGTTCTGGAAGTCTTTGCGTTCCGCTCCCTGTTCCGGAACACCGAAGTGTCCTTGCACGAGACCAAGGACGGCCCGGTCGTGGCTTACAAGTCCAGCAAATGGCTGTGGCTGTTCGCCATTACGTTCCACTATTCATTCTTCATTATCGCCCTGCGCCATCTCCGACTGTTCCTGGAGCCGGTTCCCTTCTTTGTGAACGGCCTGGAATTCATTGATGGTATCCTGCAGATCGGTGCACCGACCATGTACCTGGCCGATGCCGGCCTCGTCGCCGGTGTGCTCCTGTTGGCAGGCCGCAGGCTGATAAACCCCAGAGTCAACTACTTCTCGTATGTCTCCGACTACTTCCCGCTGTTCTTGATTCTGGCCATCGCTCTGTCGGGCATCTACATGCGCTATTACGCCGTTGTCGACGTTGTGGCCATCAAGGAACTGACCATGGGTCTGGTTGCCTTCAAGTACGTCACCCCGGAAAACATCGATGTTTCCTTCTACGTTCACATCTTCCTGGTGAGCTGTCTCATGGTGTACTTCCCGTTCAGCAAGCTGATGCACTTTCCCGGTGTCTTCTTGTCTCCGACCAGAAACATGCCGAACGACACCCGTGCCAAGCACCACGTGAACCCTTGGAACCCCGACATCAAGCCTCATGCTTATGCCGATTACGAAAAGGAATTCGGCGTTCCCATGGCCGAGGCAGGTCTGCCCCTCGACAATCCCGAGAATGGCAAGGCCCCGGAAGAAAAGGCTTAGAGGGTTCACCTCTTCACGGTGATACTTCGTTATTAGGAGAGAAGAAATATGTCCGACATGCCTAAAGCTGAAGAGCTCTTTAAGAGCATAGACTACAATCCACCGGCCACTGGCTGGATGGAGACCCCGGTGGACTTTTCACCGGGCAACTGGTGTTACCCCGCCAAGCCCGAGAAGATCGAATACATGGAATCGAAGCTTCCCGGCCTGTGGGGCGAGGCCCGCGAATGGAGCCCGCAAAACGAAGACTGGAAGCTGCCGTCCAACTGGCGCGAAATCGTTGTTAACGGTTTCCGCGAGCGTCTGGACAAGTTCCGCTCACTCAAGCTGTTCATGGACATCTGTGTCCGTTGCGGCGCCTGTGCCGACAAGTGTCACTACTTCATCGGTTCCGGTGACCCCAAGAACATGCCTGTACTGCGCGCAGAACTCATGCGTTCCGTCTACCGCGGCGAATTCACCCTGGCAGGCAAGATCCTGTCCAAGCTGACTGGCTCCCGCGTCATGGAAGAAGATGTCCTGAAAGAATGGTTCATCTACTTCTACCAGTGCACCGAGTGTCGTCGCTGCTCCCTGTTCTGCCCCTACGGCATCGATACAGCGGAAGTGACCATGATGGCTCGCGAACTGATGCATCTGGTTGGCCTGAACACCAACTGGATCATGGAGCCTGTCTCCAACTGTAACATCACCGGTAACCACCTCGGCATTCAGCCCCACGCCTTCAAGGATATCGTGGACTTCATGGTTGATGACATCGAGGAAATCACCGGACGCAAGGTCAAGGCACCGCTGAACGAAAAGGGTCATGACATCCTGTTCATCACCCCTTCCGGTGACGCCTTTGCCGATCCCGGCATCTACACCTTCATGGGTTACATGCTCCTGTTCGATTACCTCGACCTGGACTACACCATGTCCACCTACGCATCTGAAGGCGGTAACTTCGGTTCGTTCACCAACAACGAAACCATGAAGAAACTGAACGCCAAGATGTACGCCGAAGCCAACCGCCTCGGTTGTAAGTGGATTCTGGGCGGCGAGTGCGGCCACATGTGGCGCGTCGTCCACCAGTACATGGACACCATGAACGGCGACCTCCAGGGCGACCAGATGGAAACTCCGGTCAACCCGATCACCGGCACCGTGTTCGACACTGCTGCGGCCACCAAGATGGTCCACATCACCGAGTTCACTGCCGACCTCATCAAGCACGGCAAGCTACCGCTCGACCCGAGCCGCAACGACCACCTGCGCGTCACGTTCCACGACTCCTGCAACCCGGCCCGAGGCATGGGACTGCTGGATGAACCGCGCTACGTGATCAAGTCCGTCTGCAACAACTTCTTCGAAATGCCGCCCGCTACCATCCGTGAGCAGACCTTCTGCTGCGCCGGTGGTTCCGGTCTGAACACCGAAGAAATCCTGGAAATCCGTCTTCGCGGCGGCCTGCCTCGCGGCAACGCCCTGAAGTACGTCCAGGACAAGCATGACGTGAATACCCTGGCCTGTATCTGTGCCATCGACCGCGCCACGCTGATCCCGCTGGCCGACTACTGGGCACCCGGCATCACCATCACCGGTACCCACGAGCTGGTCGCCAACGCGCTGGTTCTCGAAGAGGGCGAAGAACGGACCATGGATATGCGCATGGAATCGCTGCCCGGATTCGAGGACGAAGACGACGACTGGACTCCCCCGAACATGGAGGCTTAAATGAAAATGCACTACGGTTTCCCGATCATAGCCGGACTGCTCATCTTCCTCGGCCTGCTCTGCGCCCCGTTTGCGCTGGGCACCACTGCCAAGGATTACAAGCAGCCCGAGCTGAAATATCCTGAAGGTGAAAAAGAATGCATCGAGTCCAAGGAGTTCATGCGCGAAAGGCACATGGTACTTCTGGATCAGTGGCGCGACTGGGCCTTGCGTGACGGCAAGCGCATCTACACGAACCACAAAGGCAAAGAGTTCACCATCTCCCTGCAGAATACCTGCATGAAGTGCCACCAGTCCAAGGCGGACTTCTGTGACAAGTGTCATACCAACGCTGGTGTCTCTCCCTACTGCTGGGATTGCCACATTCAGCCGGAGGGTTTGAAATAATGAAGAACAATAGAAGATCCTTCATCAAACTTGCCGCGGTTGCAGCCGCCGGTATCGCCGTTGCTCCCAAGGCTGCGGTTGCCGCAGGCGGACACGCTGCTCCGATCAAGAAAAATCCCGAGGCTCTCGAAGCCAAGCGGTGGGGCATGGTCATTGATACGACCAAGCTTCATACCAAGGAAGAAATCGCTGCCTTGGGTGAAATATGCCATACCGTACATAACGTGCCCGAATTGGAAGGCCCGCAGGAACTCATGTGGCTCTGGTCCGATTCCTACGCACACTCCTTCCCCGAGCAGGAGAACCCGCATCTGGCTGAAGAGATTCACCACCGCGACTACCCGCTGCTCTGCAACCACTGTGATAATCCTCCGTGTGTTCGTGTTTGCCCCACAAAGGCAACCTACAAACGCGCTGACGGTATCGTTGCGATGGACTACCACCGCTGCATTGGTTGCCGTTACTGCATGGCCGGTTGCCCCTACGGCTCCCGTTCATTCAACTGGGGCGAACCCCGGAAGCACCTGGATCTCTCCAAGATCAATCCGGATTTCCCCACCCGCATGCGCGGTGTCGTTGAGAAGTGCAACTTCTGTGTAGAGCGACTGGCTGAAGGTAAACTTCCTGCTTGTGCAGAGGCATCCCACGGCGCCATCATTTTCGGCGATCTCTCCGATCCCGATTCCAATGTGCGTCAGGTCCTGCGCGAGCGTTACACCATTCGCCGTAAACCCGCTGCAGGCACCGAGCCCAGCGTGTACTACATCATTTAGGAGGAATCAGAATGCTTGAATTAGCTCTCAAAGGTTCCAAGAGATACTACGGTTGGATCGCATTCCTCCTGGTCCTGATCGGTGTCGGGTCCCTGGCGTGGCTCGATCAGCTGATGAACGGTCTGGAAATCACCGGGATGAGCCGTGACGTCTCCTGGGGCTTCTATATCTCTCAGTTCACCTATCTGGTCGGTTTGGCTGCATCTGGTGTCATGATCGTGCTGCCCAACTACTTCCATGGTTACAAACCGAACAAACACATGGTCATCTTCGGCGAATTCATGGCAATTGCCGCCTGCGTCATGTGTCTTATGTTCATCGTGGTCGACATCGGTCAGCCTACCCGTATGCTCAATGTCATCTTCCACGCTACCCCCAACTCCATCCTGTTCTGGGATATGATCGTTCTTAACGGTTACCTGTTCCTGAACCTGCTGGTCGGTTGGACATGCCAGCAGGCTGATCGCCAGAACCTGCCGCATCCGAAGTGGCTCAAGCCCTTCATTTACACGTCCATCATCTGGGCTTTCTCGATTCACACCGTGACCGCGTTCCTGTACCAGGGTCTGCCCGGCCGTCACTACTGGCTCACCGCCGTTCTGGCTGCTCGCTTCCTGGCTTCCGCGTTCTGCTCCGGTCCTGCCATCCTCCTGCTGGTCATGATGGTTACCGAGCGTTTCACGACCTTCAAGATGCCCAAGAAGGCTCTGACTACCCTGGTCAAGATCATCGCTTACGCAATGTGCGTGAACATGTTCTTCTTCAGCCTGGAAGTCTTCACCGCCTTCTACTCCAATATGCCCGGCCACATGCATCCGCTGGTATACCTCTTTGCTGGTTACCATGGACACACCGAGCTGGTTACCCTGATGTGGACCTTCATCGGCCTGGCTGCAGTATCTATTGTACTGCTGACCACCCCGAAGCTCCGCAACAACCTGAAGCTGCTGCCTTACACTCTCGTCATCCTGGTTATCGCTACCTGGATCGACAAGGGCCTTGGCCTGCTGATTGGTGGATTCAACCCCACCCCGTTCCACACCATCACTCCGTACTGGCCTACCGGTAAGGAACTGCTGGTCTCCATGATGGTTTACGCCCTCGGCGCACTGATCGTGACGGTTCTTTTCAAGATCGCCACCGACGTGAAGCAGGAGATGGGACACTCTCAGGAACTGCCTTGTGGCTGCTCCACTGAAGACAACTGCGACTGCACCATGGACTGCGGCTGCCCCAAGGGCGACTGCACCTGTGAGGAAGCAGAGAAGGCTACTGCGGAAGCCTAAATCCGCAAGCTCAGGCCTAGCCACGTAACGTCACCTCGCTAGGCGCTAGCTGACCCGCCCCCCTTGTCCTTTTGGACAAGGGGGGCTTTTCTTTTGCTCAATGCAAGGTGCTTACTCAACACCCATTTCACTTTTCCTTGGAGTCCAATAGCCAATTCATTGATTCATTTTTCGGGTTGCACTACTTCATGGGCCACCCGTCCAAAGCGGCCATCATCTCGACTTATAACAGCGTTCCGTTGCCATAAAGCTCTGCCACTGCTACATAGGGTGTAATCATCTTTTAATGGAGCGTGTTGTCATGAAAACAGGACAACTCGTCTATGAAACATGACAGAATGTCTCTTATACATGACACTCTAACAGAGTATATTTTTTATGAGAGCCTGAAACAATCAACAGTCTACTGTAATAGTTGATCATAGTTCCGAATCGCATCCTGCCTGAGAAGGCATGGTTATTGATAGAGCAACGTATTCGCTTCAACAGGGGGCAACCTAAGAAGCACATGCGCTAACTACCAACAAGGATGGCTGAGGTATGAAGGAACCAGTACCACGAGGCAAACTTCCCATTGCGTTCATCACTGCGGTGGTCATTACGCTGGCAGGAGTCACTGCGTTTGCTTTTCAGGCTACATCGACCAACGAATTCTGCACTGCTTGCCATGAAATGAAACGCCACCAGACGGAACTGAGGTTTTCGCCCCACGCCGTCGACAAAGACAAGAATCCCATTCGGTGCGTTCAGTGCCACCTTCCCAATTCATTTGGCCCTAAATACGTGGCCTACAAGACGTATCTCGGCGTCAAGGACATGCTGGTCCATACCTTTGGCGATCCCAACGATTTCTATCGTGCAGAGCTACAGGTCAGTGCACGCATGTTCATTGACGACGAGAGCTGCCGGGCCTGTCACGAAGACCTTATGAAGGATACAAAAGACAAGCCTATCTCGCTGGAAGGAAAGCTCGCACATGAGGCCTACCTGGGTACAAACGGCTGCACGAACCGAGGCTGCGCTGACTGTCATCAGAACACGGCCCACCTTCCGTCATTTGACCGGCGCTATGCGGTCAACGCCGAATTTGCAGCAAAACTCCCAATAGAAAAGGAAGGGATGTGATGGATAACAAGCAATGCTTATACAAAAATAAAGCCGTCATGCTCATCGTCGGTTTTCTTATTCTGTTTGGTGCGGTCGTCCTTTTTTACACCCAGTCGGCCATGTCTGGAGTCCGCTGTGAAGCGGCCCGTCATCTCGATAGCCCGGAACAGGCTGGCGACTGTTATACATGCCACCAAAAAACCACTCCCAAGATCGCTCAAGATTGGTACGAATCCAAACACGGCGTCATGTTGGTAAAATGTTTTGTCTGTCACGGGCAGCCGGACGGCAAAGGATCCATCGAATACTCGGCCAATCCCGATCCCAATTACATCTGCCGACGCTGTCATGACCCAGCCATCACCATGATGGAAACGAAATTCGGCATGCGTGCAGAATGCAACGACTGCCATAAATATCACTCAAATTCGGTTCATCACGAGGCATACGTCCGGACTGAATCGAAAAAGACCATGGATCAATAAGGAGTCTGTCATGACGATATCAAGAAGACATTTCATCAAACAGGCTGCTGCAGCTTCCGTTTTCATGGCCCTTGGCGTCCCTGTATGCAAAGCGAACGCAGCGGACAACACGATCGATTCGTGGGTCAAGGGTGTCTGCCGATACTGCGGCACAGGCTGTGGTGTCATGGTCGGTGTCTCCAACGGCAAAGTTGTCACGGTCAAAGGCGACCCGAACAACCACAATCAAGGCATCCTCTGTCTGAAGGGAGCGTTGCTGGCCCCGGTCATTTACGCCAAGGAACGCGTCACCAAACCACTGATCAGGAAAAACGGGACGCTGGTGGAAGCATCGTGGGATGAAGCCCTGGACCTGGCGGCATCCAAATTCAAGGAAGCCCTCGACTCAACAGGCCCGGACTCCGTGGCTTACTATGGATCAGGACAGGCGCTCACCGAAGAGACCTATCTTGCATCCAAGATATTCAAGGCAGGACTGAAATCCAATAACGTCGAAGGCAATCCCCGCCTCTGCATGGCTTCGGCCGTGGGTGGGTATGTTTCGACCTTCGGCAAGGATGAACCGATGGGGTCGTATCAGGACCTTGATGCTGCCACCTGTTTCTTCATCATCGGGTCGAATACCTCCGAGTGCCACCCGGTATTGTTCCGCCGAATTGCGGCCCGCAAACAAAACGACAAGAACGTCAAGATCATCGTCTGTGATCCGCGACGCACCAACACCTCCCGCATCGCTGATCTGCACATGAACATGAAGCCAGGCAGTGATCTTGCGATACTCAACTCCATGGCCTACGTCATTGTCCATGAAGAACTGGACGATTACCGCTTCCACAACAAGTACGTGAACTTCATGACCAATGATAAACAGAAGGTCGATTTTGAAGCGTACAAGGCGTTCCTGCAGGACTACAAACCGGAAGACGTGGAACCGCTCTGCGGCGTTCCGGCTGCGCAGATTCGCGAAGCGGCATTGACCTTTGCCCAGTCCACGGCAACCACCTCCCTGTGGTGCATGGGCATCAACCAGCGCATCCGCGGTGTCTGGGCCAACAACCTCATCCACAACCTGCACCTGATCACCGGCAAGATTGGCAAACCGGGATCAACGCCCCTGTCTCTGACCGGCCAACCCAACGCCTGTGGCGGCGTACGCGATACCGGTGGCCTCTCGCATCTTCTCCCGGCCGGGCGAGTCATTGCCAAGAAGGAACACCGCAATCAGTTGGAAATGCAGTGGGGATTGCCGCAGGATTCACTGAACCCGAAACCCGGGCTGCACACAATGGCGCTGTTCAACGCGATGAATGAAGGCAAGGTCAAAACCCTGCTCACCCTGTGTACCAATCCGGCCCAGTCGCTTCCCAACATCAAGAAGTACGAGGAAGGTCTCAAGAAAGCATTCCTCGTATCCATAGAAGCGTTTTCGGATGCCATCAGCATGCAATACGCCGACGTGGTCTTCCCGCCCGCCTTCTGGGTGGAACGCCGCGGCGTATACGGTTGCACCGAGCGTCGGTACGCCCTTGTCGAAAAGGCCATTGATCCGCCGGGTGAGTGTCGCCCGTCCGTCAACATTCTGGTGGAGCTGGCAAAACGAATCGGCGTGGACCCGAATCTCATACCCTACGAGAACTCTGACGACGTATGGGAAGAGTGGCGAAAGGTCTCTGCCATGACCCCATACAACTTTGCCGGAATCACACGCGAACGACTCATCAAGGAATCGGGCATACTGTGGCCGTGTCCTACGGAAGACCACCCCGGCACCACCATTCGCTATGTGCGTGGTGAAGATCCCAATATCCCCGAGGACTATCCCGACAAGTATCACTTCTACGGCAAGCCCGATGGCAGGGCCATCGTCTGGATGCGTCCGCAAAAGGCCGCCGCAGAACCCGCTGGCGGCGAGTTCCCGTTCACACTGACCACCGGCCGCGTCATTGATCACTGGCACACAGCGACCATGACTGGAAAAGTCCCGGAGATCGCCCGTTCATTCCCCCATGCCTATGTGGAGGTGAACACCAAGGACGCCAGCCGGATGGGTATCAACCACGGTGACAAGGTCAAGGTCATCACCCGGCGCGGGGACATGCTCTTTGATGCCCGTGTGGGCGATGTCTGCGAACCGGGGTTGGTATTCGTGCCATGGTTTGACCCCGAACTTGTGGTCAACGAACTGACGATCGACGCCATCGATCCCGGCTCCAAGCAGCCGGAATTCAAAATCTGCGCTTGCAGAGTGGAGAAAGCATAATGGCTATCACCGGAATCATGCTCCATGTCATGAGCAGCCACCTCGAATCCGTGAAGGAACGTATTGAGGCCGAAGAAGACCTGACGCTCTACGGCGACCATGACGGCCAATACCTCGTGGTCGTCGGTGAAATACCATCCAGCCGTCTGGAAGACCGGATGAAGGAACTGGAATCCTTTCCCGGCGCCCTTGCGGCTTATACGACCTTTGTCAATGTGGAAGATGAGCAGTTGGACAGGGATGAGGCCCACCTCCAGCCCACAGCCTGACCGTCACCCTCTCTCAACCCCGGGCTTCGGACTCGTCCCCGAAGCCCGGGCCTGGAGTATCACGCCCATGGAGAAGCCCTACTTTCGACCACCCGGCGGGGGCAATGAAGAAACCTTCCTGAAAAAATGCATTCATTGCGGCCAGTGTGCCCAGGTCTGCCCTTACGGCTCCATATCCCTGTTTCCCGGCGGTGATCCCATTCAAAACGGAACGCCGAGGATTGTTCCTTCTGACGTACCCTGCTATCTCTGCATGCGCTGCCCTCCGGTATGCCCCTCCGGAGCACTCGATGATGTCCCCATCGAAAAGGCGGATATGGGTTTTGCCATCCTTCACAAGGATGAATGCTACACCTATCAGGGTACGATCATCTGTCGAACCTGCTTTGAAAAATGCCCGCTACGCAATTCGGCACTCATCCTCGTAAAAGGACAGCTTCCCGTCATAACAGAGGCCTGCGTCGGGTGCGGGGTGTGCGAATACGTCTGTCCTAAAAAAGCCATCAGCACGGTGCCAGCGCGACAACTGCTGCATTCGGAGAAGTAGCATGAGCAAACTCAAGATGCTTCGACGTGCCACACAGATTTCCATTGCCGCCCTGTTCATTTTCATCCCATGGCTCAATGCCAACGGATTCAATCAGATTCGCGGTAACTTTCTGTCATGTACAGTCTTCGGCATCCCGTTGGCCGACCCTCTGACTGCCGTGCAGGTTGCCATAACTTCCGGGTCGCCCGGCATGAACCTTATCATTGGCTCACTGATAGCACTCGTCATTGCCGCCTTTCTTGGCGCGGTATTCTGCTCGTGGATATGCCCATATGGACTGATTTCCGAGCTGAACCAAAGCCTCAACCGCCGTGTGCGCAACACGCGCTACAAACGGCGCATCAGCGGATTTGCCGTCAAAACCATCGTCATATCCATGGTTCTGATAGCCATTGTCGTCCTTGGCCTGCCGCCAATCCTCAACCACCTCTCCTTGCCAGGCTGGTATACTCGTGCCGCACAAACATGGTTTCTGGTCGGTTCCTTTCCTGTTGGCGTCATCCTGCTACTGGGTGCCATGACCGTTGATCTGGTCTCGGGCATGCGCCTGTGGTGCCGATACTGCTGCCCCCAATCCTACCTGCTCATGCTCGTCCAGCGATTCAGCCCTAAACGGCTCCGAATCATGTACGACCCCCAAAAATGCACCTGCGCCCCCGGTAAAAGCCCGTGTCGCAATGCCTGTCCGCTCCTGCTCAACCCGAAAGCAAAGCAGTCCTACCTTGAACTGGAATGCAGCAACTGCCGTGAATGCGTTGACGAATGTGCCAAGCATGGTCGTGCCATCACCCAAATTATTGCACCCAAGGCGTGACCGTGGCATAGTCCTTTTCCTTGACTGCGCGTTGCGTTCAGAATACCCCACCGGGGTATAACACCACTACTGACGAGGTTACGATGAATATCGGTGAATACACGTTTGAAGAATTTAAGCAAAAAGCGAAAGAATTTCACGGCTATCCGGCCCCCGGCCTGCTGATCGGCGGTTATATGGTTGAAGCGGCCAAGTCCCGCCTCCCGGAAGGAACATTGTTCGAGGCCATGGTCGAATCGGGGAAGTGCCTGCCTGACGCGGTCCAGTTGCTGACCCTCTGCTCCACCGGTAACAACTGGATGAAAGTCAAACTGCTGGGTCGTTACGCCGTATCTCTCTATGACAAATATACAGGTGAGGGGTTCCGTGTGGCCATCGACCAGCAAAAACTGGCCCGCTATCCTGAAATATACAACTGGTTCATGAAGAAAACGCCCAAAGCGGAACAGGATACCGACAAGCTCTTTGCCGAAATCGAAGAAGCCGGTGACACCATCTGCTCCATTCGCCCCATCACCATCGACAAAAAATATCTCGGACACGGTCACATGACCACCATTGATGAGTGTCCTGTATGCAAGGAAGCCTATCCGGGCAGCGATGGTTCCATCTGTCGCGGCTGTCAGGGCGAAGCACCCTTTGCATCCATGGAAGGCGCCGAATGCGCGGATGACGCGCCGCCACTGCACTCCATCCCTGTAGAAGAGGCTGTCGGCAAAAAGGCGGCTCACGACATGACCGGCATCGTTCCCGGTGAATCCAAGGGACCGGTGACCAAAGCCGGTGAGACACTGGATATCGGTGACGTCTGTCGCCTGCAGCGTATTGGTAAATACAATGTTTACGTGGAAGATGACCTGCCGGGTGACGACTGGGTCCATGAGAACGAGGCCGTCAAAGCCTTTGCCAAACGCATGGCCGGTGATGGAATCCGCTATGACGCAGACCCGGACGAAGGAAAGATCAACTTCTTTGCCGACAAGCCCGGCATGCTTTCCATTGACCGCGAAGCACTGAACCGCTTCAACCTCTCTCCCGATGTCATGCTCGCCACCCGCCATCACGGATCGCTCATGCCCGAAGGCAAAGGCGTGGCAGGAACACGGGCCATTCCGCTCTACATCTCGCGCGATCGCTTCAGCCGCGCCATCACCGCGCTGGGCGAAGGACCGGTTCTGGAGATTCTCCCCCTGCGCAAGGCAAAAGTCGGCATTCTGGTGACCGGCACTGAAGTCTTTCAGGGATTGATCGAAGACAAGTTCATCCCCATCATCACGTCCAAAGTTATTGCTCTGGGCAGTGAAGTGCTCCGCTCGGAAATCGTACCGGACGACAGGGAGGCCATCACCAGTGCGGCAACAAGCATGCTGGATGCCGGGTGCGACTTGATCATCACCACTGCCGGCATGTCCGTGGACCCGGATGACGTGACACGTGCCGCTCTGGTCGATGCAGGCCTTCAGGACGATCATTACGGCGTGCCCATGCTCCCCGGCACCATGACCCTCGTGGGCAAGATCAGAACAGCCCAGATCATCGGTGTGCCCGCATGCGCCCTGTTCTACAAAACCACGGCGTTCGATATCGTGCTGCCCCGCATGTTGGCCGGACAGACACTCACCCGAAAGGATTTGGCAAGCCTTGGAGAAGGCGGTTTCTGCATGACCTGCAAGACCTGCTCGTTCCCCAAATGCCCATTCGGCAAATAGAACATCACCACTACTCAAAAATCAAAGCCCCGGTTCAGCGAATCGGGGCTTTCTTTATGAATGAAAAAGGGCCGTACACCAGTTTGGTGCACGGCCCATTGTTATTTTGTCAGTCAGAACTACTCGTTCATTTCGTCAATGAGGCGACGCAGTTCATTGGAGAGGTGGACCAACTCGGTGATTGCCTGGGCAGACTGGCTCATGCCATCCGCCGTTTCGCTGGCGATCAGATTGATATCGTCAACAGCCTGGTTGATTTCCTCACTGGCTGCCGACTGCTGCTCGGCTGCGGTGGCAATGGACTGGACCTGCCCGGATGCCTCATCCGAATAGGTAACAATCAGCCCCAGTGATTCTCCCGACTTGTTGGCGAGGCTGGTAGCCGTTTCAACTGCGGTAGCTGCCGTATCCACACTCTGAATATTGGCGGACGCACCCTTCTGGATCGTCTTGATGGCGTTGCCCACTTCCTTGGTGGCATCCATGGTCTTTTCGGCCAGCTTGCGGACCTCATCGGCGACGACGGCAAATCCGCGTCCGGCCTCACCCGCACGGGCGGCCTCAATGGCGGCATTGAGCGCGAGGAGGTTTGTCTGATCGGCAATGTCTTCAATCACATTCATGATCTGGCCGATGTCAGTTGTCTGCGATCCCAACTGATCCATGGACTGCTTCAACGTGACAGTGAGTTCATGCACCTTGCTGATGGAAGCGATAACGTCTTCGACAATAGCCGCACCTTCCTGCGCCTGATCCTTGGCCTTCTGAGCCGACGAAGCAGAGCTTGCGGAGTTTCTGGCGACTTCGAGTACCGTGGCGTTCATTTCTTCCATGGCCGTGGCCGTTTGCGCGGTACGTTCCCGCTGAACATCAGCACCACGCATGACCTGTTCGGACTGGGCAGAAAGCTGGTCCGCTGCACTGGTCACCTGCTCGGCAATAACCAGAGCATCTCTGGCGACACGCTGCACCTTCTCCAGCAGATCATTGGCTATCCGTTCCTGCTCCTTGGCTTCGCCCGTGGCAGCTTCAGCCCGAATCTTCGATTCCTCGGCCTCCTCCTGCTTCTGTGCCGCTTCAAGCATCTTTGTCCGCAGGTTGGCGACCATTGTCTCGATGGATTCCTTCATGACAGCCAACTCGGCAGAGAACTTGCCTTCCGGCTCCACATCAAGATTACCACCGGCCACTGAACCGGCAAAGTCACGAATACGCATAAGTGGGGAGACTATGACCATATTGACCAGGAACCAAGCACCCACTCCGATGACGGCCAGAATACCCAGCGTGCTGAGCGCCGTGTAGATTTTAGCGTCCATGATCTTTGCATCAGCCCTGTCGAGGGATGCGATGATTTCGAATGCGCCGTGAATGCTGCCGACCTTCCACCCTTCCTTGATGCCACCGGACGGGTCCTTGGATCCTTTGGGATTACCGTGGCAGTAGAGGCACTCTTCAGTCAGGCGAATGGGCTTGAAATATCGAATCTTGTCGTCTTCCACGACAACCAGTTCCTCAAGGTTCTTGGCTTTCAATTCTTCCAGAATTTTCAGTTCCTGAGGCGTTGGTGTGTTGTCCGGATTTCTCGGTGAGACCTTGGGAACACGAAAATCATAATCCATCTTTTCCGCATTGCGTTTAGCCATATTGATGGCTGTAATGATGGGAACGGCTTCAAGGAGCGCTTCCTGCGACTCAATCTCGTCAAAGGGCCTGATAACTCCCATGCTCAACTTCTTGGACATCTCGTCACGAGCCGCTTCTGCCATAAGAATGACCGCACGGCTCTGATTCAGAATATCTTCATGGCTGGAACGCTCGATCTGCATGACTTGCTGCACAGCCAAGACCACTGCGACAACAATTGGGCCAGCAATGGCCAGGAACAGGACTTTCCATTTCAAACTCATATTATCCAGCATAGTTAATCCTCATGCAAACGAGTGATAGAAGAGGGCATACGATTGGACGCATATTCAACTTCCAAAAATTTATCAAAAAGTAGATCGAGTGTGAACAATTCTACCAATAATATTGAAAAAATATGGGGCTGTACCAGATAACTAGCCCATATGTCTTCTAACCCACTGTTTCAGTTGTTTAAACTGGCTTCGCGGATTGCTGTTATTAAAACGCCACTCGCATTCCTTTAAAAACAGAGAAAAATGCTTGGTTGGAATGCCGTTGAATTTCCTCATATGGCGTTTGGCCTGGTTCCAAAAATTCTCGATTCCATTGATGTGGTTGTGGCTATCTGCAAACAGCTTCGAGTGGTTGATTCGGAAGTGTTTGAACGCTGACACATCAAGGACATTGTAGCCATACCAGCAGTCCGAGTAAACCACACTGTCTGGCTGGATTCTTTCCTGAATAATGGGAAGCAAGGTTTTACCTTTCGCATCAGGAATCACCTGTGTATAGACCTTCCCGCCCCTTTTAAGGATTCCAAAAACAGGAACCTTACCAGCCGCCCCACGTCCTCTTTTGCCCTTTCGCTTGCCACCGAAGTAGCTCTCATCGACCTCAAATTCGCCAAAATCCATCCCTTCACAGGACTCTTCTACCGCTATGATTTCCCGGAGCCGGTGAAAGTAATAGGCGGCTGTTTTGACGTTCACACCAACCAGATCGGCAGCGCAACGAGCTGTCGTGCCAGCCACAAAATGTTCGATTAAACGAAGCTGCTTGTCCTTGCTCAAACGACTTTTTCGCATTGCCATACCGATAACCCAAAGGAGTTATCTGGTACAGCCCCAAAAATATAATGGTCCGGTAACACCGGCATCCATTCCAGAGACTAAATCGCCCACGTATCCAGATCGATCAGTCCAAGCCGTGCCGAGTAACGAATCAGCTCCACAGTGCTCTGCAAACCCAATTTCTTCATCAGGTTGGTTCGATGATTCTCTACTGTTTTCGGGCTGATGAACAGTTTGGCGGCCACCTCTTTGGTGGTTAAGCCCTCGGCCAGCATTCGCATGACTTCCTGCTCGCGGGCCGTGAGGGAAGAGTACGGTTCGCCGCTGTCTTCACTTTTGCTGTCCTTGGCCTGTAACAAACGAAAGATCACTTCCTGTGAGAGTGCGCTGTCGAGGAAGAGTTCACCCCGAGCTACGGTATCAAGGCCGCGAATGAGGTTGGAGGCTGCCGATTCCTTGATCAGATATCCGGTGGCACCGGCCCTGAACGACTCCACGATATAATCGGCCTCCGAGTGCATGGATATGATGATGAAACGTGTATCTGGCAACACGTCCTTGAGATCTCGAACGATTTGGATGCCGTTCTTGCCCGGCATGGAAATATCCACCAGCATGATATCCGGCTCATGCTTTTTCGCTAGAGCCATTCCCTCTTTCCCATTTCCTGCTTCAGCCACCACAGTGAAGCGGGAATCCCGGGAAATCATGGTTTTCAACCCCTCACGAAATAGAGGGTGATCGTCTACTATCATCAACTTCATCTAACGACTCCTGGCGTCCTTTATTGGTACTCTAAACGTAATCCGTGTTCCTATCCCGTTTTTCGAGCGGATATCCATGGTCGCACCGATGATTCGCGCCCGCTCTTCCATGCTTTTCAAGCCCATGCGTTTTTCGTCAACGACCTCGGTTCGTCGCTGCTCCACATCAAACCCACTCCCGTTATCCGCCACCCGAACCAGAAGATCAGGATGGCTGCCTATAAGTCGCACTGAACAGTTCGAGGCCGAAGCATGTTTGCAGACATTGTTCAACGCTTCCTGAATCATGCGGTATATATGAATTTCCGTATCAAGACTCAACTTTATGTTCTCAATACCTACAGCCGAAAAAACCACGTCCATGGGTGTACGTCCAGCGGTTTCATTGCACAATTGCTTCAATGTCCTGCTCAGACCGAGCTGGTCCAGCACTGGCGGACGCAGGCCATAGGCAATATGCCGCACCGAAGCCACGGCTCCGCGGACAACTTTTGCCACGGATCGAACCCGCTCCCGTATCACCGGCTCAACTGCTCCTCCGCCATCGAACAATGTTTCCATGTTCAATACGATTGAAGACAGATCCTGAGCGACATTATCGTGCAGATCGCGGGAAATACGCTGCCGTTCATCTTCCTGAGCGCGAATGAGTTGTTGGGTCAGCGTAAGAATCTGCTCCTCTGCCTTACGTCGTTCTTCGATCTCGGTAGTGAGCAGAAGGTTGGCTTTCGAGAGTTCCGCAGTACGACGGGTGACCCGCTCCTCCATCTGGGCATGCGCCATGCGCAACTCTTTTTCCAGCATCTTGTGCGGCGTAATATCCGTCACGATTTCCATGCGGGCCGGCCTGCCTCCCCACATAATAGGCTTGATGTTGAGTGTAACCCACTTGATTTCGCCCTGTTTCGTCTTTAACCGCAATGTCGTGAATTCTTCTTCGGAATCATTGGCGTAGCTTCGCCTAAAGAACAGATTCCCCTGCGGCACATCCTCTTCAAACACAAGGGATTGAAGTTTTCTGTCCTGCAACTCGTCCCCGGAATAGCCCAACATTTCCTCCAGCGCCTCATTCACGAACAGAGATTTATCGTCCTGAATGATCATGACGCCTTCCTGGGCATTCTCAACCACGACGCGATAGCGCTCTTCGGATTCCACCAACGCCTGCTCGGCCCGCTTGCGCGGCGTGACGTCAATGAGCGAAACAATGACTCTGGACAGGGAATCCTTGTATTCGGGGGGAACTAGAAAATGCACCACAACCCATATTTCTTCGCCTGTCAGCGTCCGGTGGGTAATTTCACCGCAGTACTCGCACCCACCCGAAGCCAGCAGAATCATTTCCTCGGTGAAGGCAGCCATGGAGCTTTCTGTCAGGACCTTGTCCAGATTACCTATCAGATCCTCTTTGTCACTGGCCCGCAGCAGATCAAGGGTCGCCTTATTGACGGCGACCACCTCCACAAGTGACGCGCAATGGGCGAGACTTTCGGGGTGCGCATAAAAATATTCCCTGAAATTAACGACACCCTGCTCCTTAAGCTCATCAAAGTACTGTTTGAGCTTCGTCAAATCCTCTTCCCAAAGGGATATGGGAGATTCTTCAAAGAGCGAGCGGAAACGGTTTTCACTCTGCAACAGTGCGTTTTCAGCACTCTTTCGTTCAGTAATATCGCGGCTGACACCGAGATATCCCGACGGGGTTCCATTGGGATCGAATGTGCGACGAACAACACTTTCCGCCCAGACAGTTGTCCCGTCTTTGCGCAAGTGCTCGAAAACCTGTCGCTCGTTGGCGGTGTAATTTCCGCGGACCTCGACCGCCTTGCGCTGTGTCTTGGCTTGCTCAAGCAGCAATCGTGATTCCGGGGTGAACAAATCCCGATAATCGAGCTGCATCAGCTCTTCCACGGGATACCCCCACAGCTGTTCGGCCGAGGGCGTCACGTAGGTGAACCGGGACATGTTGTCCTGGGTCCAGACAACGTCGGTCACGTTTTCAACCAGTAAGCGATATTTTTGCTCACTGGCCCGCAATGCGTTTTCCGAATCCTTGCGATCTGAGATATCTCTCGAAACACCCTGATAGCCAACAGGCCGATTGGTGTGATCATAGAGCCGTCGAACAGACGTATCGGACCAGACCCAGTAGCCATGTTTATGGATGTGGGGCATCTCAAGATGATTGACGTACTCGTAGTCGCCACGAGCCTCGGCAAGGGCCCGCAACTCATACGCTTCCTTGAGCATGCCCAGTCCCACATCCGTGAACAGCTCCCGATAGTCCAGCCGGACCATCTCATCGGGCGTATATCCCCACAGTTTTTTGGCGGAAGGTGTGGCGTAAATGAAATTCATGTCGTTATCCATGAGCCAGACCACATCGGTCATACGTTCGGCAAGAAAACGGAATTTCTCTTCGCTGGCCTTCAGTGCTTCCTCGGCTTCCTTGGCCTTGGTCACATCAGTGATGATGCCTTCAACGGCTATGGCAGCACCCTTGTCATCGTTCACCACGGTCACTCGCTGGTTCACCCAACGAATACCAAGGGTTTTGTGACGGATGGGCATGGTATATTCGTAGCGGCAGTTACCGCCCTGAATCTCTCGCCACCAAAGAGCCAGCGTTTCCTTCCACTCCGCAGGTGCCAACTGATCAAAGAGGCGGGGGGTCTGGTAAAACTCCTGGGGCGTGTATCCGGTAATGGATTTCACGGCCGAGCTTATGTAGTCGTATCGCCCGTCCTGCAGCCGAAGACGAAACAAACAGTCACTGGTGTTTTCGCTCAGAAATTTCAGATGCCGTTCTGTCTGCGTCAACGCATTACGCAGCTTGAGCGAATGGCTTGCGTCGCGCATGACTGAAACAGCGAGTTTGAAACGCCCTTCCTTGTCCAGAACCGGATCAAATCGGCCCAAAACCATGCACTGCCGACCGCTGGCAGTGCGGATGGAGTATTCGCCTTCCCAGCTCTGCCCAGCGCGCAATGCAGGCAAGACCTCCTCGTCATACAAGCGGATGGTCTCCTTGGTCAGAACCTTATCTTTCTGGCTGTTTCGCGCTTCATGTTCTGAATAGCCGTAGTAATCCAAAAAGGCCTGATTCATGTAAATGGGACGCAACTCCGTATCCCGAAGCGACATGGCAACACCAGAGGCCCCAAGAATCAGCTTGAAGAGATGCGGATTCGATTCCAACTGTTGGGAGATGTCCCAGCTATATTCGACAGGTAAATCACTCATTGTTTTGACTAGCGACAAATGTTCCACAAGAAATTCAACAGGCTGCCCAGCATATCCTAATAGACAAACAAATGAAAGGAGGACGCATAATTAGCCCATCACTATCTCATTATTTATCGAGACCGCCCTTCAATCCACGAAGCCACCACCCGAATATGGTCTTCAGCAACGTTCTCAACCCAGGCGGCGTTGGAACCCAGGACCTCGGCAGCTTTCCCCTTTTTGCGCATGGGAGCCATGACTATGGTGAATTCCTTCCCCGCAGAGTCCCGAAGCGCTTCGAGGGTATCCACAAAATCATTCCACCTTCCCACTTCCGAACCGGAGAAAAACCACATTACCGGCATGGAAAGTTCGTTTAAGACAGCCTTGGTCGGCATCTCGTCCACATTCACATTTTCATTGAGCATGCACACCAGAAACGCCGGCTGCAATGCACCTCCAGCCCGAACCGCTCGGATAGCCAAGGGCACTCCCTGCCCGTGGCCCCACAGTCCGACTCGGGATGTGTCCACCCGGGCAAGAGAAGGAAAATGCGCCACAGCCGCTCGAATATCCTCAACTATCTCGGCATCGGTATCCTTCCGTTCCACATCGCCAGTGCACTGTCGTGGCTGAAACGAGAGCGCACACAGGTTATTGGAGGACAATGCCCGGGTCACTCCCTGCACCAACCCAGGCTGAACACATCGGTTGCCCTGAACGAGAACCACGCCGGGCTGCCCATCCCCATATGGCGGCATGGAAACATATGCGGTCCGGATACCATGATTGGTCGGCAGTTGTACCTCCTGCTCCCTGATGTGCACCTTGCGCGGGTAATGTGCCATCCGGTCATCGTCCGATGTTAGAATAAATCGCTCGATACGATCATTCTTGGCCAGGAAGGTCACGGTTCCGATTATCGGTTCATCGGCATAGACGGAAGGACCTATGGTATAAACATACTTACCGAATTCCTTGAGCCGACGAAGGGTCTTGTGCTTGGAGTCATAGATAAGGAAACGACCATACTCGGTGTCCCTGGCATCGATGATGGTGATGGTTCGATCATCCTGTGTTTTGAATTGACCGGAGAACTCTGTGGATGAATAGGAGTAATAGTCGGCCATGAGCGCCCGCCCGAACCGCGCTTCATGTCCGCGATGGACGATTGTATCGCCCTTTCGGACGTCAATGCGATTGACCGCATCCTCCACACTGGAGGCATCTGCGACAGGCTGGGACACCTGAGGTTGCAGCTTTTCATCCTCTGCGACTTTCACAGAGCTTATGGGTTCAAAATCCGGCGCCGCCTGTGGCTGCTCCGGCTCTACAGGTATCGATTGTGAGGGTGGAGCCAGGGGCGGAGGAGGCGCATCATCAAGCACGATGGTCTCATTTTCCGGCAGGGCCTGAGCGACTTGCGGGGAGTCCGATGCCTGTTTCTGCTCCTGAACAGGAGAAGGGGGTGGAGGTAGTGGCGTTTTTACGACCACAATGTCTTCCTGCGGAAGCACCCGGGTCAACTCCACTTCCATGAGTTTCTCGAGCGGCAAGTCGGGATAATGCACACCATATGACAGCACCACGGCGAAGACCGTATGCAGCAGTATGGAGATTATCCAACTGAGAGACCGTGCCATCATGGAACACCCTTTATTGAGCGGCTTCCCAAGACATAACCACAACACCTTTGGACTGAAGCTACCCTACTATCACCTATACTCTCCCTTTACAGGGAACGCAAGTGCGCAACTACGCTAACCGTTTGACTTTGCAGACGATAAAAGGAGGTTATTGCATCATTTCTCACCCGCCAAAAACCAGCCAACTGCTCCTTATAATATAGTTATCCTTGCGTAATTACGTGATTTGGCTAATATGAGACCTCTGCGCATCCCCTTTTCGCGTCCGTGCCTTGCGCTCCGCACCCAATTTGATGTTCTGACCGCACCCCAGCTTGGGCTCATTCCCGGCCTTTTCCTGCCATTTCTGGCCGAAATGCCGGATTTTGGACGCACCTCTCCCTTCAGGCTCGCGCCAGTCGAACAGCTTTTTTCAAATTGAACGCCATGGCGAGGATGTGGAACTCTCCCTCCACCTTCTCACGACCCACGTATCGGGACCGAAAGAATGCGTAGCCACGTTTGAGTGTGCCGAAGGCCCGCTCGACTATTTGCCGAATGCTGCTGATGTCACGGTTGCGGGTCTTTTCGAAGTCTGTCAGCCTGCCGCCACGAGGCGTCTTGTCCATGGTTCCGTCCTCCAAATCGCGATCAAACAGAATGTCCCGGTTCTTCCCGCTGCAATAGCCCTTGTCCGCATAAACCCGTGCGCCGGGATCAAGGCCGACGCCATTCACGAGCCGCTCGAATTCGCCCGTGTCCGAATGGTTCGCGGGAGTGATGTGACCACAGAGCAGAAACCCGTCTCGACTGTCCGTCGCGGCATGGAGCTTGTAGCCGTAATAGGCCCGATTTCTCTTGCGGAGCCAGGCCGCCTCCTCGTCATCCGAATAGCTGACCCGGCAGTCCACCGGCCCATCCTGTTCTTCGGCGTCCTCGGAACGGTCCTCAGGCATCACGTCGATAACCTTGCGCGGCCGCCGCTGCGACTCGACTACCGAGGCGTCCACCACGGCTCCCTCACGGACAAGAAGCCCTTGTCCTTCAAGCTGGCGGTTAAGCATGTCGAGCAAGGAGTCCAGCACCTTCAGGCGGATCAAACCGTTACGGAAACGGCATATGGTGGTCTCGTCCGGCACGTCGTCCTCGATGGAAAAACCGGTAAATCTGACAAAGGAGAGCCGGTCGAGCAGCGCCTGCTCCACGCCCGGATCACTCAGGTTGTACCAACGCTGCAAGAGCAGAATCTTGAACATCGCCAGAGGCGGATAGGCGGGATTGCCCACGGCGTTGGCCTTGCGCCTGATCTTCTTGCACAGAAAGGCGTTGATGGGCTGCCAGTCGATGAGTTCGTTGATCTCATCCAGAAATGTGGTCTTGGTTCTGCGGTGCCCCAGGAAGTAATCACCCAACCGAGGTCCTTTCTGCCGAATAGCCATGCCTTCCTCCTTTGGATGGAGAAATAATAGCATAATAAATCAAATAGTTAAAGAGTAAAAGTGTGGGATTTGCCGTGCAGAGGTCTCAATATATTTCATTCATACCTTTGTGACTCAGCAGTGGAGCAGAATAATGGGTACGGAATTACGCATGGTGATCCTGGCCGGGAAAAAGCCGGAAGAACGACTGTTTTCGGAGCTTTCCGGAGACATGACGGTGACCGTCTATCGATATGCCCAGCTATCGCGTGGCGTTCGCAAGCTGGAAGAAATGGAACCCGACATTGTTCTGCTTATACCGGACAGCGACGACACCTCATGGCCTCGCGCCATCAACCGCATCTGCCAGGAGCACGACACCTGTCCGGTCTTCATCGGTTCAGATGATCAGGAACAACAGAAAGCACTGGAATCCGGAGCTTTTGAAGTATTCAGCCGTGAAGAGATAACCCAAGGAGACATGCAACGACTGATACGTAATGTCGTGCGGCAGCGTGACCTTGAAGGGCACCTGAAACAGCAGCAGAAGCTTTTTGAATGGGTGGAGAAAACCGCCCGAATCGGAACATGGCAAATGGATTTCGGCCATATGCCGCGGTGGTCCAAAGGCGTCCGCCGAATCCTCAACGACGACGGCAGACTGACGGATTTCGCCAGCGCTCGACAATTCGTTCTTCCTGAAGACCGCGAGATCTATGATCAGGCCAACAAGGCGACCCTAGAGCAAGGATGGCCTCTTGATTTCGAGTACCGGATTCAGGACCCGGAAGGCAATCTGAAGTACCTTCACCTGCACAGACGAGTGACCCATGACCCGGACGGCACCATGACCGGAGCATACGGTATGGTCCGCGACGTGACGCCAGAACGAGAATTCGAAAATTATCTCTTTCGACGGGATGCCATCCTGCAGGTTGTCGGGGCGTTCGCAGAAAAATTTCTCAGGGAAGGCGAATGGCACAAGGGGACGGACGAAGCACTCAAAGCCCTTGGCAAGGCCACGGAAGTTTCCAGAGTGTTTATTTTCCAACTTGAATCGGAAACAGACAGCCCGGCCATGGTATCCATGACCCACGAATGGACAGCGGAGAACGTGACACCCATTATCGGTCAACCCGAGATGCACCGACAGACGTTTTCCCCCACTTTTGATCGCTGGCATGGCGTTTTGAGCAGACGCAAGGTGGTTGCCGGTAAAATCCGCAGCTTTCAATCAACCGAGCGGGAATTCTTTGAACGGACCGAAGCGAAGTCCATCCTGCTGATGCCTGTTTTCGTTGCCGACAAGTGGTGGGGATTCATCGGCCTTTCCGAGCACGAGGAAGAGCGGGACTGGCTGCCGGTCGAGATCGAATCCATGACCATGGTCGCCGACATGTTTGGCGCCGCCATCTTGCGAAACAGAATGGAAAGCCAGTTGAAGGAAGCCAACCGGTCTGCCGAGATAGCCAAGACCATGGCAATGGAAGCAAGTCAGTCGAAAAGTACCTTCCTCGCCAACATGAGCCATGAAATCCGCACTCCCATCAGCGGCATTCTTGGCATGGCCGAGATGACCATCACCACCGGACTGAACGAGGAGCAGCGGGAGCACATCGACATGATCCGTGATGCGGCCCGTTCACTACTGGCCATCATCAACGACGTGCTGGATATTTCCAAGATCGAAGCCCACAAGCTCGAATTGAAACCTGAAGATTTCGAGATACGTCCTCTGGTGGAACGCACCGTTCGTCAATTCGCACCCATGACTGAGAAAAAACCTGTCTCCCTGAACCATATGGTTTCCGGGGCCGTCCCGAACATGGTCCATGGAGACCCGGATCGGCTGGGACAGATTCTTCGCAATCTCATCAGCAACGCCATGAAATTTACCGAACGGGGATTTGTTGATGTCACCGTGGAGGTGATGGAAAAGAGGGAAGACGCAATTTGCCTGCTGTTCAAAGTGCAGGATAGCGGCGAAGGTATCCCCGAAGACATGCTCGGCACGGTGTTCGAGAGCTTCACCTAGGTCGATAGTTCAGTGAGGAAAAAACATCAGGGAACCGGGCTCGGCCTGACCATATCCAAGGAATTCGTCGAAATGATGGGCGGAACCATCCACGTAGAGAGTGAATACGGCTCAGGCAGCACGTTTTCCTTTACCGTCTGTCTCGGCGTATCACAAAACAAAGCGACTCCTCATGTCACATCAACATCTTCCATCCCCACCGGTATGCACCTGAACATCCTTCTGGCCGAGGACAACCTGCTCAACCAGAAATTCCTTGTTCATTTCCTGACCATGTTCGGCCACAACGTGATCGTGGCCGAGAATGGCGTGGCCGTGCTCGAAACCCTCAAAAGGCAGGGGCACGACATAGACCTCATACTCATGGATATCCAGATGCCGGAAATGGGCGGCATTGAAGCAACCGGCATCATTCGGAAGCATACGGGTAAAGAGTTTAAGAGCGACATTCCTATCATAGCGCTGACCGCCTATGCCATGAAAGGCGACAAGGATCGCATGTTTGCCGCCGGGATGGATGACTATGTCAGCAAGCCCGTGGACATGAAGGAACTCTCCGCAGCCATTGCCCGGGCCGTTGCAGGCAAAACAACCAAACAGGGTTCCGGTCCGGCCATGCCATCCGGAGCGACTCCCAAACGCGATGCAGCCCCTGTTGTCACCCTGGACCTGGAAAGCCTCACCAACCGTTTCGACGGCAATCAATCCCTGCTCAAGGAAATCCTGACCCTGTTTCTGGTGGAAGCCGACAACCATATGGAGAACCTGGATGCCAGCCTTGAATCCGCCAACCTTGAAGACCTGGGGGCAGTGCTCCACTCCATCACCAACATTGCCAGTCATGTGCTGGCAATGGACATTGTGGAGACATCCCGCCAACTGGAGAAGCGGTGCTACCATGAAACCTTTGAACAGGTGGAGCCTGAAATTCGCAAACTCCGTCCTCGTATTCAGGCACTGGCAAAGGTCGTTGGCGAGACACTGGACACACTGTAATTACTGTTCCCGTTGCATTTTACCTGTCGAGGGATTACAAGAGTTCAACGGGTTCCGGTTCAGGGGTCAGGCAACGATAAAGGCGGGGAATGATGCTGGTTCGAGATTGGATGACAGTCAATGTGTTATCGCTTGGGGTCAATTCGTCGATCATGGATGCGGCGGAAATTCTGCACGAGAAAAACATTCGACAATTCCCGGTCCTCGACAGCAGAGGACGGTTGGCAGGCATCATATCCGACCGTGACATTCGGGACGCCATGCCATCGAAATTCATCCCCGGCGATGCTGTTACACATACCGGAGGCGGGCTTTACACCCTCACTGCCGGCGATATCATGACGCTGGACCCTTACACCGTCAGTCCGGACACGGCCATCGACGAGGTCGCCGACCTGCTGGTTCGCCACAAGATAGGCGGACTGCCGGTCATTGAGGACGGCAAACTCGTAGGCATCATCACCCAGATTGACGTCCTGCGCTTTCTCTGCTCCGTTTCCGGCTCCACTCAGCCGGGTGCTCAGTTGGCATTCCGCCTCAACCCGGAAACATTCCCGCTCTCCGAACTGCTCTGCGACATCAAGGAAATGGGTCTGTCCATTTCCAGCGTTTTCGTGGCAAGCGACGGCGACCATCGGAACACCTATGTTCGACTGACAGGCATCGGTGAAAAATCCATGGAAACAATCGTGGATCAGCTCCAGCTCAAGTACACGATCCTGTTCTACGTCAACGAAGGCATAACAGTCGACGTTCGCTAGCTTTATCTATCAGGCGGATAGACTATCTCAATAAAAAAGGAAGAGAAAAAACCGTATTGGTTTTCGCTCTTCCTCACACAATTCGATTTTCAGCCGTTTATTCAGCCAATGCCTTTTTGACTGTTTCGACCAGCTTGCGCGTGTCAATCGGCTTGGTGAACGTATCCACCACATCAAAGACCTTGGCCAATTCCACGATTGCTTCAGGGTTAAACGCCTCTCCACCGGAAATGGCGATGAATTTATGGGGCTTTTCCGATTTGATAAGCTCGCCCATCACCTGCAGTCCGCCCTTTTTCGGCAGAAAGATATCAATAATCGAGAGGTCCACTTCCTTGTCCTGAAACAGGCGAATGGCTTCTTCGCCATCAGCCGCCTCAACCACATCGAACCCCTCGGCTTCGAGCACTGATTTAATCAGCTCCCGAATCATCGGTGCGTCATCTACGACCATTATAGTTTTCATCTTTCGCTCCTTGGAAAGTTGCTCAACTTCATTTACTGCGTGTCAGTACGAATAAACGTTAACGCGCTTTCAACCTCTGATTCAAGTGTTTTCAACTCTTTCGAAGCAGACACACCATCCCGCTGGCGACAAAAGAACTCCATCTGTTCGGCAACCGCTCCGCATCGAGAAGCGCCTACGGTTCTCGAGGAGCCTTTAATGGAGTGCGCCATGCGCTGTGCGTCCTCCCAGTGCATATCATTGATATTATTTCGTAAATCTTCAAGCTCTCCGGGAACATCGCGAATAAAAATCTCGTCCATTCGGGTCAGCAGGTCCTTACGACCACCCAGCATATCGAGAGCAGTCTGACGATCAAAGGTTTCCGAAGCAACCTCTTTTTTTGCCGCAACAGCACGCTTCTTCTGTTTAACCTCACGGCCCAGAACTACCCGTGCCAGTGTCGAATAAAACTCATCGATCTTGATAGGCTTTGCAATGTAATCCGTCATGCCTGCTTCCAGGAAGCGCTCCCTGTCTCCCATCAGTGCGTGTGCCGTCAGCGCCACAATGGGGATATCGGGGCTGAGCACGCCAGAGTTGGGTGTTCGGATGGCGCGAGTCGCAGACACGCCATCCATGACCGGCATCTGCACGTCCATGAGGACCACGTCAAAATGTTCCGTTTTCAAGGCCTCCAGTGCCAATGCACCATTTTCAACCTTGACGCATTGGTGTCCCTGCTCTTCGAGCAGCGTTGACGCCAACTGCCGGTTGAGTTCATTGTCATCGGCCAGCAGGACCTTGAGCTTGGGCATGGTAATGGATTGATCAACCCGCCGCGCCCGTTCCTCGGCCTGCAGCTTGCTTGCGTCGCCCACGGCCAAGGTGGCAGTAAAGGAAAAGGTACTTCCCTCTCCTTCCACGCTGCTCAAATGCAATCTGCCATCCATCAGCTCGACCAACAGGGTGCAAATGGCCAGCCCCAACCCGGTTCCACCATGCTTGCGGGTGATGGAGTCATCAGCCTGCAGGAAAGATTTGAACACATCTTCCTGCTTGTCTTCAGGAATGCCAATCCCCGTATCCGTGACGGAAAATTCCAGAACGACACGATCGCCCGGATTAGCCATTTCCTCGCTGCTCAGCAGCGCAACAGAAACGTCCACTCCGCCCTTTTCCGTGAATTTGACGGCGTTTGACAGCAGATTGATCAAAACCTGCTTGAGGCGAGAGGGATCTCCCTGCAACACCTCGGGAACGTTTGGCTCCACTTTGTAGGACAGGTCCAACCCCTTTTCCATGACCGTCATGCTGTGAATATCGAGGGCGGCCTCCAGGACGCTCCGCAAATCGAAATCAATAGTCTCAAGTGTCAGCTTGCGTGCTTCGATTTTGGAAAAATCAAGGATGTCGTTAATGACGGACAACAAGGTATGCCCTGCTTCCTTGACGCGTTTCAGGTAGTGATTTTTCTTGTCTGCTTCTTCCGTAAGCAGGGAGAGTTCAGCCATGCCGAGCACGGCATTGAGTGGTGTTCGTATCTCGTGGCTCATATTCGCCAGAAACGCGGACTTGGCTCGTGTGGCGGAGTCCGCCTTCTTCATGGCCGAAACCAACCGCATGGATTTCTGGGTCAGTTCCGTATTGGCCTTCTCCAGTTCCTTGGTGCGCTGGCGAACCCGGTCTTCCAATTTGTCGTGAGCCCGTTTGAGTTCATCCTCTGCACGCTTACGCGCCGTGATGTCGATACCAAGGACCATGATCATCCGCTCACCCGCGGAATCCGTCATCGGACTGCATTGGAGGTGAAAGGTACGCCCCTTGTTGTCGGTCCAGTCCCACTCAACCGCACGATCTGTCTCCATTGCCTCCATGGGAGGACAGCCGTCACATGCATCCTCACAACAATGGAGGGCCTCGGCACAGATTTTCCCTTTGGGGCTACCTAAATACTTGCGAAAATATCGATTGGCGTACCGAATACTCTTGTCCGGGTACAGGTGGTAAACAATACCCGGCAGGGATTCCATAAAGAAAATCTGTCGCTGCTGCTCGCGACGCAGTCCTTCATCGGTCCGGCGCAGTTCGGTCTTATCGAGGGTGGAGATGGTCAGGCGCCCGACTTCACCCCAGGGATTGGAGACAGGCACAATTGAATGGAACAGCGACTTGCCCAGCACTTCCTCTTCAAAATTGACCTTTTTGACGGAATCTATAGCCTCCTGAACCTTTTCTCGCCGAATTTCAGCCGTTTCAGGAGGGAGCAAATCATAGATGTTGCACTGCTCAAGATCCCGACCTTTCTCCAGGTCAAACTGTTTGGCGGCCATATCATTGGCGGCCAGCACATAACCGCTGACATCCATGACGTAAGCGGACTCCACTGCCGAATCAAGCAGGGCGCGAGAGGTTTCATCCAGGGAAACATACGATGTTGGTTTGGCGGGTATTTTCTTCATTCCCTATCGATCGTCATAGGTTACACAGGCGCGAAATTAAATGAGTCCTGTAAATACTGGTTTTCATAATGATATGAAAAGATATGGAATCGTCGCCAGTTGGTCAAATGATACATCGAAAACAGGTATGCTTCGCTATTATTATTTATGATTGTCACCAAATCATGATGGTTTTCAAGCGGCACGGACGGTGCTATCAACCACCCATGGATCATCAGGGAACCATCATCCGCCCACCCAGTGAGGCCAATTCCATTCTGCTGCAGGTGACTCTCGGCTGTTCGCACAACAAGTGCGATTTCTGCGGAGCCTACATGAACAAGCGGTTTGCCATCAAGGACAGCGAAACCATTCGCAAGGACCTCGCCTTTGCCGCAACACACTGCAAAAATCAGCGACGGCTCTTTCTCATGGATGGCGATGCGTTGATCATCCCCCATAACCGCCTCCTTTCGATCCTTGCGGACATCCGAACCATGCTTCCCTGGATCAATAGAATCGGCACCTATGCCAGCGCCAAAAGTTTGAGGCTCAAAAGCGACGAGGAATTGCAGGAACTCAAGGAAACCGGAATTGATATCGTCTACATGGGGTTGGAATCCGGTGATGATGTGATCCTCAAGGCGATGCACAAGAACGGCAACGCCCAGTCCATTGTTGAACAAGGACAACGGGCACGACGTGCCGGTTTCAAACTCAATGTCACCGTGATCAACGGATTGGGGGGCGTGGAGCGATCCATGGAGCACGCGCAGGCCACAGCCAGGGCATTATCAGCCATGGACCCCGAACAGATCGGCGCCCTTTCCCTCATGCTCATTCCCGGCACACCGCTCCATGAGCGTGCAGAACGCGGGGATTTCGAGTTGCCCGATGCATACGGAATACTGCGCGAGATTCGAGAGTTGCTGGCGGGGCTGGAATTGTCACGCGGCCTGTTTCTGGCCAATCACGCATCCAACTATCTGCCCATGAAGGTCCGCCTTCCCTCGGGCAAAGCCAAGGCATTGGCAGAGATAGATGCAGCACTGGATGGCGAGCGGGCCTTGAAGCCGGAAGGACATCGCCGCTTGTAGGCTCGGTAGTTTTACCGCAGGTACCCGACGTCCTGCCAGTTCATTCCCAACAGTTCGCACCCCATTCTATCAATAGCCAAGGCATCGCTTCCGGCAAGAATTTTCCCTATGGGCGGACAGCACTCGGCACCGCCCAAATGGTACTGGGACAACCCGACAGTTGCATCCATGATCGTGAAATCCGGCATGATGTACTGGCACAAATCCTTGATGGACCGATGCATCCGTCCATGAAATGCCGATTTTTTCCAACCGCCACGCTGGTAGTGGCTGGGCGGTGGAAAGCCCATCATGTTTTTGAGGGCACCGGTCATTTCGGCGAGTGAGTGCGCCTTCAGTACCGGCAGAGAGACTATGCAATGAGTGAACGCGACTTCGGGCAGCCACATTTCGGGGAAGATCGAGCATGTCGGATTCTCTTGATGGACCAGAGGCGCATGGTTGAGATCGAGCAGTTTAACACCATATTTTTCCGAAAGACAGTCATAGCCGAGCCGGACAAATATTTCTTCGGTCTCCAGCTCCATGGCTCCACACCCTTCGGCGATCACCATGGCTACTGACGTGTGCTCGCGGATCGCTTCGATGACCGCAGCCACAAAATCCGGGTGCGTTGTCACCGGAAATGGTGACGCATTAACCAGATTGGGCTTGAGAAGGATAGGCCGATCTCCGGCCACAGCTTCAGGGCCTGATGCCGAAAGAAACGCCTCGCGAACCGATTCACCATACTGCTGACAGGAGACAGCCACGCACGACATCACTACACCGGCAAGCCCATCTCACGTCGACGCGCTTTCATTTTTTCCAACAACTCACTCGGGACATGCAATTTTCCCCGTCCTTTCCCAAGGGCTATATGCGGCTTGTTCGTGCCATGGAAATCCGAGCCTCCGCTGATGAGGAGATCATGCTTTTCCGCAAGCTCTTTGTAGCGTTTTACTTCAACATCGGAATGTTCAGAGTAATACACTTCCATCCCATCAAGGCCCATTGCCTTGAGTTTACCCAGCAACTCGTCCACATCCTGTGGCTTCATGTTCAAGGCGAACGGATGAGCAAGAATTGATGTGGCTCCAATTTCATTGAGGATATCAAGGGCCTGCTTCGGCTTGAGTTTACGCTTGGGAACATAGGCGCGACCATAATCGCCAATCCAGACACGGAAGGCTTCCTTGACGTCAGAAACCACACCGAGCGAAACAAGCTCCTGAGCAAAATGGGGCCTGCCAATCGTGCCTTCGGCTCGCGCCGCCACCGCTTCATAGGTGATACTGATGCCCTGCTGGCGCAGCTTCTCCACGATCTCGTGGTTTCGGTTTTTTCGCCCTTCGATAACCCATTCAAAAGCATCATTGAGTGCCTTTGCATCCTGTGGAACCCAGAGGGCCACCATGTGCAGCCATCCGATACCATCTTCGAGTTCAAGGCTCAGCTCGCAACCGGGAATGACTTCAACGCCGAACATCCGGCCCGCAGCCTGCGCTTCATCCAGACCAGAAAGCGTGTCGTGGTCCGTAACCGCAATGGCTTCCAGCCCGACCTCGCTGGCAAGTTTTACCAGTTCAGTGGGCGAACAAGTGCCATCGGATGCCGTTGTATGTGTATGTAAATCTATGCTCATGTCGTTTTCCCGATTGGTTGCATGTCATTTTTTTGATAAGATTATGCTACATGGTACATTGAAGGACTTGTGTACCAACACACACAGGCAAGGTAAAGGGACCGTGAATGTTGTGAACTGTTCCATTCTCATAGTTGATGACAGCGAGGATTTTCTGAACCTGCTGCTCACGTACCTTGATGACACCGGGTGTACAGTTGCTGTGGCCCGAGATGGCGAAGACGCTGTGGATCTTTGTGAACGCAAGCGATTCGACCTGATCATCATGGACATCATCATGCCTTTGATGGACGGCGTGGACGCCATACGAGCCATACGTCGGATGGAAGCGCAGACACGGCGATCTCCCACCCCCATACTCGCCATTTCCGGCGAAGGTTCCCTCCAGACCGGAGTGGACTCCATGGACGCGGGGGCGACACGGATGCTGGTCAAGCCGATCACCGGCCAGGACCTTCAGTCCACGGTGATGGAAATGATGGGAAAAACGACTCGCTGAACCAGTTGCCACCGGCGGCGACTGCGTGTACTTTGCGGCCAGTTCAAGGAGGAACCATGACGTTGAACAAAGAACTCATTGCCATACTCGCCTGCCCCAAATGCAAAGGCACCCTGACCCTGAAACCAGCGCAGGACGGATTGGCCTGCAATGCCTGCAAGGTTGTCTACCCGATCAAGGAAGACATCCCCATCATGCTGGTGGATCAAGCCATCCCCATGGATAAATGGACCGGCTCAAAATAATTTTGAGATCATACCCGGACTTTTCAGCTCCGCATCCGAAAAACGGGTGCGGAGCATTTTTTTCCACACCCCCCTCTTGACGATCGCAAAACCGTACCTAACTTGTCACTTACCAAGCAACAAGGAGGTCCGACCCATGGTTATCGATTTCAATACGCTGTATAATTTCCCATCCCGGTTTGACCGGATGTTTGAGGAGTTTTTCAAATCGCCATCTGGAGATTATCGACGGCTGGCATACCCTCCGCTCAATTTGAGCAATGACGAGGAAGCCATTTATGTTCGCGCCGAAGTGCCCGGAGTCGAGCTTGAAGACATGGAACTCACCCTCACGGACAAGACACTGGTTCTCAAGGGAGAGCGTGCCGCGCCCCAGGGAAAATACTACCGACAGGAACGCGGAAGCGGAGTTTTCCACAGGGTTGTCAACATAGGCGTCCCAGTGGACCGTGACAAGGTAACTGCTGTCATGACCGATGGTGTGCTGACCGTTACTCTGCCCAAGGCAGAAGAAGTCAAGCCCCGCTCCATCAGCATCAACGTCGCTTAGGAGGAATCCCATGAGTGAGATCGTCAAGAAAGAGAATGCGGTCGCCAAGGAAAAAGCGAACCTTCCCCGCTACCGTCCGGCAACGGATATCCTGGAACGGGAAGACGGATTCTACATTTATATAGACCTGCCCGGCGTGAAGCGCGAGAATATGGTCATTGATCTGCAGGATGATGAACTGACCATCTCCGGCAAGACCAGCCTGTCACTGGGCGAAGGTGAACACTTTGTCGAAATGCAGTTTGGCGATTGCGAATATGTCCGTTCCATTTCCATAACGGACATCATCAACCGCGAAGGGATCAAGGCCAACCTCGACAACGGTGTACTTGAACTGCACCTGCCCAAGGTTGAAAAGACACAACCCAAGCGCATCTCGATCACGCAGAACTAGCTGATACGCCACCCCCCTTAACTCCATATACCCCGGTTTCGACCGGGGTATTTTTTTTCGCCCCCTGCAATTTCTTCGATCTGACAGAGGCTCTATATATTGTGCTGAAGCGAAGCATCTAGCTCGCGAGCAGTTATAATCTTATGTATTGATTGCGATAAAAACGCCTCTCCCCTTCACCGTGTTTCCGACACCCTTTTGCCAGCCAACCACACCAAAGCCGGCCCTTTCACCGGATTACTGAACAATTTCAGATGCATCCTTTTTGGTGCTCTGCCTTTATCCTGTTCAACATTAGTTGGTGTCAAACCATCGTAAAGAAATCAAATTATGCCAATTTTGACACAAAACTACCATCTATAATTCAATCGGTTACAAAAAACATATAACTTATGGGCTGTGTGAAAACTCATAGAAGACCATAGCCATTGCTGAACTTTATCAAAGAATCCATAAGAGAATCATAGAACCAATAGGAGAAGGAACGCAAATGCGCACAAACAACAACCTTAAATCGGCTGCACAAACGCCATCCACCATCCCGTTTGCCGGGCTGGGGATGTCCATGAAGGCAGTCCGGACCGCAGCACAAGCCATGACGGCGCTGTTCAACAGCATCGTCCATGAGCCTGTTTGCAAGCCTGTGCCGGATACTGTCACGCAGCCAAGCGGTTATTCTCTGCTCGTGACGCTGGGTCGCGAGATTCGCGGACGCTGATCCGCACAAACTACTGGAGGTCGAATGCATACCAATCGAAGAAACTTCCTCAAGCTCTCCGCCACCGCCGCAGTTGCTACGGCATTTGGCGGGCTCGGGCTGGGGTGCACCGCTGCATCGCAAGGCCAAATGCAGGATCGCATTGCCGCCCTGTCGCCGAAATGGAGCAAACAGACCACGACTGTCTGTTGTTACTGTGCAGTGGGTTGCGGGCTCGTAGTCAACACTTCCCTGAAAACCATGAAGGCCATCAACGTTGAAGGTGACCCTGATCACCCCGTCAACGAAGGCGCTCTCTGCGCCAAGGGTTCTTCCATCTGGCAACTCAACGACAATGATCGTCGGCCGGATTCCGTCCTTTACCGTGCTCCCTACTCAAAAGAATTCAAGAAAGTCTCCCTGGCATGGGCCCTCGAAAAGATCGCCCACAATGTCAAGAAGACCCGCGATGAAGGTTTTACCTACAAGAATGCGAAGGGTCAGGTCGTCAACCGTGTCGACAACATCGCATCATTAGGTTCTGCCGCTCTCGACAACGAGGAGTGCTGGGCTTACCAGACAATGCTCCGCAGCCTCGGCCTGGTGTATATTGAGCATCAGGCGCGTATTTGACACAGCGCAACTGTTGCGGCTCTGGCAGAGTCGTTCGGACGCGGCGCGATGACCAATCACTGGATCGATCTCCAGAACTCTGATTGCATTCTTATAATGGGCAGTAACGCTGCCGAAAACCATCCCATCTCCTTCAAATGGGTGACCCGGGCGCAGGAAAAGGGCGCAACCCTGATCCACGTCGATCCTCGTTACACCAGGACCTCGGCCAAAGCCGACGTTTGGGCAGGCATCCGTTCCGGTGCCGATATCGCCGTCCTCGGTGGCATGATCAAGTACATTCTGGACAACGACCTTGCTTTCAAGGAATACGTGGTCCATTACACCAACGCTTCCTTTATCGTTGGCGACGATTACAAATTCGACGACGGTATCTTCGTCGGTTACGACCCCAAAACAAAGACATACGACAAGTCCAAGTGGGCCTTTGCCATGGATGCCGACGGCAATCCCAAGAAAGACCCCACCCTCCAGGATCCGCAGTGTGTTTATCAGCTGCTCAAAAAGCACTATGAACGCTACAACCTGGACGACGTTTCATCCATGTCCGGTATGAGCAAGGATGAGTTGGTTCACCTGTACGAAACCTTCACGGCCACCGGACGTCCGGACAAGGCCGGTACCATCATGTACGCCATGGGTTGGACCCAGCACACCGTTGGCGTACAGAACATCCGCAGCATGGCCATGATCCAGCTGCTCCTCGGCAACATCGGTATAGCCGGTGGTGGCGTCAACGCCCTTCGCGGTGAATCCAACGTTCAGGGTTCCACCGACCACTGTCTGCTGTACCACATCATCCCCGGTTACCTGCAGACGCCAAAAGCGGCTCAGCCAACCCTGGACGATTACAACAAGGCATACACCCCGGTATCCAATGATCCCAAGTCAGCAAACTGGTGGCAGAACTATCCCAAGTACTCCGCCTCATTGCTCAAGGCCATGTGGATGGACGATGATCCTGCGGATGCCTACCAGTATCTGCCTCGACTCGATTCCGGTGCTGCCAGCGAATACTCCTGGCTGACCCTGTTCGACAAAATGGCGAAGGGCCAGTTCAAGGGCCTCTTCTCCTGGGGTATGAACCCGGCCTGTTCCGGCGCCAACTCCAACAAGACTCGTAAAGCATTGACCAAGCTCGACTGGCTGGTGAATGTCAACATCTTCCCCAATGAAACCGGTTGGTTCTGGGAAGGTCCTGACATGAACCCGGAAGACATCAAGACAGAAGTCTTCTTCCTGCCCTGCGCGGTCTCCATCGAGAAGGAAGGTTCCGTCACCAACTCCGGTCGCTGGATGCAGTGGCGCTACAAAGGTCCGGACTCTCCCAACGGCCAAAAGCCCGACGGCGACCTCATGTATGAACTGATGCATGAGATCCAGGCCCTGTACAAGAAGGAAGGCGGCGCCTATCCCGAACCGATCACCCGACTGTCCTGGGACAGCATTGCCACCAACGGCGTGTTCGATCCGCACAAGGTAGCCAAGCTGATCAACGGTCACTTCACCCGTGATGTTGAGATCAAGGGCAAGAAGTTCAAGAAGGGCCAGCAGGTCCCGAGCTTCGCGTTCCTCCAGGACGACGGTTCCACCTGTTCCGGTAACTGGCTGTACTGCCACTCCTACACGGACAAGGGCAACATGGCCGCTCGTCGCGACCTGTCCCAGACCGTGGAACAGGCAAAGATCGGTCTCTACCCGAACTTCTCCTGGTGTTGGCCCGTCAACCGCCGGATTCTCTACAACAGAGCTTCCGTCGATCTGCAGGGCAACCCCTGGAACCCGGAAAAGCCCGTTATTCAATGGACCGGCCCCGAAACCAAGTGGGTGGGCGACGTTCCTGATGGCGGCTGGGCTCCCGGCACCAAGTACGCCTTCATCATGCGCAAGCATGGTCACGGTCAGCTGTATGGCCCCGGTCGAGCCGACGGCCCGCTGCCCGAATACTACGAGCCGCTGGAATGTCCGGTTAAATCGCATCCCTTCTCCAGCACCCTGCACAACCCCACTGCCATCTCCTACGATGCAGAAGAGAAGGCCGTTTGTGATCCCAAGTACCCGCTGGTCGGTACTACCTACCGCGTCACCGAGCACTGGCAGACCGGTGTCATGACACGTAACCAGAGCTGGCTCCTTGAAACCGAGCCCCAGGTCTTCGTGGAAATGAGCCCGCAACTGGCGGAACTTCGCGGCATTGAAAATGGTGAAAAGGTCATGGTCGACTCCATCCGCGGTTCCATCTGGGCCGTGGCAATCGTCACCAAGCGCCTGAAGCCGTTCCAAATCCAAGGCACCGAAGTTCATCAGGTTGGCCTTCCATGGCACTTCGGCTGGACATGGCCCAAGGATGGCGGCGATTCTGCCAACATTCTGACCCCGTCCGTCGGTGATCCGAACACCGGCATCCCTGAAACCAAGGCCTTCATGGTCAACGTCCGCAAGGCGTAAAGGAGGAATGACACATGAGTAAGACATTCTTCGTCGATCTGACCAAGTGTACGGCCTGCCGTGGTTGCCAGATTGCCTGTAAACAATGGAAAAAACTGCCTGCCGAAGAGACCGTCAACCGGGGTTCCCACCAGAATCCCCCGGATCTGTCCGGCAAGACCATCCGTCTGGTTCGCATGAACGAGGTGGAAACGGATAACGGCCTGCAATGGCTGTTCTTCCCCGAACAGTGCCGCCACTGTGTCGAGCCTCCGTGCCTCGACGCCATGGAAGTACCTGGATCCATCATTCACGATCCGGAAACCGGCGCAGTCGTGTACACCGAAGTAACGGCCCAGGAGCCGGACCCGGATGGAGTCCGGTTCACCTGCCCCTACGACATTCCTCGCTATGACGAGGAGACCGGTCGCGTCGTGAAATGCGACATGTGCAATGATCGCGTTAAGGCCGGAATGAGGCCTGCCTGCGTCACCTCCTGCCCCACCGGCACCATGAACTTCGGCGATCGCGATGAAATGATCGCATTGGCTGAAGAACGTCTGGGCAAAGCCCAGGAGAAGTGGCCCGATGCAGAACTCGTCGACATGGACGAAGTCCGCGTCATCTATCTGGTACAGACTGACCCCTCAAGCTACTACGAAATGCTCTCCGCTGACGCCTCAGGCATCCAGCGCGGGCCGTTGTCCAGGAAGCAGTTCCTGGCCAAGCTCGCCAGCCCGATAAAGCGCATGCGCGGCTAGTACAAACGCAACACACCCGGTGCGGGGCAATCGCTCCGCACCGGGCACTTCAGCTCCGATCTTCTCATTCGATAGAACACCTCCGTACGCTTACCGCCCGGACCTGGCGGCCTATGTGCTATGGAGTCTCTACCTTGGCCCCGGTAATTGCTATTACGCCGGGGCCTTTTTGTGTGCAAAAAGTGATGGTATTTTGATTGGATAAAAAGGATGTTCTTACCCGAGCACGGCACGAACCAGTTCCGGCAGCCGCACGCCCGCTTTGCCTTGCAGGTAATAATCGCTCAACGTGTAGCTGTAATCGGAATCATGCAAATTGATCTCAATAACTGTCCCGCCCCGATTCTTCACAATGTACGGGATTCTGCCAGCAGGCATGACCTGCCCGCCGGTGCCGACCACAAGACAGACGTCCGCCTGTTTTGCGAGGTCGGTGGCGGCCCTGTGTACGTCCGTGGGGATACCTTCACCGAAAAAGATGAAATCAGGTTTGAGCAACCCGCCGCAGGCTGGGCATGGCGGAGGGAGTCGCTCCAATGATATCGCGTTTGCATCGAAGAAAATGCGGCAGGACATGCACTGCATGCGCCGGATGGACCCGTGATATTCATGGACGGTTGCACTTCCCGCGGCCTGATGCAGGGAATCGATGTTCTGTGTCACCACGCCAGCCAGTTTGCCTGCTGCTTCCAGTTCCGCCAGTGCATAGTGTGCGGCATTGGGTTCGGCGTCATCCAGCAGATCATAGAACACCTTTTTGAGCAGCGGCCAAACCTCTTTGGGATGGCGCTTGAAATATGCTTTCTCGAACTTGCCGGGATCATATTTCGACCACACCCCTCCCGGGCCGCGAAAAGGCGGAATTCCTGATTCAACGGATATCCCGGCTCCGGTGAAGCTCATGGTACATCGGGATTGACGGATGGCCTGTGCAGCATTTTCCAAAGCGTGATTTGACATACTGTGTCGTACCAGAAAATCGGCTGGAAGCAAAAAGAGGCGTTGTGTTTAGAGAGAAGGAGCGAAAGCTAGTCGTCAAATGCCAACCGGCGAATGATGACATTGGATACGAGCATGCCATTCTTGGTCAGGCGTAGATATCCGTGGCTGATACGGATGAGATTCTCCCGGTGCAGGGCAGAGATGAGCTGATTCTGGCGCTTGACGAGGTCGTACCCGGCCCGTTCCTTGAAATCCTTGAGGTTCAGTCCCTTGGACGTGCGCAGAGCAAGCATGACGGTTTCCTTGAGCAGGTCGTCATCGGTGAGGTTCTCATAGTCATCCCCCACAAATCCGCCGCGCACGTATGCGTCGTATTCATCCATATAGCGCGGGTTGTGAAAACGCCGACGCCCTATGGTCGAAACCGCCGACGGGCCGAGTCCGAGGTAGTCGGAGCCGTTCCAGTATCCGGCATTATGTCTGGACATGAACCCCATACGGGCAAAATTGGAGACTTCATAATGCATGTACCCCTCGGCTTCGAGGAATTCTGCACCGTAAATGAACATTCGCCCCTGCTCCCGTTCGGTAGGAAGCGGGAAGTCGCCACCGGGACCACACATCTTGTGCATCACCGTGTTCTCTTCAAGGGTCAAATTGTAGGATGAGATATGCTCGGGGCGCATGCTGGTCACAGCAGTAAGGTGGTCTATCCACGTCTTGAGGCGCTGCCCCGGCAATCCCCATATCAGGTCAAGTCCGATATTGCCGAATCCGGCTTGACGGGCGGCATCGTAGGAGGCGTGGGTCATAGCCGCAGAGTGCGGCCTGCCCATAAGTTGTAAATCCGTATCGCTCAGACTCTGCATGCCCAGCGACAGCCGATTGAAGCCCATGGAAATCAAGGCCCGAAAATAGCTGACATCCTGCGCCGAGTCGGGGTTGGCCTCCAGGGTGACTTCCATGCCCGAGGTCAGGGTGAACGCCTTGTCCAACCCTTTCATGATCATGTCCATCTGCTGAAGCGGGACAAGGCTTGGCGTACCGCCGCCAAAATAGATCGTTGCCAGGCGCGGCTTTTTGAGCCGCTTTCCCCACAGTGCTATCTCCTGCAGTAACAGCTTGTGGTACCAGGCAAAAGTTATCTGATCGAACTGTTGGGAGTGAAAATTACAGTAGTGACAGCGAGACTGGCAAAAAGGCACATGGATATACAGCAGCAAGCCTTTTTCGTCACCTTGCGCCCCGCGCGGCGTCGAAGATTCAAATCCCGGAAACGCTGCCTTGACCGGAACGCCTTCGCCGTAGATCTTTCCCATGACTAGTCCCGTACGTGCCGTTCACGATGAATGAGCAGCGCTCCCCAGGTCAGATAGATGCCTACCAGCGTCTTGATGATCAGCATGGCAAGACTCTCGTCCATACCGTGACGCAGGGTCATGAATCCTTCGTAAATAAATTCGGTTCCGGTCACGATCAGCAGCAGGATGGTGCACCAGGTGGCCAGCAGATAGCGCTTGTGAGTGAACCACGCCAGCAAGGGGAAAATCACCACGGACAGTAGTTTGATCCAGGTATTCTCTCCTGTCGGGCCAAAATCACTGAGCAAAGTCGAGACAACCGTGGTAAATACAAACACCGATAGCACGGTTTCCCGACGCATCAGCGCTGCCAGCATGCTATTACGCTCAACCTTCATATTACTTCCTCAACTCGCGTTGATACCGCTCGTTTTCGCTATACAGACAGCCGCAGTACTGCTGCCGATATATATCCCACTCTTTGGATGTTTCGATCCCTTCCTGCCACCCTTCCCTGAAGTCGTGGTACAGAAACTTCGTTTTGGCCGATTCCAGGTCGCGCCCCAACGAAGCGATGTCCTCGTGCTTTTGATATTTTGAATACAACAACGTGGTGGTAAAGAAATCAAAATTCCCTTTCCTGGCTATCTGTGCCGTACGCTCCAGCCGACTGGCATAACAGTGAAAACACCGATTGGTTTCCCGATGAGCCACTGCACGGAACCACTCCTGTGGCTTGTACTCGTCATCCTTGAGGATAATCTTGATGCCGAGCTTTTCCGCCACGGCCAGACAGCCGTCCCGCCGTTTGACGTACTCGGTCAGGGGATGGATATTCGGATTATAAAACAATCCGGTCACTTCATAACCATCATCAAGCAGCGTCTTGAGTGTGGTGATGGAGCATGGACCGCAACATATATGTAATAACAATCGTTTGTTCATGGTCTGTCCTTCCGGTTGTCCAGAAGAGTAAGTGTGAGCATCTTGCCCTGATTTGTAAAGTATAAGTCGGAAACAGCCTGCGTCCATGGACCGAAGATATATCTTGTTCGTTTGCAACTCTATCAGGCAGAAAACGGTTTAAATCAGATATATTTATCGATTTTCCCCATGGATTAATAAATTTCAGATAAATATGCTTCTTTTTGAAGCAACTGTATTTCCTACCTATTCATGACACATTATGCCGAATAAGGCATATTTTGGCGTTATAAATTGTGCAACATTTCAAGACATTGTACGGTTTTTGTGTCAAACCTTGAGCAGGTGTCAAGCCTTTGGCAAGATAGGAACAACCCCCATAGGGTTTTTACACGTCAGGATAATACAAAGGGGAACCCGACCATGGAATTCAATATTGAACAGGCCGAGCGTCAACTTGATTTAAAACTATCGCAACTTCGATCAAAATCATACATTTCAGAAGAACTCATCGATCTGCTCGACAAGGTGGCTCACCTTCAGTTGGAAGCACGCGTCGATTCCGAGGTGACCATTCCGCAAGATCAGGACATGGCATCACCTGAAGAGATCATACAGGGTGTATCTCTGGTGGCTCGGGAAGAGTTTCCATTTGATGCCAAACAGGCTGAAACCCTTTTGGGTAAGCTCATTGAGTTGCTCAAGGAATCCGGCGGCCCCATGGGCGAAGCTGGCGAAGCCGTTCAGCAGGCACTGGATAGTGGCGATCTGACCGCCCAGGACCTGTTCCGTAAATTCCTGGATGATGACACTACCTTTTTCGGATCATGGGCCGAACGCACGCCGGACGCTCCCAAGGCGGTCGCGTTTCTCGCCCTCGCGTCTCTGAGCCCGTCCATTGAGACCGCCGCCCAGATTCTGGCGGGCAAGCTTCCCGAGACCGGCGTTCACGCTGTTGGGACGTGTCCCATCTGCGGCAGCCTGCCGCTGATCTCCTCGCTCAAGGAGAAAGAAGGCTTCCGTCATGCCACTTGCTCGTTCTGTCGCCATGAATACCGCATCAAGCGCATTGCCTGCCCTGTTTGCGGCGAAGAGGAACAGAAGAAACTGACCTTCTTCACCGTGGACGAAGAGCCCGGTTTCCGTGTCGATGTCTGTGAATCCTGCAAAACCTACATCAAGACCATCGACTTCAGGGACTTGGATCGCATTGCGGTTCCGGTTCTGGACGATCTCGATTCGCTGGCACTGGATTATGTTGCCGCAGGTCAGGGGTACAGACGAGCAACATTGTCTGCCTGGGGTTTTTAAAACGGGAGGGCGTATGACCGCCACCACAGCAATGGGCATGAAGATGCACGTAGTTCCTCCAATGATCATACCGGAGATTCCCGAAGGATTTGCCGCTCTCACCAAAGATGACGGCAAAGCCAGGGAATACCTGTTGTCACAGACATGGCCGACAGGCGATCCCTTCTGCCCGCGCTGCGGACACCGTAAAGTGTACTCGCTGTCCGGCGATCGGCTCCGCTGCGCCAGTTGCAAATATACGTTTCAGCCCTTCTCCGGCCGCTGGATCAACAATGGCGCCCTCTCTCCTTCCGAGTGGCTGCGCCTGATCACGCTGTTCGTCGAGGAGTGTTCCGTCCACCAGATGAAGCAGGAGCTGAACCTTTCCTACAACACCGTGTACAAAGCGCTGACGGCCATTCGTTTCGCCATCCTCGCCCATGCCATCGATGCGCGCCAGCTCATCAGCGCGGCCACCGGACTGGACTCCTACCTCAAGGGCAATCGACTCACCGGCGGCCCGCGTGAAATGCGCATGGACACCATCCCCGTGTACGGCATCCTGCGTCGTGACGACCTGGTGTTCATCGATCTGGTGCCAGGATTCCAGGCGGAGACACTCTTTCATTTCCACATGAACTTCCACCTGAAGCTGATCCGCACCGGCAATCTTGTGTACACCGACAGGTACAAGGATTACGACGCGCTCATCTTCTGCGGCAATGATTCCCTGCCCTACGAGGTTATCAGGCGCTATGACGAACCACCGCACATCGATGCGGTCAATGACGAATTCTGGGATTTCGCGCAGACGAGAATCAAACGATTCCGCGGCATATCCTGTCAGCGATTCCCGCTCTATCTCAAGGAGTTGGAGTTCCGGTTTAACAACCGGGAAAAATCCATAGCCGAGATCATCACCGCGTACTTGTGCGCGTTGGTACCTGTTCAGGAATCGGCATAAAAGACGTTGCGGTCCCTCCCACAAAAAAACGGGGCGCTTCCAAATGAAGCGCCCCGTTTTTTTGTGATCATAATCCAACCAGATCAGGCGAACACCGGTGAGATGATCTCCACCTGACCACCAGGGAGTATGGAATCGCCCCCGGAAAGGACCGCGACCCCCTTGGCTCGACCTATTGCCAGCATGGGCGGCACTTCCTTGCCGACATAAGGTACGGCAATCAATGATCCCTCCTTGAAATACAAACCGCAGGTCACAAGCCACTCCCCCCCGGGACGGGCAGAGATACCTTTTTCCAGTCGAGCCGTGACTGGCTGCTCTTCAGGGAATCCGCGCAAGTGGCGCAGAAACGGCAGGATAACAGCGTGGTAGCAGGCAAAAACTGCAGCGGGCGGCCCCGGCAGACAAAAGAGCATGGTCTTTCCCCGATGCGCGGCAAACATGTTGCGCCCGGGCCGGATATCCAATCGGTCAAACACTGTCTTGAATCCGGCCTCCAAGGCGCATGATCGAGCAAAATCCCGCTCGCTACGACCGGTTCCGCCGGTGGTGATGACCACTTCGGGCAGATCAGGATCAGAGAGAACATTGGTTAGACGCGCCTTGTTGTCCGGCAACACACCGGATTGAACAACTTCACAACCCGAACGGCCGAGCAGACCGGTGGTCAGTACGATATTATCCGCCGGGAATCGACCGCCATCGCAATCCTCCTCGCCGCAGCAACAAGGATCGGACAACTCACTGCCCAAAGCGATTATTCGCACATGCGGGGTGGTGTGAACCTGTATGGAATTGATGCGGGTACGCATCATGACGGCAGCAGCCTGGGGCGTTATTTCTTCCCCAGCATGGGCAATGACGTCCCCCTTTGCAATCTCACCCCCGGCCTTGCGGATAAACCAGCCCAAGCGAACCGGGGCGCTCACCCGGATGGAGTCGTCTGTAACCTCTACATCCTCTTCAGCCAGGACAGCATCAGCGCCGGGAGGGACCATGCCGCCTGTCAGAACACGGGCGCATTCGCCCTGCTTAACGGGCTGCACATCCACGGCCTCGGCGCGTATTGTCTGGGTCACTTTAAGAGAAATCGGGTTCAGGGGTTTTGCATCCTGAAGGTCCTGCGAACGGACACCAAACCCGTCACGAACAGAGCAAGCCTGCTCCGGCACATCACAATGGGCAACAACATCCTGCGCCGCCACGCGACCTACAGCCTCATGTGGAGAAACAAGCACCGCTTCCTGGGGCCGGGCTGATTGGAGGAGGCGTCGGTGGGCTCGACGGCGGGAAACGGTGCTTTCTGTCATGATAATTCCTTATTTGCAGGAGAATTCTGGCGTATTGCGGACTCCTTATTGAACTACCTGAATCAGCGATGCTTTTGAAGGGGCTAAAAACCGATAATCCGCCCCTTGTCATTATACACCCAGAAGCTGTCTTTCTTTACATTGCCCACCAGCGTGATGCCGGTCTTGCGGGCAAGTTCCACCGAAAAGCTGGTGGCAACCGCTGTCGACACGAGTATCGGCACCCCGATCCGAACCACTTTCAGCAGTATTTCGGAGGCGATGCGTCCTGTGGAGACAATCATCTTGTCTTCAACGGATACATTGTCGAGAAAGCACTGGCCGCAAATCATGTCGATGGCGTTGTGCCTGCCGATATCCTCCCGGAACAGCAGCATCTCGTCAGGGGTGCACAAGGAAGAATTATGGCAACCGCGGGTGGCATTGTAGAGAGTCGAGCGCAAATGCAGTTCATTGGCTAATGTCAATATCTGCTCAGGAGTGACACGTATGTCACCGCCAAGGCGTCGCTTCGATATGGTGGTCACGTTGCGGCCAAAGTTGGTACCTTTACCACAACCTGAGGTGATGGACCGTTCCATGATTCGACCCTCCCACGGATCGTGACAGGTCTCCACTTCAGCCACCAGCCGGTCGCCCTCGTCGCGCACGGTCAGGTCGGTGACCTGATCCGGGCTGGACAAAAATGCATCGGATTTCAAGAAGCCAATAGCTAAATATTCTGGATATTTGGCCGTACACAGCAGCGTAACAACCTCTTTACCATTCAGAATAATGGTCAGGGGCACTTCCCGAATGGACTGTATGCCGGTCTTGAAAAATCCGTTTTTATATTCGTGAACTTCGTAGTCAAAAGACTCCATGAAACCTCCCCCCGCAAACCGCGTCGCGAGCATGGCGTTTTTCGTTCTCCTGATCTATACTTGAGATAAATAACCTGATGCAACGAACACTCATTTACTCCAGTTTTCACACTGAAGAGGTCCATCATGATCCCACCAATCATCTGCATCGTCGGCAAGAAGAAATCCGGCAAGACCACATTCATTGAAAAGCTGCTCCCTGAACTCAGGGAGCTGGGTATCTCGGTCGGGACCATAAAGCATGATGCCCACGCATTCGAGATGGACAGGGAAGGCAAGGACTCCTGGCGTCACCGTCAGGCCGGAGCCCAGACCGTGACTGTCTCATCGCCCACGCAACTGGCCGTGATAAAGACCGTTGACAAGGAGTTGACCCTGCCCCAGATTGCCGAACAGTTCTTCAAGGACCGACAATTGATCATAACCGAAGGGTATTTCCGATCGGATCAGCCGAAAATCGAAGTACACCGGTCAGACGCCCACGAGCGTCCCTTGTGTGAAAGAGGCAATGAAGACGAAAAGCAACTCATCGCCATGGTCAGTGATGTTGGGGTGAACACAGGCAAGCCGACCTTTGGCCTTGATGAAGCCAAACAGGTTGCGGCGCACATCGCCCGACAGCATCTGGGCTGGGTGCAAAACGGTATGTGGGGCGCGTAGCAGCGCTCCTTCTGCTATTGCATGAAGTACATGTAGATGCCGTAGGCCACACCGACCACGGCAACGCTTGTGGCACGCAGCAACTGGTTGTGCACGATCAGCCGCAGGGCCATGCGGGGCTTGAAGATACCGGCATAATACGGAAACTGATGACGAAACGCCCTGACGGGTGAAGAGATCAGGTTGCCTATCATAAGCGCCATCACCACCTGCATCTCGGTCAGGCTTGATTCCGCAATGAGTGCGCTGGCCACAGCCAGACCGGCCGTGAACTCTGCTGCCATGTGGAAAGCGACGATACTGAGCGCTTCGGGCGGAAGGAATGAGAACAACCCGACCTGACCAGCCATCAAATCCTGCAACCAGCTAAAGAGGCCGAATTCCTTCAGGAAGAAGAACAACGTGTAAATTGGCGTTGTTATGTATAAAATTTTCGGCAGACGCTTTCTGAAGCGCTTCATGGTCTTCTTCAGCGCCGACGACTTGTCCACCTTCTCTTCCATTTCATCCAACCGACACGGGATGCACCCTTCTTCAAGGGGCGGTAGCAGGAAGCGACCACTCAGCGTGATCGTCAGTGTCCGCAGCAGGGCGGCTGTAGCGGTCAATCCGACGTACACCGCCGCTGTTCCACCGATGAAAGGAGCCGCGATAAAAAAGATCGTGGGCAGATGCAGGAAATATGTGGGCAGCGCGTTGAACAGGTTGGAGAGAATAAGCTCCCGATCAGAGATATCCCCCCGCTCGTGGGCCTCGGCCAGCATGGTATTGGCCGTGATCCCGGAAAAGAAGGCCATGGCAAAGGCGGCTGCCGAGATATCCTTGAGCCGCGCACGTCGAGCCAGGGGCTCCGCCAGCTTCGCGGCATATCGCGTCCACTGCAAAGACTCGATCAGATTACCGATGAACAGACCAATACTGATAAAAAACGTCAGGCGTATGAGCGGCCAGAAAAGCCCGTTCCAAAGAACGGGCCAGGACAAATCGAATTCCATTTACTTCTTCTTTTTGATCTTTATTTTACGGACCTGCTCAGCCATTTCGTCGGACAGGTAAAAAGTATTCTTATCACCGGGGAAGCGGGTACTGCGAACGTCTTTGCCGTACATTTCAAGAGCCTGAACAGCTTCCTTTCCATGCTGAACATACGTACGCACGAATTTGGGCGTGAACCGATCAAACAGTCCCAGCACATCATGATACACCAGAATCTGGCCATCGGTGACATTTCCTGCCCCGATGCCGATGGTCGGGATATCCACGGCCTTGGTGATCAACTCGGCTACTTCAACAGGGATGGCTTCCAGCACCACGCAGAACGCTCCGGCCGCTTCCACGGCGCGAGCATCTTCCACAAGCGCCTTGGCTGCCTCAAGGGTCTTGCCCTGCGCCTTGAACCCGCCAAAACGGGCAACATGCTGCGGGGTCAATCCGATATGCGCCATGACAGGAATACCGGCGGCTACGAGTGCTTCGATCTGCGGAACAACGTTCTCGCCGCCCTCCAGCTTGACCGCCTTGGCGCGTCCTTCGCTGAGAAAGCGTCCGCCATTCTCAAGGGCCATCTCCACGGTGGAGTACGACATGAACGGCATGTCAGCCACCAGCAGTGCCCGCTTGACGCCACGGCTTGTGGCTCGAACATGGTGGATCATCTCGTCCATGGTCACGGACAACGTGTCTTCATGCCCGAGAACGACCATGCCCAGAGAGTCCCCAACCAGAACGAGATCCATGCCTGCGGCGTCTGCAATCATGCCTGACGAATAGTCATAGGCTGTCATGCAACAAATCTTCTCGCCGTCTTTACGGCTTTGGATGTCAGGGGCCGTCACGGGTGCCTCATTGCCTTGCGGGGGAGTGGTATTTGTGGTGCTCATGGCCGGACAGTATGAATGGTACGTCTTCTCGTCAAGTGGATTGCCGGAAAAAGGCCGTATGGAGCGACATTTGGTTAAAAGGTGTCCCGTCCTCTCGGCATAGTGCACAATCTATTCGGCAATCACCCTGTTTCGGCCTTCTGACTTGGCTGAATACAACCGGGTATCCGCTCGCCTGATCATGGCATCCAGACCATCCTGCCTTGAACTGACCCCGATGGATATGGTCACCCGAAGTTCCGCCCCCTTATAGAGCGCTGGTGTCCGCTCGATGCGCTCACGGAGCGGCTCGAACAACTCACTGGCGTTCGCCCCGCTTTCATGCCGGACAAGTACGCAAAACTCTTCGCCCCCAAAGCGGCTGATTATGGAGTTTTCGCCAAAATGCTCTTTGAACAGGTGCGAAAGAAGTTTCAAAACAGCATCACCACCATCATGACCAAAGCTGTCGTTGACGCTCTTGAAAAAGTCCACATCCATCATCGCAAGAGAACAGGCTACGCCTTCGCTTTGACAGGACTCGATAAACCCGGGAGCGTTTTCAAAGAAATACCGTCGATTACGCAATCCGGTCAGAGGATCTCGATACGACAATTCTCGTATGGTTTCGATGTGTTGCAGCATCTCTATGGATTTATTCACCCGGCAGATAAACTCCTCCACCAAAAACGGCTTGCTGACATAGTCGTCAGCGCCGGACTTGAGGAGCTGAGCGGAGAGCAGAGGGTCGCCGCTCGCCGACATACCGATGATACCCAGTTCATCCCGTGAATGATTCTGACGCACGGCACGAATCAACTCGAAGCCGTCCATGACGGGCATGTCATAGTCCGTGACCACAAGCTTGATATCGGGATTGGCCTCCAGCAGTTCAAGAGCCTTCTGCCCGTTCTCGGCCTCAAAAACCTGAAACAGCTGGGACTGGAGCATTCTTCTCACTGCTTCCCGCGTGGTGGATGAGTCTTCGACCACTGCGACTTTGATGTGCCGATTGCTGATGGCCCGACTGATGGAGTCCAGCATGACCTCCATGGAGTTGCCGGAATCCTTGAGTATATAATCAAGCAGGTTCCAGGAAAGAAAGCGATTGCGCATGGTATCATCAATACCACTGGTAAAAACAATGGCAGGGAGCCCCATTTTACAAGCGTATTCTATTGCTTCTCCGTTTGGCGCATCCGGTAGATTGGCATCGAGCAGGGCAAGGAGGTACTCATCCTTACGGGTATCGATAATGGAGCACGCTTCACTGTAGGTGGACACCCAATCCACAGCCAGCCCAAGCCCATCCTGTATTTGTTGTGTCAGCAACGAGGCAAAGAATCGGCTGTCCTCCACCACGAGGATTTTTGCTGATTCGCTCATATCTGTCCCCTCTACTCCGTTCATGGTTGGTTGAAGAGAGGTCTCAATACAGGAATAGGAATCACATGTCTTTATCTAATGATGACTGAACGAGACTGAAGCAGGCGTACAAGGCGCAAAAAGAGACCCTACCCTAATCATGCTATATTTGGCCGAGGAGAATCCGGCGATCACTCAATAGGTACCAATGCCCTAATGGTTTCAGGCAAGCGCTTGGCTTTCATGAAGTTGGCAATTCGCATGAGTGCCGTTTCCGTCACCTCTGTACCCTCCGCCATGATATGGACCTTGTCCGTGCTCCAGAGCGCCTCTTCCAAAATCATGCGTGGGCGCAGTTCCGACAGCAGCAATTCCCTTCGGACGTATCCTTCCTCTCCGGCAGTGCCCCTTTCGAGCACGTCAATAACCTTGGAATCATACACCCCTTCCCGTTTGCGCAACTCATCAATGGCATCCTGTTTTTCCATACCGTTCTGGATCAGTGAGTCATAATCGAGACAGGCTTTCAGGACGCGCGCTTCCACTGAAAGAGTCGGATCGTCAGCCAGACTCACATTCTGGTTCAGGATAATTTCCGAGACTTTATCCATCCGTGGAATCTGGGAGAGCATTCCGGCGGTAATCGAGGGGTGCATGGCGTAAATCTGCTGTTCTTCCGCCGACAATTCCTTGCCTTCGTACACCTTGTTCATGACGGTATCAGTGAGGGTGACACAACCCAATTGGCACAGCATGGCTGCCAGGTCGAGGAACAGTTGATGCTTGAGATTGAGGTGTTTACCAACGTAATCGGACAACCTCCTGACTCGCTCGCTGCGACCAAAGGCTTCAGGATTGACCAGGCTGAGAATATCCGTCAGCACCTTGATGCACCCCCGGAGTGTGCCACGCAACAACTCACGCTCTGCCACCACAAGAGAATACTGCTTGGTCGCGATTTCCAGAGTGCGGATCATCACTTCCATCGGACTCGGCTTGGTTAGAAACCGAAAGACAGCCCCGTCGTTGACAGCCGAGATTGCGGAGTTGAGATCAGCATGTCCTGTCAGCATGATCCTGACCGAATCGGGCGACAGTTCCTGTACCTTGGAAAGAAAGGTGATGCCGTCCATATCCGGCATTTTCAGATCGGAAACCACCACGGCATAGGGGCCGGACGTTTTGATTTTTTCCACCCCTTCCAGCGGCCCAAGGGCTGTCTCGACCTTGAAGCGTTTGCGAAGGGAAGCCCGAAAGGTATCCAGTATATTCTGCTCATCATCAACGAAGAGGACTTTACGGCGTTTAGTCATTTGCACTCCACTTTTCAATACATGCGGCACGCCAGTCGTCGACACGCCGGTTCAATCCCTGTTCAGCCAACCAGAACGTGTTCAGCGATGAATGCGCATACCCATCCGAAGTAAACTCGCGTGTCTCATGCTGAAGGGTGTTTGCGACATGAACCACCAGCGGCACGGTCAACCCCTTGCCTCCGTGCTGTGGACGATGATGCAGAAAGACTCCTTTGACTATGTCTTCCTTGAATCCCCATAATCCGAGGAGGTACGCACCAACCATGGCATGATCGACATTCAGCTTTTTCAGTTCACACTTTCGGATGGGGCCGTCCTCTTCTCTGACGCATTCAAGGACAGGCTCATACACATCCTTCATTTTGGTAAGGAGAGCCAGTTTACCTACATCGTGCAAAATTCCAGCAAGAAAGCATGAATCGATAAATTTCTTGTCGGCTTTTTCATGCGTGGCGATGGCTTTGGCGCAATATCCCGTTTCCAGGGTATGCCGCCAGAGCTTCTCCACGGAGTAGTTCTCAAGACCTGTCAGATCTATCTTGTCAATAAGGTGCTCTCTCAGCACCAGGCCCCTGACTGTTTCCGAACCAAGCAGCGTCACTGCCCGCGATGGTGTGGTCACATTTTCAAAGAACCCGAAGAAGGATGAATTGGCCACCTTCATCAAGGTGGTGGACATGCCCGTATCCAACTCAACCAACTGACTTATTCTCTTGAGATTCGGATCAGGTGAATCCAATTCGGCAGACAGATCCGCCAACCGATCAGGCAGGACAGGCAGTGAATCCAACTTGGCCACAGTCTTCCTCACATTTTCGTTCACGAAGACATCATTGAGGGCTGTCACCTTGCGGATGGTTTCGATAATTTTTTCCGAGTTGCACGGTTTGGTCAAAAACTGGTGGGCAACGCGGGTTGATTTGAACAGTGACGGATTGTCGGAATATCCGGACAGGACGATACGTATGGTCCCCGGATACAGTCTGGTCACGCGCGACAGGAACTCGGCACCATCCATTCCCGGCATTCGCATGTCTGCAATCACCACGTCCACAGACTGCTTTTGCAACAGCTCCAGACCCTCGGGACCGCTTGGCGCAAAGAAGCACTTCACCTCCTTACGGACAGAATGCATCATCGTTCTGAACCCATCCAGGGCACTCTGCTCGTCATCAACAAACAATACGGTATGTTTCTTTTTCATAGCACGCTCATTACTTATTGGCAGGAAGACGTATTTTGAACGTCGTCCCTTTTCCTTCTTCTGTTTCAATATCGATGGAGCCCCCATGCCGTTCAACCACTATGTCGTGAACGATGGCCAGCCCCTGACCAGTTCCCCTGCCCACCTCCTTGGTGGTGAAGAACGGATCAAATATTTTTTCTCTAATTGCTTCCGGGATACCTGTACCGGTGTCACTGATACTGATGAGCACCATATCCCCTTCCTCCCGTGTGGAGAGGGTGATCGTCCCTTTGTCACCGGAATTCTTCACCACATCTCCAACCGCATGGGCCGCATTGACCAGAACATTGAGAAATACCTGATTGATGTCTCCCGGCATGCACTTCACCGTGGGCACAAATTCAAAATCCTTCTCGATTTCAGCCACGTATTTCCATTCGTTCTTTGAGACTAAAATGGTATTCTCAAGGGAATCGTTGACATCAAGCGAGGACATTCCCTCGGTTCCGGGATGCGCGAAATTTTTCATGGCCCGGACGATCACCGCCACTCTGTCGGTCCCCTCAAGAGCTCTGGTGCAGGCCTTGGGGATTTCTTCCACAATGAATTCCAGGTCGGCATCGTCCCACGACTCTTCAATTTCCTCGATAAGGTCAGGGTACTTCCCGTCTTCCCTGCAACGAGCAATGAGTTTTCCTTCGGCCTCCAGAATGGAGATGATGTCTTCTGCAGCTTCCTGAACAAAACGGATGCTGTCTCCGACATACTGGATAGGTGTATTGATTTCGTGTGCGATACCCGATGCCAGCTCGCCGATGGATTCAAGCTTCTGGGCCACATTGAGCCGACGTTCGAGGTTTTTGCGGTCCGTGATGTCCAGCACGATAACGCCGACATGCTCCTCGCCGCGAATCTCCACCGGCACCAGATAGCGGGCTATGGGGAACGAGTGACCATCGACATGTCGAGCCACACCTTCCATGTACGTTTCGCTACTAACGGTTTCAGGACAGGCCAGGCCAATCATTGTCTGAGAATAGTTGCCGAAAGCTTCCGTGCACTCACGTTGAGACAGTTGCCACGGTGAAAGGCCAAACAGTTTGTGTATGACCGCATTTGAACGAATAATCTGCTGGGTTTTCGGGTTGATGATATAAAACCCGGCCCCGATACCTTCCAGCAAAGCAGAAACCAGCTGGCCGGTTTCCCGCGCTTCGATTTCCGCCTCGCGCCGTTCCCGAATCTCAATGGAGAGTTGCACCGTCCGCATCTTCAGATCAGCGGTTTGGGCTTCCACTTCCTTTTCAAGCTCATCGCGCAGAGTTTCCAGTCGCTCATGGGGGACCAGCAACATCTGCTTGCCCATCCGATGGACTACGAACAGGACCATGCCCGTACACCCGATAAAAGACAGGGTCAGCACTGTGATCAGGTATTTCAATCGATTATAGACGACAGCCTGACTCACTTCCTGCTGGAGGGTGATTTCGGGGTAAACAGTGGTTGTTTCCATAGAGACAACCGGTTCTTCAGCAGTCCCGTATGAGACTACGGCGCTATCGGCGAACTTCAACGTCAGGCGCAGATTTTCTCCATTCGTTCCCATAATATCTTGCAGGTGAATGGGAATATACGCAGAGAGGACTCCCTCTGGCTGATCATGATAGAAGACCGGAACACTGATCTTCCAGTACCAGCCCTCCACAGCCCCTTCTCGGGCTTCAATGATGGTCACGGTGTGATCCTGATCGCCCTGCATCAAACGCTGAAAATCAGCGGAAGGGGTGTCATTTCGGAAAAGCCAATTGGAATAAACAATGCTTCCCTGAAAATCCTGCAGCGCAAACCGGACACTCTTATTCATCATGGCCAGCGACTCCAACTGATCAACCGTATTCGCCAGTTGATCGTCCGGATTCAGAACCCCTGCCACCAGGGCTGGTGCCTTTGCATATTCTGCCAGGAAGGATACGCGATTTTCCAGATACGATTCCACGACATGCCGATGGCTCTCCAGCTCCTTGCGCACTCCTTCCTTCTGCATGGCGGACATTTCGCTACCGATAACAAAAATAATAACGGCACCGCCTACAACAACCTGAACCACAAAGAAGGCCAACAGGAAACGACTGAACAGCCGGGAAAACGACGATTGTGATTCCTTCTGCGTTTTCTCCAGAACTTCCATGCCATTATCGGGAGAGGATGATTGCGTCATGCTCGTTAAACCTTCCAAAGGTATAATCGTTCAAGTTCAGGGCTTCATGTCCGTCAGTAGATTCTGCATCAAACGGAGCAAAAGGTTTGCGATAAACTTTTATGAGACCCTCCACCGGCTCACCAAGGTTTTCCAGGGCAGCACGGACCGCGGCACGATCCTGGGCCACATCGCCTGTCAATCCACTCTGCCTGACAGCTGCCTGCAAAATTCTGGTTATGTCGTAGGCATGGGTGAACCCATTGGGCGGCGTGATATCGCTGGGACGCTTTATGTCAGGGAACAGCGTCTGCGCTTGCTCAAAAACCTGCCTGCCCAAACTGCCCTGTTCCATGTCCAGAAACGAAAAACGTGTCTGGACGAACTCCAAATCCAGTTTTTTTCGCGCATGATGAGGCAGGGCTCCGGATACGTCGACACCCGTCACTCTCCAGTGACTGATCACAGGGAGGCGCTCGTCTTCCGGCTGATTGAGCATTGCCTGCAAAACAGCCAACTCTTCCTGGGCAGTTGCATCCATGAGGATGGCGTCTGCTCCTGACCTGTATATTTCGCGCAGCAAAATATTTGCCGATGGGACCGACACCCCCCAGGCGAGATAGGAGGTGCTGACCGGAACCAACCCTCGATCCTTGAGGCTGTCGTTCATTCGGTGGAAATTGGACTTGCCCCAATCGCTCTCCTCCAGCAGCAAGGCGAGGCGGGAAAATCCTCTCTCATCCACAGCACGGCCTACCAGAGCCTCGCCAACCATTTGGTCATCGATGGAGAGGCGAAATATCCAATTATTTTGCTCCTTGGGACGTGTAATTGGAGCAGCTGTCGCCCACGGAACAAGCATCAAAATTTTGTTATCATTGATGTAATTCCGATGCGCGAGTAAAGGAGCCGAGTGTTGACCACCGATAATAGCCAACCCGTTGGGGTCAGTTTGAAATTGCTTCAGATTCGCCAGACTGCGGGAAGAGTTGCCGTGATTATCCAGTACCACCAGTTGCACCGGACGATCCCCGAAACGGCCTCCGTCCTGGGCCAAGGCTGTTCGTACGCCCTGTTCAATGGCCACACCGGATGCCCGTGCTCCGGTCAGGTCCACATCAAGATATAGGCGAAGGGGCGCTTTCGGGGAAACGGCTTGAGAGTTGGTTGATGTGACGAAGATGGCACCAAAACTCAAAGCGAGCAGCATGCTCAACCACCATATCGCCACCCCTGCAGGATATATGAAGGCAATGACGAACCTTCCACTCCACTTGTTAGAGTAGCTTCCCTCTTCCAACCGTTTCCAACCCATGCCCGCCTCCGAAGCCATTACAGATTCAGCATTATCAGGGTCTCCCGTCCAAAATCATGGCCCCAAGAGACACTTCAGAGCAATATACGCAAGCCTGATCACGACTTACATTCATATCGTAAGACAACTATTATTTCATCGCATAGCATATTTTATGGTAGCAACGCATGATAATTAGACAGGAAAAAACAGAGAGAGAAAGAGGCCCCATTTGTAGTGGGATAAGACGCGTATGAAAGGAGGCCGTGTTGGCCAAAAATCAGTACAACGAAGAGCAGTGAGAGGTGGTGTTCTTATTGGAAAGTGGCATTGACCACAAAAAAAAGCTGGAGGCGTTTAACGGCCCCCAGCTTTTATTCTGCAATTATGTTTCGACTAAAGAGGCGATACGTTTTGCAATACCCACACCACGCGCCCAACCGTGCGATCTTCCATCTCGGCAGCCGGGATGGTCAGGTCTGAGTGTTTGTCGTTCTCGGCTTTGAGAACAAATGAATCGCCCTGCATGAAAACCCGGCGAATGGTTAATCCCTGATGCGGGAAGTGCACTGCGCACAAATCTCCGTCCGGATGTTCCTTCTGGGCGCAATCGATCCCCACGAATGCACCTCTGGCGATTACCGGTTCCATGCTTGCCGAATCAACTTTGACCACCTGCAATTTCGGGCGGCAAAACGATTCGGGCACGGAGAGTTCTTCGATCGGATTAGGTTCCCAGGTGGGATTTTCCTTCCTGCTCCCGGCCATAGTGGAGACAGGCAACACGCGTCCGCGTGAGTTCATCCGACCATACGGAGCCGGCGATTCCCGCAACAACGTGTCTGCAGGGATCTTTGCTTTGGATTCATTCAGATATACCGGCTCAACGCCATCTGAAAGCCAATCCGGGTCCAGTCCGTGGCTGCGATAGAGCTTCAAAAACCATTCAGCAGGAATGGAGCAACGTCGTTTGGCATCGGAAATAGACGATTGTCTAACGTCCAGAACTTCTGCAAGCTGCACTTGTGTGCGAGCACCTGTTGCCTTTTTGATACGCTCAAGGGCCTCCTCGAACCATTTTAGTTGTGCCTCATCACACTGTCTTTTCTTTTTGGGCATAATGGTTCCCCTTTTGATACAATTGGCAGTATCGCAATACTAAGTAACTTATTCTTGATGATAACCAATTGCAGTTATTTTTTCTAACAAAAAAAAACTTCGTATTCCCAACGTCAAAGACACTGGGATTTTTTCCCAGGAAAATTGGGAGTTTTTCCCGATTCTGTCAAGATGTTTGTTCTTTATATACAACAAATCACATGAGCGGATGCAGGGCCATACAGCCTTGCATCCGCTCAACTACCTGTACTCACGAACAATGTTTACTTCATGTACTTGAGGAAGGGAGATTTCGGCGTCATAATCAGACGGGAGTTGTCTTTGAGACTTTTCCTGTATGCTTCCAGGCTGCGGGTGAATGCGTAGAATTCCGGCGAACGACCCAATGCATCAGCATAGATTTTCGTTGCCATGGCATCACCTTCACCTCGGATGATCTCAGATTCTTTTTCCGCATCAGCCAAAATGATGGACCGTTCCTTGTCCGCCTCTGCAATGATTCTTGCAGAAACCTCACGACCTTCGGAGCGGTACTGTTTTGCCTGACGTTCACGTTCAGCCTTCATGCGACCGAAAATTGCTCGGGCGTTTTCCGCCGGCAGATCGGTTCGTTTGATGCGAACGTCGATAACATCGATTCCATACGGTTCCAGCAGTTCACGGGAGCGAGCGGTCACGGTGTCCATGATTTCCTGACGCTTGTGCGACACGACTTCAATGAGCGTGTACCGGCCCAGTGCCACGCGCAGCTGGGAGCGGATGATGTCATCCAGGCGGGCCTGCCCGCCCTGAATGGTCCGTACTTTGGTGTAGAAGGTGAGCGGCTCGACTATACGCCATTTGGTATAGGAGTCGACCTTCATGTATTTCTTGTCAGTGGTTGTGATCTCTTCGGGTTTGGCGTCGAAGTCCAGAATACGGGCATCAAAGAAAACCACATTCTGTACGAGGGGCAGCTTGAAGTGCAGCCCCGGCCCCAAAGCCTTGTCCCCTACCGGCTTACCGAGTTGAATGACGATAGCCTTCTCCGTCTGATCGACGGTGAACGCTGACTGAGTCAATGCAAACGCGCCCAGCACGATGAGGACCATGAATATTACTGTTCTTTTCTTCATGATACTCCAGCCCTAGTTCTTTTCCCTGTTCACGCCGGACTTGGGAGTCTGGCCCAAAGGCAGGTAGGGAACAGTTTGTTTGAGAGCGTCGTCAGCCATAATCAACTTTTCAACCTCGGGGTTGGAAAGGATGCTTTCCATGGTTTCCAGATACAGTCGCTCACGAGTGATGTCCTTGGCCTTGTTGTACTCGGAGAGCACGGCGAGGAAACGTGAGGCATCACCTTCGGCCTTGCGGACCTTGGTCTGCTTGTAGGCCTGGGCCGCATTGACTATGCGAGAAGCCTCACCACGCGCCTTGGGCAGGATGTCTCGCTGATACGCTTCCGCTTCGTTGATGAAACGGCTCTTGTCTTCGCGAGCGGAGGCAACGTCCTTAAACGCGTCAACCACCTGTTCCGGCGGATGTACGTTCTGCATCTGCACAGCCACGATATTGATACCGGTTTCGTACATATCGAGGATATGCTGCATCAAGTCGCGGGTCTCAATCTGAATTTCCATCTTACCTGTGGTCAAAGCATCATCGATCTTGCCGTTACCGATGACTTCACGCATGGCGGCCTCACCGGCATGCACGATGGTCTTGGCAGGATCAAAAACATTGAACAGGTAATTCTTGGCATCCTTGATCATGTACTGGACGATGAACTGCACGGAAACGATGTTCTCGTCACCAGTGAGCATCAAAGCCTCTTCGGGAACTTCCCGGCTCACGCCCTGCTGAAACTGCTGAACACGAGCTCTGCCTGAAGAACGAAATCCGAACTCGACTCGCCGGATCTGCGTGACCTTCGGTGTCAGGACACTCTCAATCGGATAGGGTATGTGGTAGTTCGGTCCCGCAGTAGTTATGCGATTGAATTGACCAAATTGCTTTACCACGCCAACCTCATCCGGCTCTACAATATAGAATCCGGAAGCTATCCAAAGGATGACGATTAAAGGTACTATGAGTTTCCAACCAGGCAGCTTGAAATGTTTGAACTTGTCAAACTGCTGCTGGAAATCATCAAAATTCGGTGGCTTGCCGCCACCGTGACGCCCCTGTTGTTGCTTTTGTAACTTTTCCCAGTCCCAGTTCATAATGACTCAGAAATAGGCTCTCTGAAGTGTCAGGTCAAGATTACTTCGTCGAAATATACATTCTTATACCCCTGTAGGCGGAAGATTACTTGAATTGTCCCCCGGAGAAGGGCAAACTCGCATCCATGAAACCAATAAATAAAAGCATATTTCGCGCCTACGATATCCGAGGCATCGTCGATACGGATTTTGATGTTGAATGGGTTGCCACCCTTGCCAGAGCATGTGGAACCTACTTTCTGCGCAATGGCTGGAACCGGGCACTGCTCGGCCATGACTGCCGTGACACCTCTCCCGGGTATCAGGCAGCCATGGCAAAGGCGTTGGCCGAGACAGGACTGGATGTGGTCTGTCTGGATCGTGTTTCCTCGCCTGTTTTCTATTATGCAGCCAAACATCTGGGCTACAAGGCCGGGATAATGATCACTGCCAGCCACAATCCCAGCGAGTACAACGGATTCAAGGTCTGGGGCGGCGAGTCCACCGTGTACGGCGACGCGATTCAAACCATTTACGACATCATGTGCAAAGGCGATTTCCCCACAGGGAACGGGTTCATCTCGCGCCACGACATCATCCCCAGCTACAAGGAAGACCTGCTCTCCCGCTGCACGCTCCAACGCCCCGTCAAGGTCGTTGTGGACGGAGGCAATGGCGCGTCCGGCGATCTCACGGCCGACATTCTTGAAGCTGCCGGGGCCGATGTCGTTCGGTTGTACTGCGAACCGGACGGCTCATTCCCGAACCATCACCCGGACCCGGTAGTCGAAGCCAACGCCCGTGACCTCATGGCCAAGGTCACGGAGACCGGTGCCGAGGCAGGCATCGGGCTTGACGGCGACGGCGACCGCATAGGTGCAGTTGACGAGACAGGACGACTGATGTTCGGCGACCAACTCCTCGCCATTTATGCGCGGGACCTTCTGGAAACCCTGCCCGGTGCGCGTGTCATCGCTGACGTCAAATGTTCGCACCTGCTTTTCAAAGATGTAGAGGCCCACGGCGGCACTTCCGAAATGTGCACCACCGGCCACTCCATCATGAAGGGACGGATGCTTGAGACAGGCGCTGCCATCGGCGGCGAAATGTCCGGGCATATGTTCTTTTTCCACGGGTATCACGGGTTTGACGATGCCACGTTTGCCGCGCTCAAGCTCGCTGAAATCATCAGCAAACAGAGCAAGCCGCTTTCCACGTACCTTGACGACTGGCCAACCACGTTCAACACCCCGGAAATCCGTATGGACTGTCCTGAGGATATCAAGTTCGAGGTGGTCGAGCGGGCTCAGGCCTACTTCAAGGAACGCTTCGACGTCATCGATATGGATGGCGCACGTGTCGAGTTCGGTGACGGATGGGGCCTTGTTCGCGCATCCAACACCCAGGGCGCACTGGTTTTTCGATTCGAGGCGGAATCCGAGGAGCGACTGAAAGAAATCCGTGAGACCATCGAGGACCCGATCATGCAATGGATACAGGAGCTTGAAGAGCAGTGATGCCGTTCCTTCGTCTGTCACGCGGATTGTTTCGCCGCTTCCGAGCCATGGTTCTGCGGCGTGAGGTTCAGATTGTTGGCCAATGCAGGATGTGCGGTTCCTGCTGCAACGGTATTCTATTGCGTGACGGCGGATGGATAAAGAACACGAAGGGATTCAGAAAGCTTTGCAAAAGCGAACCCGGACATGAGCGTTTTACCGTGACCGGCAAGGACGATTACGGTCACCTTGTTTTCGCCTGCACATTGCAGGGAAGTGACGGCCTTTGCACATGCTATGAAGATCGCCTTCCTTTATGTAGAAATTATCCGACCAAATCATTATATTACCAAGGAGGCTGGATTGGGCCGGATTGTGGATTCCGGTTCAAGTCGGTTTCATTCAGGGACATCCTGCTGCGCCGTAAACCCGTACGCACACCCGAATTCTCTGAAGTACTGAAACAGGAAATCAAACAGGTTCACAAGTAGCGACCATATGAAAAAACTCCTCTTCATTCTTCTTGCCCTCTGCATTACAGGCGGCGGCATCTGGTACTTTACCAACTCTGGCAAAGCGGACAAAATCAAGGTTCTTGAAACCGCCACCATTACCCGTGGCGATGTTGCTAAGATTCTCGAAGCCACCGGCATCGTCAAAGCACAGGTCGGCGCACAGGTCAAAATCGGTGCTCAGGCCACCGGTGTGCTGGAATCCGTCCCGGTCAAGGTCGGCGACCCGGTTCGCAAGGGCGATCTCATCGCACAAATCGACGCACGGGAATTGCAATCGCGCATAGCTGAAGCAAGAGCCAATCTGCGTCAGGAAGAAGCTCGCCTTGAGTACATGGAAAAGAGTCTGCCCAGAAAACGCACTCTGGTTCAAAAGAACCTCGAACCGCAGGACTCTCTGGACGAAGCGAATCAGAATGCCGAAACAGCACGACACGCTGTTGCTTCCTCTCGAGCACGACTCAGGACTCTCGAAGTCCAGCTTTCCTACACAAAAATTTACTCCCCTATAGATGGAGTGGTCTCACAGGTTGCGGCTCAGGAGGGGGAAACAATTGTATCAGGCCTTTCCGTTTCCAACCTGATCACCGTACTCGACCCCACCCGACTTGAGATGTGGATTTACGTGGACGAGACCGATATCGGACGAGTCCGCGAAGGACTCCCGGTCCGCTATACGGTCGACGCCTATCGTAATAGGGTATTTGAAGGCACGGTTGCCCGCATCTACCCCGAGCCCGAAATTCGCGACAACATCGTTTACTACAGAACGTTGGTGGAAGTGACGCGCGATCAATCCGAATATCTCCGCCCGGAAATGACCACCCAGTGTAAAATCGTCGTTGAAACCAAGCAGGATGTGCTGGCTGTTCCAAACAACGCCCTCAAGTGGGTGAAAAATCGCCAGGTCGTTTTCGTTGTCAGCGACAATCCCGACGCCGAGCCAACGGAAGTCCTTCCTGAACTCGGCCTTGTCGGTCTCACTTCCAGCGAGGTGATCTCGGGCCTGAAGGAAGGCGACAAGGTCGCCACACAGTTGGTGCTTCCCGGTTCCAAGATAGCCAAGGACGATGAATAACATGTCCACAGCCATCTCACTGAACGGCATCACCAAGACCTTTGCCCAAATGGCAGAAGGGAAAAATGGCGGTGAACAGCCCGGCATCAAGGTTCTCAAGGGAATCACCACCGACATCAATCATGGTGAGTTCGTTGCCTTGCAGGGTACGTCCGGCTCAGGCAAGTCCACCCTGCTGCATATCATCGGCCTGCTCGATCGGCCGACCGAAGGGCAATACCGACTCAACGGCAATGACACGTCCACGCTGGACGATGACAGCCAATCCGACCTGCGCAATAAAACCCTCGGATTCATATTCCAGTCATTTTACCTCATCCCCTATGCCACGGCATTGGAGAACGTCACCCTGCCGGGTCTGTACTCGGGCAAACCCCGTGCAGAACTGACAGCACGCGCAGAGTCACTGCTGGAACAGGTCGGGCTGGCGGACCGCATGGATTTTCGGCCTTCCCGTCTTTCGGGAGGTCAACAGCAGCGTGTTGCCATGGCCCGGGCCATGCTCAATGAACCGGACATCATCCTTGCCGATGAGCCTACGGGGCAGTTGGACTCTTCAACCTCAAGCGAAATCATGAAGCTGTTCCATACCGTCCACCAGAGCGGCAAAACCATCGTGCTGGTGACCCATGATGAAAACGTGGCGCTAGAGGCGGAACGGATCATCAAACTGCATGACGGAAAGATAGCTGAAGACACTCGGCTGTAATCGACTGGCGTCCGAATCGGCTATGAACAGCGCGTACAAAGCATCTGACAGGTGCACAAAACACGTATCTAATGAATAGGTAATCACCATGAGACCACGGTTGATATCACGAGTGACCGGAATGGGACTTGAAGCCGTATGGGCTTTCAAGCTCCGTTCGCTGTTCGTGGTGCTCGGGGTTGCTCTCGGGATTGCCAGCCTGACGCTGATCGTGACCGCTGTGGATGGCGCGAACCGCAAGGCCATGGAAATCGTCGACATGTTCGGGCCGAATTCCGCCCTGATATTCGGCGGCAATTTCAAGAAACGCGCCGTAGGCATGCGCACCTTGACGCTCACCAGGGAAGATGAGGCGCGCATGCGCGATTCGCTGCCTGGCGTGTATCAAGTGCTCCCCATGCGAGCTAAACGCGGCCAGACCGTCAAGTACGGCAACCGCAACTATCCTGATGTACTGATACTCGGCACCACCCAGGATTATTCGGATTCGTGGGACTGGCCGCTGGTTGAAGGCCGTGATCTCACTGCCGAGGACGAAGAACGTGGAACCAAGGTCGCCCTGCTCGGCGACAAGCCTGCCCGGGAGCTATTCGGCGATGAGTCGCCCATCGGCAAGGTCATATATATTTCCAACATCCCGTTTCAAGTGGTCGGCAGACTGATGTACCGCGGATTCACCACCGGCGGCGGTGGGGATATCGACAACCGAATCATCATCCCACTCTCCACACTGTTGCAGCGCTATAATCTCGATCGCAAATACCACCGCGCCCTTCGGGTGAAATTCCATGAAGCCGACTACATGGAAGCGCATACTGAAAACCTGCGTTCCTTTCTACGCCACCAACACAAGCTTGGCGAAACCGAGGACGATGACTTTACCATCCTGACGGCTGATGAAGTGCTGCGCTTCCTGTCCATGTTCAAGGGCGGATTGACGATCTTTCTCGGTGTTACCGCAACGATCGCCATGCTGGTGGGCGGATTCGTACTCGCCAACCTCTTTTCCATATCCGTCAGCGAACGCGCCGAAGAAATCGGTCTCAAAAAAGCACTGGGAGCGCGCAGTTCGTCGATCATGCTCCAATTCCTTGTGGAAGCATGTGCCCTGACCCTCATGGGAGGTATTCTTGGCCTCTTTCTCGGCCTCGGGCTGGGCCAATTCCTCTCACGCCTCGACATCCTGACCATCCAGTTCTCCTGGAAAGCATTCCTCATGGCCCTTGCCGGTTCCCAGGTAGTCGGCCTCATATTCGGCTTGAAGCCTGCCAAGCAGGCCGCCGACCTCGATCCCATCCAAGCGCTTCGCGGCGACGGATAGTCCCCTTTTCTTTTTTTCGGCAAAAGGCTGCCGAACCCATCAAAATACTACAAACCACATTTTTGTAGTATTATATTTTTTTGGGCGGCGACATTATCACCTTCTTGACAAAAATGAAATATAATAAAATACTATTCTTTCATTTAAAGGCGGAATAAAACAAAAACAGTTAAAAAAGACGTTGGCACAGCTCAAGAGGAGTGCGTATGGGGCTTAAAAATAAGATGATCTGTCTGTTTTTAGCAGCGGGTCTCATTCCTACAATTATTATTGCGGGACTTTCCGCATATCAGTCCACCAATGCTTTGACCCGCAGTGCCTATGGACAGCTCCAATCACTACGTACGGTCAAAAAAAGCGCCATCGAACGTTATTTCAACACGATTGAAAGCCAGCTCATCACTTTTTCGGAAAGCTCAATGGTGGCGGAAACCATGCGCAGAATGGCGCACTCCTTCCCCACTTTCAGAGCACAAAATGAAATACACGACGCCGAACTGAATACCATTACCAGCGAGCTAAAAAGGTATTACACCGAACAGTTTTCTAGGGAGTTCAGCAAACGAAATGACGGCAAATCCGTCAACAGTGACGCTCTCTTTGCCCAGCTTTCCCCGGATGCCATCGCGCTGCAACATCAATACATATGGAAGAATGAACACCCACTTGGCTCAAAGCACCTGCTCAACGTCGCGGACGACTACTCCGACTACAGCCTGCTTCATGAGCGTTTCCATCCAATCATCAAACACTATCTCGAAGAATTCGGATTTTACGACATTTTTCTCGTAGAGCCTGAAAACGGATATGTCGTCTATTCTGTGTATAAGGAACTGGACTTCGCCACGTCGCTCAAGAACGGACCATTCGCTAATTCCGGGCTTGCCAGAGCCTTTGAACTGGCGAACAACACTGACGACAAGCACGCCGTATTCATGGTGGACTACAAGCCGTATGTCCCATCGTATGAAGCACCGGCCGGATTCATCGCCTCTCCCATATACAAGGGAGACAAGAAGATGGGCATCGCCATTTTCCAGATGCCAATCGATCGCCTGAATACCATCATGCGAGAGCGCGCTGGCCTGGGTGAAACCGGAGAAACATACCTTGTAGGTTCGGACAAGCTGATGCGTTCCGACTCCTACCTTGACCCGGAAAACCGAAGCGTCAACGCATCATTCCACAACCCCACCAACGGCAGCGTTGACACGGAAGCGGCACGCCTCGCCTTATCGGGAGAAAGCGGTGAGAAGATTACCAAAGACTATAATGGTCAGCCCGTCCTCTCCGCCTACGCACCCATTGACGTTCTCGGGCACAGATGGGCCTTGCTCGCAGAAATAGACGAGGCAGAGGTCAACGCGCCCATCAACACCCTGCTGATGAGCATTGGCGTGGTCTCCGTGATCCTAATCATAGGAGTGGTGTCCATTGCCGTGATCGTTTCCGTGCGTCTGCTCAGACAACTGGGCAACGAGCCAGAGATTATTAATGAGATCGCGCGCAAGGTTGCCACAGGTGACCTGAATCAACGCTTTGAAGAAGGTAAAAAGGGAACCACGGGCGTATACGCTTCCATGAAGGAAATGACGGAACAGTTACAATCCGTTGTCAGCGAGGTCCGAGAGAGCTCGGAGAATGTTGCCTCGGGCAGCGAGCAGCTTGCGTCCACTTCACAGGCGCTTGCGCAAGGTGCAACAGAACAGTCCGCCTCCGTGGATCAGGTCAGTTCCTCGGTTGAGGAAATCGCTTCCTCCATTCGAATGAATGCAGAGAACGCAAAAAAGACGGAAGAGATGGCGCTGCTCAGTGCAGCCGATACCGAAAAGGGCGGCAAGGCCGTGCAGAAGACGGTTATTGCCATGCAGAATATTGCCGAACGAATCTCCATCATCGAGGAGATCGCAAGACAGACCAACCTGCTCGCATTGAATGCGGCCATTGAAGCGGCACGAGCCGGTGAGCATGGCAAGGGGTTTGCCGTTGTCGCCTCTGAAGTTCGTAAACTGGCGGAAAAATCCGGCACGGCAGCCGGAGAGATCAGCCAGCTCTCTACGGAAAGTCTCGCCATTGCTGAAGAAGCCGGTGATCTGCTCGCCAGAATTCTGCCCAACATCAATCAAACGGCTGAGCTGGTACAGGAGATATCAACAGCCTGTGCCGAACAGGACTCGGGTGCAGAGCAGATATCCAAGGCCATGTTGCAGCTTGATTCCGTGGTACAGCAAAACGCATCGGCATCCGAAGAGGTGGCCTCCACCGCTGAGGAGCTTTCAGGACAGTCAGAGCAGTTGATGCAAGCCATGACCTACTTCAGCCTCTCGGATTCGGCTATCAAATCAGCCCAGAAACGGCGAGCAAGCGTAATCAAGTCGCCACCCAAAGCCATTGGGAACTCCCGGGACGACGCGGATGATGAGTTCGAACGATTCTAGCCCAAATCATAAGGCCGACCCAAGTGGGTCGGTCTTTTTTTATCCCATCAGTATTGATCGGGCTTGCCGGATCTGCCTCCACACGGTAGACGGGGTATGCCGCACCACAACGCGTAAACGGGAAGCAGGACATGAGAATAATCATCCCCAAAGTGCATGGCGCGTCGCCCAAAGAAAAGATCATCCGCACCGTAGCGCTGATCCTCGTCTTTGCCGCCGTCATATGGGCGTTCACCAAAAACAATGAACGCGTCGTCAACATGCTCAATCAACAGGCCGCGGTCTACGATGAGACCAAGACCCTTGATACGGAGCAAAAGAAATTTATCATCTCATTTACCCGAACGCTCAAGGACGAGTTCGGGCTTGATTCGAAGATTCAGATATACGGGGGCGACTTCGTGGTCCCTGATCTGGACTCGAAGACCCTGTACATAGGGCTGGCCCCTTCCATAAACGAGGTGGAAATCCGATTCCCGACGCTCATGCGGCAGGCGCTGGGCGATGAGTTCATCCAGATGCTGAAAACGGAACATTTTCTGCCGTCATTCAAGTACAATGACTGGCCACAGGAAATACAGGTGGTGCTTTTGACCATCTTTGACAGACTCACCCAATTAAATGAAGGAACAACTCCCAGTGAGTAAAGTGATTATATATACCGATGGGTCATGCCTCGGTAACCCCGGTCCCGGTGGCTACGGCGCCATTCTCATCTATGGCGAATACAAGGGCGAAAACGCCGATAACTACAAGGAGCTCGCCCAGGGCTACCGCAACACCACCAACAACAGGATGGAGCTTCGCGCGGTTATCGTGGCCCTGGAGGCCCTGAAACGCCCATGCGAAGTCGAACTATGGACCGACTCCAAATATGTGCAGCAGGCCATTACCAAGAGCTGGTTGAAAAACTGGCTGAAAAACGGATGGAAAACCGCTGCTAAAAAGCCCGTCAAGAATCAGGACCTGTGGCGCCAACTCATCCCGCTTATCGAAAAGCATGATGTGACCTTCAAGTGGGTCAAAGGACACTCCGGCCAACTGCTTAACGAACGGGTCGACGACCTTGCCAGAAATGCTGCCAGTGGCCCAGACCTGCTGGATGACACCGAAGAATAACCAGCTTCCCACTATCAACTTCAAAGCGCCAGACTCTTAAGCCTGGCGCTTTTTTCTGCTCTTTTTGTGGTGCACCTTGTGCAAATGTGCATGTCGAATTGTGCAACCTTGTGCAAATTGCACAAGTTGAACATGCAACAATTCTTGTCTATAAACAATAAAATGCAATAATATCAAATGTATAACATTTTGGCACACGCTGTGCTTATAGAGAACCATGCACGATGCAGTCACCATTACTCTCATCCTTTTGATCGTCGCGTTGTTGCGGCGATCCCTCCTCACCCCCCCGGACGTCACCCGTGACGTTCGGGGAGTGTATGAGAACGATGGCACAACGGCCTTGGTTCCGATTCCCGTCAAAGCGCAAAGCCCCCATCGCGCAGGGCGGAACGATCGAAACCGTGAGGGCCTTTAGCATATACATCCATACCTCCCTTAAGAAGTAAAATGCAGTTCTGAAAAACCTCAACCCTCCTCAAAACCAAAGTTGAACACGAAAACCCCCAGAAAGGCCGCGCAAGCGGCCTTTCACCGTTTGGATGGTCGTTCAACAACACAGACTCCCTGCTGAAGTCGAGCCGGATCACGCCTGGATAAATCTCAAGCACAAAAAAAAAGGAGAGCCACTCAAGGGACTCTCCTTTCCAGACGCCTCATGCGTCGAAATACATGTCGACAAACTACTTGGATTTGTCTTCTGTCTTCGTTTCACGAATGACCGCTTCTCCCACAGCAAGGGAGCGGCAGTGACGTTGACGCATCAACTCAACCAGACGCACGTCTTTATCGGAGTAAAGAACGAACTCTGTTTCATTGTTTTGGATGACCAGTTCAAACATGTCTCACCTCGTTGCTAGATAGTAGAATCGTCCGATCCGGTTTTGGCGATGGTTGCATCGGCAGAAGGAGCAATCGGCTCGGTTTTGCTGCTGAAGTCAGCAGAGACAACCTTGGACCGGGCCTCTTCCCCTTCCTTTGTCATGACAATGCCACCCTCGATGATGGCGCCTTCCTGTACAACAAGTGAAGGCGTGCTCAACGAACCATTCAGGACAGACGTTTTTTCCAAAACGGCATGCTCTTTGACCACCACTTCCCCTTCGATCCGACCATTGGATGTCAATTTGCCCACACGGACAGAGCCGGTGATGGACGCCTTGCGGCCAAGAATCAGATCGCCGTCAGTAGTGATCTCGCCTTCGAAGCAACCGTCAATACGAACGGTTCCCACAAAGTCGAGCTTTCCTTTATATTCTGTTCCTACACCAAGAAAGGCGTTCAGTTCCGAACTGTTACCTTCGTTGGCTTTACTTCCGAAAAGACCCATAAGTTACACCTCGTAGTTCGCGGTGGAGAAAACCTCCGTCCACGGAACCAGCCATATCGTCCAGAGCAGACAGTTCCTATACCCCTGCCTTGGATGAATTGCCACTTTTTTTTGTCATGGGACTATGGAGGGATCAGGCATGGGCAAACGATCAAAACGCCACTGATCCGTCATGAAAGTCAGCCTTTCTAATTGTATGAAAGTGCTGCCTTGTTGTACTTTTCTCTGAAAATGACTAGGGTGAGAACCATCTATAAATTTTTGACTTCCGCGTTTCACACTCCACCCAGAGGATAACGAACACGATGGCCGACTCAAGCACGCAAAACATCAAATCGTATTTCAAGGGCCAGACCATATACAAGGAAGGCCAAAAGGGTACCGTCGCCTACATGATCAAAAAGGGGACGGTCAACATCTACCGCACCGTTGACGGGCGCAAAACCGTCATCGACCGACTGGGCAAAGGCGAGATATTCGGCGAGATGGGACCACTCAGCGGCCAGGAGCGCTCCAGTTCGGCGGAAGCCGCTGAATACTGCGACCTGCTCCTGCTCACCGAGCACGTCATACAAACCATGCTCGGTCGTTGCCCGAAAACCATTCAGCACATCACGCAGATTCTCATCAAACGTATCCGCAAGAGCGCCAACGCCACCTTAAAAGCCCACAAGAATTCATTCCTTTCCATCTGCCGCATTCTTGAAATGGCGTACAAGTGCCATACGTCAATGCGTCCGGCAGAGGCCAAGAAAATCCCCGGCCACAACCATGGATTGGCGGCCAGCGAATTTTCCAAACAGGTCAAGAACATCCTGTTGGTCTCGCAGTTGGAGATCGACAATGCCCTCGACCAACTTGCCGCCCTCAAGATCATCGAGATAACCAAACACGGATCAGGCAAGGCGTTTAGCGAGCGGTACATTGCCATCAAGGACATGGACTCTTTCTTTCAAGTGGCGGTCAACCTGCACAAGGAGTTATCCAAAACCAGTGCTCTGGAACCGGAGCTGGAATACATCGACATCCATGCACTTGCCGAGGAGGTCGAGGCAGACCCGACCATTCTCTACAAGAAAATCGGCAACATGGAGATACCGGAAACCCTGTTCTTCTTTCACCGAAACTCCGTTCTCAACTGGGCGCAGGGGCAGGAGGAGAACTTCTTCAAGCGCGTAAAGCGTAAAAAGAAGGCCATCAAGGATCTGGAAGATGTCAACGATATCGTCTTCGTAGACAACGGCACATGCAAGGAGGTCTTTGCCAAGCTGGGATACTACAAGCTCGGCGTGCTCCTCTCCATGGCTGACGACGATGCACGGCAAAAGATACTGGGCAACCTCGCCAAAAAGATCGCCTCTATCGTCGAAGGGGAAGCCGAGGCTCGCGGCCCTGTCGATCCGGTGGAAGCCGAGGATGTGTCCGATGAACTCATTGAAATGATCAAAGCGGCCAAAGGAGTGAACGCCTGATGAATATCGCCACCATTTTCGGCATCATCGTCGGTATTTTCGTCCTCTGTGCCGCCACTTACGCGGCTACGGATTCCGTGGCCGTCTTTCTCAACGGGCCGGGACTGGCCATAGTGCTCGGCGGAACCATTGCGGCCACATTTATCTGCTACCCATTACGGGAAGTCGCCCGCGTCATGGGCTTGTTCGTCACGGCCTTCACGGCTGAGGAGCTTCCCATCGGCAACTACATCAAGGACATCGTCACCATCTCCAAGAACGCCGCTCGAGGTGAGGCAGAGCTTGAGCGCGCCATCAAGGCCACGGATAACGAATTCCTGAGGGACGGATTGCAGATGCTGGTGGACGGATATTCCAAGGAAGAGCTGGAAGAAATTCTGAACAACCGCATCCAGCAGTACCATGATCAGGAGACCAATGCGGCCGGTATATACCGGACCATGGCGTCCCTGTCTCCGGCCTTTGGCATTATCGGCACACTCATCGGCCTGATCGCCATGATGCAGACCATGGGTGATGACGTGGCCCGCATCGGTCCGGCCATGGCTACTGCCCTGACCACCACCCTGTACGGCGCGCTCTTTGCCAACATGATCTACACGCCCATCGCCACCAAAGTGGAACGGCGCGTTGAAGAGCGGACCATCCTCATGTGCGTGATCAGGGACGGCATCCTGTTCATCAAGGACAAGACCCCGGCACCGATCATCTTTGACAAGCTCAAGGGATATCTGCCGCCGCGCAGTTGGTCGTCCATCAGCCGGACGCGCCCGTCCAAGAAGCGCGCAGGATAAGAGCACAAGGGGCCGACATGCAGTATTCAAAGAGCTTCCAGCCCAAAAAGAAACAACACCGCCATGAAACCGGCTGGTCGTTGACACTGGCCGACATGATGACGCTGCTGCTGTGCTTTTTCGTCATCATCGTTTCCATCTCCAAAGTGGATACCAACCGCTATGAAACCATGTCTGATGTGCTGGCCGAAGCAATGCAGGGCAAGGCGGCACCCAGCAAACGGGAAGCCACGGAAGCACGACATGCTGTGGACAAGAAATCCAAAAACCTGTTCGAGCTGCAACTGGAGCTTGCCAAGCTGATTGGAACCGAGACCAAAGCGGTCAATCTCAAGCTGCGACCAGACGCAGTGGCCATCAATTTGAAGGGCGGCGTGTTTTTTCAATTGGGTAGCGCCAATCTGACCAGCGATGCCCTGCGCATACTTGAACGGCTGGCAGCCCCGCTCACCGAGGCCCACTACAAGCTGACCATTGAAGGGCATTCGGACAACCTGCCTATTCAATCCGAGCATTTCCCGTCGAACTGGGAATTATCATCAGCCCGGGCCTCATCTGTTGCCCGCTACTTCATTGCGCAGGGATTCCCCAAGGACGATATCCGGGTCATGGGACTCGCCGATACGCAACCGCTGGCTCCCAATGTCGATGCAAGCGGCACCCCGATCCCGGACAACCAGTCGCTCAACCGTCGGGTGGTCATTCTGGTCAGTCCGGCTGACAGGTAGCCCAGCTTGTGCCACGCCAGTTGTCGCATTCCCTGCTTGACGACTCAGAAGCGCTTCCATAAATTCACATTATGAAACGAAGTGAAATCAACGCCCTCATCCGTGACGCCAAGGACTTTTTCGACTCCTTCCAATTCAAGTTGCCGCCGTGGGCCTTCTGGGGCCCGGACGACTGGCAAGGCAAGGGGGATCTGGAAGTGGTCCGCAACCAACTCGGGTGGGACCTCACCGACTATGGCGCTGGCGATTTCGAGAAGCGCGGCCTGATCCTTTTCACAATCCGCAACGGCAATCTGGCCGCTGGTCATCCCAAGAAGTATGCGGAAAAGATAATGATCGTGCGTGAAAATCAGATATGCCCCATGCATTTCCACTGGGCCAAGACCGAGGACATCATCAATCGCGGCGGCGGTGATCTGGTCATCGAGCTGTACGGGTCAACTCCGGAGGAAGACCTGGGAGATGAGCCCATCACCGTTCTGGTCGACGGCATCCCCCGGACAGTGAAACCGGGTGGCAAGGTGGTCCTCTCCCCCGGTGAATCCATATTCCTTGAACAGGGCATGTATCATCGTTTTTATGGCGCTTCGGGCAAGGGCAAAGTGCTGGTGGGTGAGGTTTCCTCGGTCAACGACGACAACACGGATAACCGCTTTCATCAGCCGCAACCGCGTTTCCCCGACATTGAAGAGGACGAGAAACCGCTGCATCTGCTCTGTACGGATTACCCAAACTATATCTAACTCAAACCCCGGCACCTGCCGGGGTTCTGCATGCATAGGGCCTGCCTTCCTGAAACAACGAGAAAGCGATGTGCAGAAAAGGCCGACCATGCTATCAGGATATATACCTGATTTCTTCTCATGATTGAAGAAACCGCCACAGCCTGCTAACCCAAACGAAACGTATCCAAACAGGACAAGCGAATGTTCAATTCAGACAAACCATATACTCTCGATAGCGTGGTCCGCATGGTCCTTTCAGCCGGTTTCATCGTCAGCATGATCTGGCTGCTCGGCTACCTTTCCAGTGCTCTCATCCCCTTTGTGACCGCCCTGCTGCTGGCCTATCTGCTCAATCCATTGACCGACTTCATCGAACGCAAGGTCAACAGCAGAGGGGTAGCGGTTTTTGCGACCATGCTCTTGACCCTGATCACGGTTGCCGCCGTCATCATGACTGTCATCCCCACCATGCTGGCCGAATTTTCCCATATGGGCACGGTGCTCAAGGAACTGGCGAACAACAAGGACTACGCCCAGCGGGTGCTCGAATACATTCCGCCCGACCTGTGGGACGACCTGCAGGCCATTATACAGGACAAAGACTTGCAGCGCGTCTTCACTTCCGATGGCGCCCTTGAGATGATTCAAGGCACGTTCGACAAACTGGTTCCCGGCATCAAGGGGATTGTCCGTGGAGCGACCAGCTTTGCAACCAGCATTATCGGCATCGCCATCGTCCTGCTGTACATGGTCTTTCTGCTGGCCGATTTCGGTCGTATCAAGAACAGTTGGCAGGAATATCTTCCCGAAGACTACCGCAAGGGAATCGTGGAATTTCTGGATGAGTTCGAATTGACCATGAGCCGCTATTTCCGCAGCCAGATACTGATCGCTTTTATCGTGGGTGTGCTGCTGTCCATCGGCTTCATCATCATAGGACTGCCCATGGCATTGGTCCTCGGCATGTTCGCAGGTATGCTCAATATCGCACCGTACTTGACGATCATCGGCCTGATTCCAGCCATTCCGCTGGGCGCTCTCAGTGCCATAGAGGCCGGCAACTCCCCTTGGGTGGGCATGGCACTGGTGCTGCTTGTGTTCGGTGTGGTTCAGGCCATACAGGACGGCTTTCTTGTTCCGAAAATTCAGGGAAAGAGCCTCGGCCTTTCTCCGTGGCTCATCCTGCTGGCACTTTCGGTGTGGGGGAAGCTGCTCGGATTCCTCGGCCTGCTCATCGCCCTGCCCATGACCTGCCTGTTCCTGTCCTACTACAGGCGTCTGCTGGCACAACGAAAGCAGGCCAACAGTTGATGCTCGCCACCGATTAGGCCCGACGCAGGGCCGCTGTAAGCAGCCCGGCTCCGATGAGGGCGGTTCCACCAGTCCGATTGACCATTTTCATGGCATAAGGGCTGGAGACCGCGGCCCGCGCGCGAACAGCCAGCAGCGCATACAGGGCGGCATTGATCACGGCCAGCGTCACAAAGGTCACGCCGAGTATGCAGACCTGTGGCAACACCGGCATTGAATGATCAATGAATTGCGGCAGGAAAGCGCAGAAAAAAGCGATTGATTTGGGGTTTGTGGCAGTCACGACAAACGCCCTGAGCACATGGGACCGACGGGATTCAGCGCGCATATTCGCCATGGATGCCCCCACTTCCTGCCTGGTACGCCACATCTTGATACCGAGATACATCAGGTAGATTGCCCCGATCCACTTCAGGATCGTGAACATGGCAGCCGATGTTGCCAGCAGTGCTCCAAGGCCGACCATGGACGCGATCAGCGCCACCATATCGCCCAACCCGACACCAAGCGCCAACGGCAGTGCCGCACGTTTTCCCTGTGCCAGAGAGCAACTCACCACCAGCATGATGGTCGGCCCGGGAATGATCAAAATAACAATGGAGGCGACCAGAAAGGCACAATAGGTTTCAATGGGCATAACAATCTCCGCTCCCCTTCACGGGGATCAGTAACAGACATTTACACTACTTTGAAATGGGTTCTAATCCGGCTCGACCCGTTGCTCGAACGGCAGGGTGAAAGAAAACTCGTTGCCGTATTGCGTGTGGCGATAACCGACCGTTCCCTTGTGCAGCTCAACGACCTGCCGAACGAAATACAACCCACGCCCGGTACCGCTCTCACTGGCGACATTGCCTGCGCGGTACCCCGGCTTGAACACATCCAAAGGGTCTTCCAGATTCAAGGAGTTGCCCGTAGAGGTCACCCACATCCGAATCCCCGGCGCTCCCTCGCCAAAGAAATCCTTGATGACCTCCCAGCCATACGACACGAACTTGCCCGTCCGGCCATCCGGCAGCGTGGATTTCTTGGTGTACTTGATGGCATTGGAAAAGAAGTTGGCATAGACCTGCGCGATGAGGCCGGGGTCCATGACGAGCCGTATCATCTGGTCTGGCGCACCGCCCATGGCAAAATTCAGCTCGATCCCCCGCTCATCCAGCCGTTGGCGATACCGTTCCAGTTGCGGCTCCAGCACCTGAACACGCAGGTTTACCTCTCGCTTCACCAATACGTAACGGCCTTCCTCAAAATGCCTGCGCCGAAGAAGTGTCTCAAGGAACATGGAGGTCGTTTCATAGTGTCGGTAGATCTCCTTGTACTGGCGCTCGATGGAGGCTGTTGTCCGGGCAAGGCTGTTGCCCTGCTCAACACAATCCGGCGTGGAGCAAACCACCATCATGCTCAGGACTTTCTCGGTAATGACGTGCAGTTGTTCAATCTGCCGCTTCAGTCGATTGAAATAGAGCTTGAAGTACATATTGGGAACAATGACGTTATGCCCGATATCCTGCACCATGGATTTGATGAATTGCAGATGCTCGCGATTGCGGGAGCGAATGATACGATGATGCAGTTGAAAACCCACACGATTGACGAACTTCTCAAGAAAAAGCAGAGCGTTGTCATCGATTTCATTACAAGGAAAAAATTCAAAGGAACCGATAATATTGTGCGGAGGATTGAAAGGAAGCAGATCAGCGAATTCGGGATTGCAGTTGATGGGGATATACAGGCGGTCTTCATGGCGGACGACCCGATTGGTGAACCGATTATTCCATGTGTAGGTACGATCAACATCGCACGAACTGGTGGAACAACCGGCCAGAGCGAAAGTTTCTTCATCTTCCAGCAGATAAATATTGCACTCCAGCCCGAACAGCGAACGGGGGATCATCATGCAGACAGCATAAAACATGTCACGCCCACGGAATTCCTGCGCCAGTTCGAAAAATATATTGAGCGCACGCACTTCCCGCATTGAGAAATCATACCCCTGATAGTCATCAAGTTTTTCCTCAATGCGCTTAATCACATAGGCATTGCGCTCTTCTTCCGTGGTATACCCGTCGCTCGTCAAGCCATTGTGCGCGTCGTCCCGGTCATCCGGCATCGCCAGACCTCCTCCATTCTTCGCTACTCATATTTTTTTCAGTATCTGCACCATACCTACTCATGACTGCTTTAACAAGCTGATCTGTTATTACATTGAGCAGTTATGACATTGGCCTGATGATTCAAGTTTGTTAGGATGCTTGGCATGAGACCAATCAATACGCAACGAACGTACTTCCTCAATCAAAAAGAGCAAAGACCCGGGCCGGTTATCTACTGGATGAGCCGGGAACAACGAGTACAGGACAACTGGTCCCTGCTCCATGCGCGGGAGCTGGCCGGGAACGCACCGCTCGTAGTGGGATTCTGCCTTGTACCGACATTTCTCGGTGCAACACTACGCCAATACGATTTCATGCTCCGTGGCTTGGAGGAAGTCGAACAATCCCTCAAGAAGCTGGGAATCGGCTTTCATCTTCGACTGGGCGACCCTGCAAAAGAGATGGTTTCCCTCGTTCGAGAGCTGAACGCCGGATGCGTAGTCACTGATTTCGACCCATTGCGTATCAAGCAGCAATGGCAGCAGGCCGTAGCCAAAGCCATCCCGGTATCGATGATCGAGGTCGACGGGCATAACGTGGTTCCGGCCCGCGTGGTTTCCGACAAACAGGAATATGCCGCCCGTACCATTCGGCCGAAGATTCATCGCAACTCTGAAATTTTTCTGGAACCATTCCCCAAGTTGACGCCTCCGGCTCAAACCATGGAAGCCACCCCCATAGATTGGGAAAAGGTACGCCAATCCATCAAAGTGGACACTTCCGTCGCCCCGGTCTCTATCACTCCCGGTGAAAAGGCAGCCCACAAGGCGCTGAAAGCTTTCATTCGCAACGACCTTCAGGACTACGCAGAGCGTCGAAACGATCCCACAGCCGAAGCCACTTCCGGCCTCTCTCCCTATTATCACTTCGGACAACTCGCTCCCCAGCGAGCCGCCCTTGAGGTGGCTGCCACCGGAAAAGGGGAAGGTCAGGCCGCCTACCTTGAGGAACTAATCATCCGACGGGAACTCTCCGACAACTTCTGCCTGTATAATCCTCATTACGATTCGCTGAAAGGAGCACCGGACTGGGCGCTCAAGACGCTGGATGAACACCGTGAAGATCCTCGTCCCTACACCTACAGCTATAAACAGTTTGAGCAAGCCGCTACCCATTCGCGCCTCTGGAACGCCGCCCAGACGCAATTGCTGCGGTCCGGCACCATGCACGGATACATGCGGATGTTCTGGGCCAAAAAGATTCTTGAATGGTCCGCAACTCCCGAGGAAGCATATGATACGGCCATCACCCTCAATGATAGCTATCAGCTCGATGGGCGCGACCCCAATGGGTATGTGGGTGTGCTGTGGTCGTTGGCGGGCGTCCATGACAGGCCGTGGCAGACCCGTCCCATTTACGGGTCGGTCCGGTACATGAATGAAAATGGCTGCCGCAGAAAATTCAAGGTGGATGTCTACTGCGACCGATGGCTCCAGGGGAATTTGCTCGCCTGACCCCCATTCACGCCGTTTACGACCGTCAGATTTTATGAGAGAGTCCGCTTGCAATTCGCAAGGGAGAGTTCTTCATGGAAAAGATTATTCTGGTGCATGTCACCGGCGGCGACCGTTGTGGACTGACTGCCGAGCTGACTAATGTTCTGGCCGAGTTCGACGTGGATATCCTCGACATCGGTCAGGTGGTCATTCACAACTTTCTGACCCTCGGCATTCTCATCCGACTGCAATCCGACTCCCGCCCTGTGCTCAAGGAGTTGCTCTTCAAGGCGCACGAGCTGGGTGTCTCCATCAAGCTGCATCCCCTTGATGAAAACAACTACTGCTCGTGGGTGGACGCTGCCGACAGACCACGCCACATCATCACCCTGCTTGCACGTTCCCTGTCATCCGAGCAGATCGCTGCCATCACCAAGGTCGTCAGCGAATCGGGACTGAACATCGACACCATCCACCGACTGTCCGGCCGGGTCCCTCTGGATTGCAACGGCTATGAGTGCTCGCGGGCCTGCGTGGAATTCTCAGTCCGAGGCACCCCGACAGACATCACGGACATTCGACTCAAATTTCTCGATATCTCTGCTGAACTTGGCGCTGATATCGCATTTCAGGAAGACAATGTGTTCCGGCGCAACCGCCGCCTTGTCTGCTTTGACATGGACTCGACCCTCATTCAGGCCGAGGTCATCGACGAACTGGCCAAGGAAGCCGGAGTGGGCGACGAAGTGGCTGCCATCACCGAGGCCGCCATGCGCGGCGAGCTGGACTTCAAGCAGTCCCTGCGCAAACGGCTGGCACTCCTTGAAGGACTGGATGAATCCGTTCTCTCCAAGGTCGCGGATCGCCTGCCGCTCACCGAAGGAGCAGAGAAACTCATTTCCACGCTCAAGAACCTCGGCTACACCATCGCCATTCTCTCCGGCGGATTCACTTACTTCGGCAATATCCTGCGGGAAAAACTCGGCATTGATTACGTCTACGCCAACGAGCTTGAAATCATCGACGGCAAACTGACCGGCAAGCCACTGGGTGAAATCGTGGACGCAGAGATAAAGGCCGAGCTGTTGCAGAAGATTGCGGCAGAAGAGTCCATCTCCCTGCAGCAGGTCATTGCTGTTGGCGATGGCGCCAACGACCTTCCCATGCTCAACCTGGCCGGTCTTGGTATCGCCTATCACGCCAAGCCCAAGGTCAAGGAAGGTGCGCGCCAGGCCATTTCGACACTGGGTCTCGACTCCATTCTCTATCTGATCGGATTGAGTGACAGAGACCTCGAACAATCCGAATAAGCACTTCATTGAGCCCCTGGAACTTCCGGGGGCTTTTTTCTGTCCTCTTCCAGCATCCTTCATTTCCCGATTCATTCTGTATTCATCAAGTATGTGAAAGCACCGACTCCACCTACTTGCCACGCTCTGCTGCTCGTGGCACAAGGAACGCTGCATGAACAAACCGACAATTACTCAAATATTCACCCGATTTCTCAAGCTGGGTCTCACCGCTTTCGGCGGCCCGGCCATGGTGCCGTACATCCGACGGATGGCGGTGGAGGATGAACGATGGATAAGTGAAGAATCATTCCGGCTTGGCATGTCGACTATTCAGGTTATACCCGGCGCCACGGCCATGCAGATCGCGGCGTATGTCGGTTTGCGCAGTCGGGGCGGTTTTGGGGCGCTGGCCGCGTATGTCGGATTCGGACTCCCGGCCTTCCTGCTCATGCTGGGGCTGACCTTCCTGTATGCCACATCACAGGATATTCCAGCCATTGCCGCGGCATTCAGTGGACTGCAACTGATGGTGGTCGCCCTTGTACTCAGCGCTGCCATTGATTTTTCCCGCCAATATCTGGACTCCATGCCCTCCAAACTGCTGGCATGCACGACCGGCATCTGGCTGGGGCTCAAAGGCAACCCCATCCTCGCCCTTGTCGCTGCCTGCATCATTTCCATTTTTCTATTTCGCAATGAGCAAGGGCGACATGTGCCAAACGAGCACAGTAAAAGTCAGCACCCATTTCGAGCGGCTGTAATAATCTCATCGACCTTTATGGCGTTTCTGGGGTTGCTCTGGTTCTTTTTCCCTGAACTGGGAGACCTGGCCCTGCTCATGGTAAAAATCGACTGCTTCGCCTTTGGCGGCGGCTATGTTTCCGTACCAATCATGCTGCATGAAGTCGTCGAGGTCCGAGGTTGGCTGTCGCCACAGCAGTTCATGGACGGCATTGCTCTCGGGCAGGTAACACCCGGGCCTATCGTCATGACCGGTGCCTTTGTGGGCTATCTGATGCAGGGAGTTGTTGGTGCCGTGGTGGCAACCATTTCGGTCTTCACCCCTTCACTGATTTTTGTCTGCGCGGCCACCCCGTTTGCAGACAAATTGTCTGCTTCCCCCATTGCACAACGAGCGCTCAAAGGGAGCCTCATCACGCTAGTGGGCCTGATGGCCGCAGTCGCCGCCCGCTTCGGGGTCGCAATGGACTGGGGTATCATACAGGCGCTCATAGCGCTTACTGCTTTCATAGCACTCCGACTGCGTATCGATATCATCAAGGTCGTACTGGCCGGCTCCCTGATCTCCGCATTCATTTTGTAGTCTCTGAGCAATAATTGCATCTGCGTGCGCACCGACTTTGCGCACGCCCTATCCTCATGGTTTTCATTGTCAATATTTACAGCATGTTGCGGTTGAAGAAATTTCGGCACGCACGTTGCTACTTCTATTGCAACAAGTGCAGACAGGAGGACACCATGAGAACCATCGCAGCATTACTTATAATGATCACCGTATTGGCCGGGTGCCAGACCACCAAGGCCCAGAACAGCGCCATGTTCGGCTCTCTTGCCGGAGCCACCCTCGGCGCCCTGACTTTCAACAACAAGGTTTCCGGCGCGGCCATCGGAGCAGGTTCCGGCCTGCTGGTCGGCTACATCATCGGTAACGAGATGGAAAAGTATGACCAACAACAGGTAGGCCGTACACTGGAATATACCCCTTCCGGCCAGACCACGACCTGGGTCAACCCCGATACCAGAACTCGATATGAGGCCACTCCGGCTCCGGTGAGACAGTACGACAGTGGCCGCATCGAGCGTGACGTGACCCTGCGAGCCAGAATGGCCGACGGCAACATGGAAACCATATACGCCAAGGCATACCGTCAGCCGGACGGCACCTGGCAACTGGTCCAATAACCACCACATAGACTATTCCAACCCGCTAAGGGTTCTCTTGACAGAGGCCGATGTGACATGGCGCACCATCCCAATAGCGCCATGCGCATCGGCCACCAGCTTTTCTTTCAAAACCTACTTTTACATTGGCGGTTTCCGCCGACAAAACCCATCCTCCCGATCAAATTTACCTTTTCTGTAAATTTCCCCGACTTCTCAAAAAATGTTTGACTTGTTTTTTATCTTTTTGATAAAAATTCTTTGTCTCGATTTTCACTTCTGAAGAATCGAACACAAAGAGAGGCCATAATGAAAAGTAGCCTTGACCAGAATGACAAGCGCATGGTCGCCGCACTCACTCGCGACGGCCAGTTGTCTCCCGCCAAAATAGCTGACGAAATCGGCGTGACAGCCCCCACGGTTCGCTCGCGCATGAAAAACCTGATCACCGCAGGCGCCCTCAAGGTCGCCGGACTGCTCAATCCCATGAAAGCCAAGGGGTTGACCGTCGCGCTGGTCGGCATTTCACTCAACAGCCACGAACAACTTGATGAAAAACTCGATCAGATCGGCTCCCTGCCACGCGTCAATTGGTGCGCGGTGGTTACGGGTCGTTACGATATAATTGTTGAAATCGTTTGTTCCGACGATATTGGTGATCTGTACGACTTTCTGGATCAGGATCTGTCCCAGGTGGGCGGCATCAATTCCAGTGAATCATTCGTGGTCATGAAGTCACGGCGCAAATGGCTGTGCCTGCCCGACGCCGTAGTCGAACAGTTCATCGACTGATCACAACCCGTAACGCAATAAACTTTCATGAGAGGAGAGAGAGTATGATTATTGGTATCCCGAAAGAGATCAAAACCCTGGAGAATCGCGTTTCCATGACTCCCGGCGCTGTCGGTTCACTTATCCGTCAGGGCAATGAAGTCCTGGTAGAGAGCGGTGCCGGTCTCGGTAGCGGTCTCACCGACGAAGAGTATCAGGCCGCCGGCGCAAAAATGGTTTCTGCCGCTGAAGCCTGGGGCGCCGAGATGGTCATCAAGGTCAAAGAACCCCTGCCTTCCGAATTCCAGTACCTGCGCAAGGATCTCATCCTTTTCACCTACCTCCACCTTGCCGCAGCCGAAGACCTGACTAACGCCCTGCTCGAATCCGGGACCATTGGCATCGCCTACGAAACCGTTGAATCTCCGGATCGCACCCTGCCCTTGCTGACTCCCATGTCCGAAGTGGCCGGACGCATGGCAACACAGGTCGGTGCGCACTACCTTGAAAAGACCCAGGGCGGTCGCGGCATCCTGCTCGGCGGTGTTCCCGGCGTTTCTCCCGCGGAAGTGCTGGTCCTCGGCGGCGGTGTCGTCGGCACCAACGCCGCACGCATTGCCATGGGCATGGGCGCTCGCGTCACCATCCTCGACCTTTCTCATGGTCGCCTGCAATACCTTGACGATGTCTTCAACGGACGCATCACCACCATGATGTCCACCGAAGCCAATATTCGCGAAATGGTTCAGCGAGCCGACCTTGTCATCGGCGGCGTTCTTCTGCCCGGAGCCAAGGCCCCGAAGCTGATCACCCGCGACATGCTGGGGATCATGAAAGAAGGTTCCGTCATCGTCGACGTAGCTGTGGATCAGGGCGGTTGCGTTGAGACCATTAAGCCCACCACGCACGATAACCCGACCTACATCGTGGACGGCGTGGTTCACTACGGCGTGGCCAACATGCCCGGTGCTGTACCCCGCACTTCCACCTTTGCACTCGTCAACCAGACCACTCCGTACGCCATGCGCCTTGCTGCCAAAGGCGTTGCCGCTCTCAAGGATGATCCGGGACTGGCCCTGGGTCTGAACACCTACAAGGGCAAGCTGACCTGCCCCGCAGTAGGTGAAGCCTTCGGCATTGATTCCCTGAAGCCTGAAGACGTTCTCTAGACTCCACTTGCTAAAAAAGCCCCTCGCAATTCGTTGCGAGGGGCTTTTTCATATCTGATCGAAGCGACACTATCGCTCCATGAGTCAGCAAAATAAAATCCGTATTATTGACTGGTTATTCCCTTGAGATAGTTACTGATGGCCGACTTGAAACGTTCCTCAAACAATCCGTTGAGTGAGCAGGCATTGGCATTCTCAAATGCCTGAAGATGTTTGGGCGAAAGGTTGGTCATGGCTTGAAGTCCATTGCCAAGGGCCACCTGAAAATAAAGGAATTCTTCGGCCTGCACCGGATTCATGAAGGGCAACACCTTGCTCAGGTAAGAACACATGCTTGTCAGCTCATCCTTGTATGACAGCCGGAACCACGTCAGGCTGTCCACAGACACATTCTTCTCAAGAACGACGTATAACAGCGTCAACAACCGAAACAAGCGCATGCGGTTCGTCACAAGTTGTGTCCACTTTGAGGCAAACTCCTCCACTGTGTATGGGCCGTCATCGAAGCTCTCACGGACAGCCGTGATCCAATCAATGATGTCCTGCATCAGCAGATGGAGAAACAACTCTTCCTTGGAGCCAAAATGCTTGTACAGGTCGAGTCCATTCAAGTTCTTCTCCACCATTTCCATGGTGATGGCCTCGTAATCGTGTTTTGCATATAGCCGGGATAGAGTCTGAAGTATCTGCGCCACTTCACCCGAATTCTGTGATTTCATATGTCTGGATTCATTCATATTTTGTCGATTTCCAAGTGATTGGATGATTTGTAAAACAGTACCACCACTTACTTCATGAAGAATCGTTCATGTCATGTCAAGTGAGGTATTTTAAAAAAGCACGACTTGAAATCAGGCAACCATCGGAAAACATAAAAAAAAGCCGGGCATCCATGATACCCGGCTTTTATTTGATATTGTGTATCGTCTAGCCGGCAGTACCAACGGGATACTCGGCTCCCTTCCAGGCGAAAATGCCACCGGGAAGTCGTTTGACGTTGGTATAACCGAGTTTTTTCGCCCACACAGCACCGTTGTCGGAACGGCCGCATTTCACGAAACCGCAATATACTACAATAAGGCGATCCTTGTCAGGACCGAGCAACTCAACATACTGCTCTGCAGTCTTGTTGTCGGTTTCAGCAGCATTCCACTCGTTCATCGGCTTGATGGGGAAAAGAAATTGTACCGCGCCCGGGATGTGATTCTTGTTGTAGCTGGCCTCAAGAGGCATGGTGTCGATGATCAGCATATCCTTGTTCTGATCCATCAGTCCCTTCAGCTCGGATACAGTGATCAGATCGTACCCGCCACGCACGGTTTCCTTGGCGAGCTTGACGGCTTCGGCTTCTTTCGTCACTTCACGCACGAATTTGTCTTCTCCTCCAAGGCAGCCCGTCAACAGTACGGCGCAGGCCAGGATAGTCAAACACACTTTCTTCATGGGTCACTCCTCTTTTCTGGATTGGATAAAACGGGTGAGCGAAAGGGGCGTATAGCCAGCCACCTGCCGCTGCCAGTACATCAGCAGACACGCGCCCAGCATGAACGCGTCACGGATAAAGGTTCCCCACAGCCCGCCAGGTTCCCCAGAACCGGGATCACCAGGGCCGAAGCAACCGCAATCCACGTCCAATCCCATGTAGATCCCATAGGCAAGCACGCCCATGAACCCCAACAACTGCACAACAATCGTCCCCAATGAGCCGCGAACATCGAAAACCAATCCCAATCCGGCTACTATTTCCAGAGCGGGAAGGGTTCTTGCGATAACATTCGCTATGCGCCACGAAACCAGTCCATATCCATCAATGGCCATGGCAAAGGTATCGACATCCATGATCTTTGTGGCACCAGCCACAATGAAAATACTGCCGATAATCAAACGCAGCGCAATATACACAGGTTTGGAAAACAACAAATGCATCATACTCTCCATACCGTCCGGGGACGAGATTCGGGACGGACCCGAGATTCTTACCATAGTAGTAATCTATTCCACAAATTGATAAAAGCTATTGAAAGACGCTTTTTTAGCGAAAAAACAACTCTATTGCGGACAGATAACAAAGTCTAGAAATTGTCAAGATCTCCAGAGCAATAGCGTGTACCCCTCTGTTTTTACGGCGCAACTCAACAGGATATAGCCTATTATATCTTGTTTTACTTAGTTGGTTGTTGTACTACAGAGACCTCTGCACGGCAAATCCCACACTTTTACTCTTTAACTATTTGATTTATTATGCTATTATTTCTCCATCCAAAGGAGGAAGGCATGGCTATTCGGCAGAAAGGACCTCGGTTGGGTGATTACTTCCTGGGGCACCGCAGAACCAAGACCACATTTCTGGATGAGATCAACGAACTCATCGACTGGCAGCCCATCAACGCCTTTCTGTGCAAGAAGATCAGGCGCAAGGCCAACGCCGTGGGCAATCCCGCCTATCCGCCTCTGGCGATGTTCAAGATTCTGCTCTTGCAGCGTTGGTACAACCTGAGTGATCCGGGCGTGGAGCAGGCGCTGCTCGACCGGCTCTCCTTTGTCAGATTTACCGGTTTTTCCATCGAGGACGACGTGCCGGACGAGACCACCATATGCCGTTTCCGTAACGGTTTGATCCGCCTGAAGGTGCTGGACTCCTTGCTCGACATGCTTAACCGCCAGCTTGAAGGACAAGGGCTTCTTGTCCGTGAGGGAGCCGTGGTGGACGCCTCGGTAGTCGAGTCGCAGCGGCGGCCGCGCAAGGTTATCGACGTGATGCCTGAGGACCGTTCCGAGGACGCCGAAGAACAGGATGGGCCGGTGGACTGCCGGGTCAGCTATTCGGATGACGAGGAGGCGGCCTGGCTCCGCAAGAGAAATCGGGCCTATTACGGCTACAAGCTCCATGCCGCGACGGACAGTCGAGACGGGTTTCTGCTCTGTGGTCACATCACTCCCGCGAACCATTCGGACACGGGCGAATTCGAGCGGCTCGTGAATGGCGTCGGCCTTGATCCCGGCGCACGGGTTTATGCGGACAAGGGCTATTGCAGCGGGAAGAACCGGGACATTCTGTTTGATCGCGATTTGGAGGACGGAACCATGGACAAGACGCCTCGTGGCGGCAGGCTGACAGACTTCGAAAAGACCCGCAACCGTGACATCAGCAGCATTCGGCAAATAGTCGAGCGGGCCTTCGGCACACTCAAACGTGGCTACGCATTCTTTCGGTCCCGATACGTGGGTCGTGAGAAGGTGGAGGGAGAGTTCCACATCCTCGCCATGGCGTTCAATTTGAAAAAAGCTGTTCGACTGGCGCGAGCCTGAAGGGAGAGGTGCGTCCAAAATCCGGCATTTCGGCCAGAAATGGCAGGAAAAGGCCGGGAATGAGCCCAAGCTGGGGTGCGGTCAGAACATCAAATTGGGTGCGGAGCGCAAGGCACGGACGCGAAAAGGGGATGCGCAGAGGTCTCTACAATGAAGAACAACAAAGTCGCACAACATGTATCCAAGGAGAGGAAACTATGTCCGGCAAAAAAGTGCTTTCCGTCGCTGAAATAGCCAGAGAGTTGGAACTTCCCGAGTCGACCGTCCATTATTGGAAGAACCGATTCGCCCAACATCTGCCAAGCATCGGACGCGGACGCCAGAAACGCTTCAAACCCGAGGCCCTGGAGATTTTTGCCAACATATCCCGCCTGCTCAAGGAAGGACACACTGCTCGCGACGTCATGGAACAGCTATCACAGTCCTACCCTCTCCAGGCTGATGCAATGCCTGATAACGCCGCGGTTCCAAGCACCACCTACACTTCACACTCCATGGAACCTGCCATGCAGATGGCCGCTGCCATCGGAATGGAAATAGCGAAATCCGTCGGAGAAGGCATCCGTAACGTACTGAGTCCTGAAGCCGTCAACGGACAGGACCTCGGCGAGGTAAAGGAAGGGCTGGAGGAAGCCGCCTTGCGCATCACGTCTGCCATGGAAGAGACCCATGAGTTGCGACGTGAAAATGATGTGCTCAAGGAAAAGCTCAGAATCATGGAAGCTGAAATGATCCGTCTTCGCAAGGATCGACGCGAAATGGAAAAGTACCTCCTTGACAAAATCAAGTCTGTAACTACCTAACCAGAACTTGGAAGCCGCGTAAGCGGATAATATTTCCCTTAATCACACTCTTATATTGAGATCCGCCGATCAAGCATTGCAGGGCTTGGTCGGCGGGCGTGTGAACACCATAGTTCTGGAGGAACCACAATGGGTAAAAAGACCACTCACAAATTCAAGGCTGAAGTCAGTCAACTGCTCGATATCCTTGTTCACTCTCTGTACACGAACAAGGAAATATTCCTGCGGGAGTTGGTATCCAATGCTTCCGACGCACTGGAAAAAGTCCGATTCAAATCCACCAGCGAAGGCAGTGAAGACACCGTCACTCCGGAAATCCGCATTTCCGCCAACGAAGAAGCCGGTACCGTGACCATCACCGACACGGGTGTTGGCATGACCCGCGAAGAGCTGATGCGCAACATCGGTACCATCGCTCATTCGGGTACTGCCGAACTGACCCGCATGGCCAAAGAAGGCAAGGAGTCCCTTGATTCGCTCATCGGCCGTTTTGGTGTCGGCTTCTACTCCGTCTACATGGTCGCTGACGAGGTAACTGTCACCACCCGTTCCATCGAGGAAGACGCCAAGCCCGTCAAATGGATTTCCGACGGCAAGAACGACTACAAGCTCCAGGAGCTTGAAGAAGACGTTGCACGCGGCACGACCATCGAAGTCAAACTCACCGAAGAGATGAAGAGCCGCTTCGCCAACGAGGCTGCCCTCAAGAACATCATCAAGAAGCACTCCAATTTCATCAACTTCCCCATTTACGTGGGCGAAGAGAAAGTCAACACGGTCACGGCGCTGTGGCGTGAGCCGAAGTTCCAGATCAAGGATGAGCAGTATGCGGAATTCTACAAATTCCTGACCTACGATTCCGAAGATCCCTTCGACACCCTGCACACCTCCGTTGACGCCCCGGTGCAGTTCAACGCGCTGATGTTCATCCCGAAGACCGATGAAGATCCTTTCGGCATGGGCCGTGAAAATCGCGGACTCGACCTGTACGTCCGTCGCGTGCTCATCGAGAAGCAGAACAAGGACCTGCTCCCCGAATATCTCGGATTCGTCAAAGGTGTGGTCGACACCGAAGACCTGCCGCTCAATATCTCCCGCGAGACCCTGCAGGACAATGTACTGATCCGCAAGATCAGCTCCACCCTGGTCAAGCAGGTGCTCGGTCATCTAGAGAAAATGGCCAAGGACAATGCCGAGCGCTACGACGAATTCTGGCATTCGCACGGAACGATTTTCAAAGCCGGTTACATGGATTTCCTGAACAAGGACAAGTTCAGCTCGCTGGTCCGTTTCAACTCCTCTGCCAAGGATGACGCAAAGGGTCTGACCTCCTTTACCGATTACATCTCTCGTGCCAAGGAAGGACAGAAGGAAATCTACTACGCGTACGGTCCCAGCCGCGAAGCGCTTGGGCTGTCCCCGTACCTTGAGGTATTCCGTCGCAAGGGCATCGAAGTGCTCTACCTCTACGAGCCTATCGACGAGTTCGTCATGGACGCTGTCCGCGATGTGGATGGCTTCACCCTTGTTTCGGCGGAACATGCTGACATGGCCAAGCTGGACCAGTTCGAGTCACTGGAGAAGGAAGAAAAGCCTGAAGCGCTCTCCGACGATCAGCAGACCACCCTCGACAAGCTCATGGCCCGCATTAAAGAGACACTCGGCGATGCTGTCACCGAAGTGAAAAGCTCCAAGCGCCTGTCCAACTCGCCGGTCTGCCTTGCCAACCCGGATGGCAATGTCACCTCATCCATGGACAAGATCATGCGTGTGGTCTCCAAGGACACCTCCATTCCGCAGAAGGTCCTTGAGATCAATCCGGATCACGCACTGGTTCGCAACATGATCACCATTTTTGAGAAGGACGAGAACGATCCGTTCATCGATCAGGCTGCCAACCAGTTGTACGAATCCGCACTCCTGCTCGAAGGCTACCTCACCGATCCCCATGCCCTGGTGGGTCGGGTTCAGGATCTGCTGACCAAATCCAGCGGATGGTATGTAAAAAGCGGCGAGTAGCCGGGAGTTATCTTAAATAAAAAAGGCGCGTCCTCATGAGAGGACGCGCCTTTTTGCTTTCGTTACTCAAGCAAAAGATCAACAATTCAACAACCATTCTCTTGCCGCATCAACATCCCGAAAAACCTTGTAGACAAAGGAGCGGTTGGTCATGGCTGTTTCCAGCATGCAAAAGAGTGCGTTGTCTCCATCCGATACCACGGCAATCCGTAGTCCCAATTGGTGCAAGCCCATTTCTGCAAGATGGTCGGCAACAGTGACAACATCAAATGCATCGACCTGCAATTCCACGCCGAGACGATCAATAAGCAACCGCTTGTGGCCGCGTTCGCAGGTCTCTCTGAGGAGTTTCTCCGCATTGAAATTCCACTCTTCATGGCTGACGGAGTCCCCACGTCCTTTGGCCAGAAGATAGGATTCTTTTTCTTCCAACTGGTAATCAAACATCTGTTACACCACACCGGTTACTTATTATAGCCAGTCTATGTCTTGGCTTATTTCACCTTTTTTTTCAAGCCTATGGGCACAAAAATCGTGATGAAGATCGATTTTTCTACCGCTCATCCCTACTTTTAATAAACAAGCGCTCCAGCCAATTGACCGGAGCGCTTGTAGTCGTTCTCTGCAAGGTATCCTGAAAACCGATGATTATTGTCCTTTGGCCTCGCGACGGCGGGCATGCAGGATCGGTTCGGTGTAGCCACTGGGCTGTTCGCACCCCTTGAATACGAGATCGCAGGCAGCCTGGAATGCGACGCTGTTATCGAAGTCCGCAGCCATTGGTTTGTACAGGGGGTCACCTTGGTTCTGGCGATCAACAACTGCGGCCATCTTTTTGAGCGTATCCAGCACCTGTTGTTCCGAGCACACGCCATGGTGAATCCAGTTGGCGAGGTACTGGCTGGAGATACGCAGTGTGGCTCTGTCTTCCATGAGCCCGACGTCGGTGATGTCCGGCACTTTGGAGCAACCGATACCCTGGTCTACCCAGCGGACAACATAGCCGAGGATGCCCTGGGCATTGTTTTCCAGTTCCGCCTGAACATCCTCGGGTGCCAGCTCTTCAGTCAGCAGAGGGATAGTCAGCAGGTCATCAAGTGAGGCTCGGCCTCCGGCTTTCAGCAAATCCTTCTGAACGGCAAAGACATCCACATAGTGGTAATGCATGGCGTGCAGCGTGGCAGCCGTGGGAGAAGGCACCCAGGCGCAGTTGGCGCCCGCTTTGGGGTGAACGTCCTTGGTTTCCACCATCTCGGCCATCATGTCCGGCTTGGGCCACATGCCCTTGCCGATTTGTCCAACACCCGTAAATCCGGCAGCCAGTCCGGTATCCACATTCCAATCTTCATAGGCCACGATCCACGGCTGCGCCTTCATATCATTCTTGCGCACCATGGGACCGGCCTCCATGGAGGTATGAATCTCGTCGCCCGTGCGATCAAGGAAGCCGGTGTTAATGAAAATAACGCGATCGGACGCCGCCCGGATGCACTCCTTGAGGTTGACCGTTGTCCGGCGTTCCTCGTCCATGATCCCGACTTTGAGCGACTTGGATGCCAGGCCGAGCTTGTCTTCGACCATGGCAAAGAGTTCGCAGGTGAAGGCGACCTCATCCGGGCCATGCATCTTGGGTTTTACGATGTAGGTCGAGCCGGTGGCGGAGTTGCCGTAACGACAGGTTCCCTTGGCTTCATGCAGGGAGATGAAACCGGTCATCATGGCATCGAGCATGCCTTCGGGTACCTCTTCGCCATCCATCAGGACAGCGTCGGTTGTCATGAGATGCCCGACATTGCGGATCAGCAGCATGGAACGACCGGACAGAGACAGTTCCGAATCGCCCAGCGTCTTGTATGTACGGTTCTCTTCCAACTTGCGGACAAAAGTCTTACCGCCCTTGGACATCTCGGTGGTCAGGTCGCCCTTGATCAGGCCGAGCCAATTGCCATAGGCCAGCGCCTTGTCCTCACCATCCACGGCAGCGATGGAGTCTTCGCAGTCGCAGATTGTCGTGACTGCCGATTCCAGCAGCACATCCTTGACGCCCGCCGGATGATCCTTGCCCACCGGATGGGTGGGATCGATCAACAATTCGATGTGCAGGCCATTGTTTTTGAAAAGCACGGAAGACGGGGTGTTGCCGCCTGTATACCCGGCAAACTGGGTTGAATCCGCAAGACCGACCACAGTGCCATCGGTGAGCAGTACGCCCAGTCCACCGCCGGTAACCTTGTACCCCGCGGCCTTGGCATGGCTGCCTTCCTTGAGCGGAACCACGGCATCCAGAAATTTTGAAGAATAAGCCATGACACGCTGACCACGGACGGGATTGTATTCTCCGCCCTTTTCTGCGCCACTCTCCTCGGAGATGACATCGGTACCGTACAGCGCATCATACAGGCTGCCCCAACGAGCATTGGCTGCGTTGAGGGCGTAACGGGCATTGGTGACCGGCACGACCAGTTGCGGACCGGCAACCGTTGCGATTTCCGGGTCAACATTGTCGGTGGTTATGGTGAAGTCTTCCCCTTCGGGGACAAGGTATCCAATGGATTCGAGAAATTGTTTATATGCGGCAGGGTCATGGTCTTTTCCCCGATTCTCAACATGGTAGGCATCAATTTTCGCCTGCATGTCATCGCGAATATCAAGTAACTCCCTGTTTTTGGGGGCCAGTTCCGAAAGCACTTCCTCAAAAGCCTTCCAAAAGGCATCCGGGGTCACCCCTGTACCCGGGGCAACGCTGTTTTCAACCAGCTCGTGCAAGGGTTTGGCAATACTCAATCTGCCAACACTGACTCTATCTGACATCGGCGTCTCCTCGTGATTCGGTCTTTCCCTCAGGCTGCCACTCCCGGGGCGGCACAGGATATCTGTACCGGATTCATGTCATGCGCTGCGGAACACAGACAGGCCAAAATTGGCCCAACCAATTTCGTTGTAACGAGGATTGACGATTGACGCAAGAGGGAATCAACCAAAGCTCGACTGATCGTTAAATCGATATCTCACTTCATCGATTTATTGTGAAACAACAAGCTCTTGGCCGGGCTGTATCACCGAACGATATTTCAAATCGTTCATTTTCAGCAGCTTCCAGAGGGGCAGATTGTTGCGAGAAGCGATGCTGGTCAGCGTATCGCCGCGGCAGACGACATAGGTCTTTGTGCGGTTCTTTGCTCGGTACTCGTCCACCAGTTGCTGATAGTTCCTGGCAAACCGCTTGGCACTATCTTCGGGCAGGAAGATCACGGTGTCACCGGGAGGCACCACTCCGCGCAGCAGTTGGGGGTTCAAATCACAAATCTGCTTATAGTAGGACCCTGCGGCCTTGGCCACGACACTGACCGGGGTGGGGAGCGTGTGCTTGAGCCGAACCCTGTCGAACCGGCGCGGCTGGTAGTAATCCTCGGGCATCATCTTGAAACCGTACCGCGACGGATCGGCCAGAATCAGCTTGGCGGCTACAGCGCGCAACACGTAGCGCTCAGTCTCCGTAGGCAAATCCAGCTTGTAATATTCATCCACTTCCTGCTGCTCAACGCGGCGTTCCAGTCCCTTTTCTCCCATGTTGTAGGCAGCGCAGGCCATGGACCATGATCCGAACATGTCGTGCAAATCAGTGAAGTAAGCGACTGCGGCTTTGGTTGCGAGATGGAAATTTCGTCGTTCATCCGTGTATCTGTCTACAGTGAGACCATAGTTTCGCCCAGTTGATGGAATGAACTGCCAGATACCGCGAGCACCTCGGCTGGAACCGGCCAGCGGCTTGAGGGCGGACTCGATGACCGCAATATATTTGAGATCGTCAGGCATCCCCGCGCCTCGAAGGACGGTTTCGATATGGGGAAAGTAGCGCCCGGTGCGTTTGAGCCAGAGAATAACCTGGGCACGGTCCCAGAGCATCAGGAGGAGTTCTTTCTCCAAACGTTCACGGATGTCGGGGTTGTCGATGGGGACCCGCTCACCGCAAAAGTAGATCGGTCCCTTGAGCCGAATGGCCGACTCAAGGGAGGGAAACTGGGACGACTCCATGGGGTGTGACGTTTCATGCGATGCCGCCAGACCAAGCCCTGCCCATGCAAGAAGGAAGAATCCCGCCAAAAACGGGATTCCCCATAACCTTTTCATTCTCATTGGTACCAATGCCCGACACCGAATAATCGGCATGGGGTATCTGTTAGAGTTTGGATTTCAATACGATATCCGTGATGGGACCTCGCGATCGATCCCCTTTCAAAACCATGTGAGCATAATTCTTATAGCCTTTCAGCTTTCTTACTGTCCAGTTCAGCCCGTTATTTGATTCATTAAGATACGGATGATCCACCTGACGCGTATCCCCGAGGCAGATACATTTGACGCCTTCGCCCATGCGGGTCAGGAGGGCACGGGTCTCGCCACGGGAGAGATTCTGCATTTCATCCACAATGACCACGGCGTTTTCAATGTTCATACCACGAATAAATGCCACCGGCTGCACTTCGATCCTTTTCCTGTTGAACTTGAGTGTTTCACTCTGCGGGTCGGCCCATAGGCGATTACAGGGGCGAATATCATGGAGCTTGATAAGCAGATCCTGAACGTACTTGATGTACGGCAGCATCTTCTCCTCAATGTCACCTGGCAGGTAGCCCATTTTTGATCCGATCTCGACTACCGGCTTGACCAGATATATCTTGCGGTAGGGATTGTCCTTGCGCTCAAGCATCAAATACAGAGCGGCCGCCAGAGACAGGAATGTCTTTCCATACCCGGCCTCGGACTGAATCGAGATGAGATCAATGCCCTCCTGAAGCATCAGCTCCAGTGCCAGATTCTGATAGACTGATCGGGGTTTTACGCCCCATATCTCATGCGTGTAATTGATGGGCTTCGGCCCTTCCGGGCCATGAAAAACCGGGGTTCCGGCCTCCCACATGAAGCAGTTGTTTTCCGGCGGATCTCCCTCATCCACAAATCCCGTATACCGTTGCGACTCCGAGCGGAACGGGTCTGAATCACGGTACTCCTCACTGGGAATGCCATAGCATGACGCCTTGATCTGAAGGATTCGATCATTGGTTATGAGCGTCCCTTCTTCGGGTGCCATGTGCAGTATTTCCTTGAGGATACGGTCATCCATCACGTCATCGGTGAGCGTGAGGGCGAAATCCGGTGGGAAGATGGTGAGTTGATCGTCGTCGAGGATGGCGCGCACGGCCTGGGACACGATATGCCCTATGCGCGGGTCTTTTTTGAGCCCGTCCAGTTCGGTCAGGACGGTATACGGAATGTAAATCTTGTTTTCCGCCCCGTTTCTCAGAGCGGTGATGCATTTGGGATTTTCAATAAGGACGTTGGTATCGAGGACGAAATGCTTCTGGGCCATATCCCCCGTCCGGTGTTGAACGTTGATTCACAGGGCTTCGACACGGTATCCCGGCTGCCGGGAATCAGCGAATCAATTTCATCTGCGCCTCCCACTTCGGTTTTCCAGAGCTATACTGAACATGAATTCTTTTCGAGAAAAAGTCTAGATAGAAGATGTCCCAAATCAGACCACGCTTCATGTCGACCATGTGACGAATTATTGCTGAAAGGCATGCCACCCACCTCTTCAAACAACTTTTGCCAAAATCTAATTGCCTTTCATTGGCAGGGTGAAGATGATGCTTGTGGGGAGATTCAATGACAACACACCACACAATATATGTACTGACCGACACACCCGACCTGTACGGCAACACCTTGATTCACAAGGATATAGTACCGGTATACGTCAAAACCATCGGCGGACTTCTCAAGCGACTCAAAGACATTTCCATGGCCGGACTCGTGCTGGAAATCGACAAGGTCATGAAAGCCAAGCGCAGGGAACGAGACAGGCTTTTCAATTACATCGGCTATTTCCCTGTTCTTCGCACCCGTGCCAATACCCGACTCGACTTCATCACCTATATGGATTCCCGGCAGGCGTTCTTCATCAACTTGGAAAAAGCGTCAGGAGACAAGGCACGAAATCATGAGCGCCATGCAGTTCAGCTAGATTGTCGTCTATCGACTGAAGACGATCCGAGCATGGCAAAAACCATAGATGGCACCATCAGGGACATATCCCCCGGCGGCTGTTTTGTGGAGACCAAGTGGGACATGTCGCAGGAGTTATTCGTCCATCTCCAGATTCCTGAACTCTCGTGCTCACGACCTATTTTTTCGAGCATTCGATGGGGACGAACCGAACGCCCGGGTCACTATGGGATGGGACTGATGTTCATTGATCCAACCAATGAGCAGGTGCATGACATCATGTCCATGAAAGGATAGTCTTATCCCTTTGCCAGATGACGTGACAGCAACCCGGCCCTGTCCCTTGTTGCAAGGGCTTTCCTGAACAGAGACTCCTGTCCCTGCTCCCGGGCCATGGATTGGGCAAGCTCCAACTCCTCAAGCCCTGATTCCAGACGATAGGAGCGCAGGTTGGCAAGGGCTATTTCAAGAGCCAGCCGCCAATCAGTCCGCTCGAACAGCGTAAGGATGGAAAGAAACCCTACACGGGCCTGCTCAAGACCCATGATAGGGCGTAACATCGTATCCAGCAGACGAAGAGTAGGAAGGTGTTCCGGTTCTTCACTAAGGATTGTCATCAGACAATCTGTGGCGCTCATGGGCAGGTGGTGCTCCACATTGAATGAGAATCCGGCCCGCACCACTCGATCCGCCCGTTTCAGCTCCTTTGCCCACAGGGTCAGGAGGGAAAATTTGTCTGTAGGAGGTGCCAGCCGTCGCTCCGGGCCACTACGCAAATGCCTGTACCAGAACGACTTGGCCCAATCCCATTCATCCAGCCGCAATGCAGCCATGGAACCGGCCAGATTGACGTCCAACACATCACAACAGATATTATTGGTAAGAATGACCTTGAGATTGTCACTCATGGCCTTGTTCAACTTGGCGCCACTTTGTACGCGCAACAATGCGGCGACAATATCACCGTCCTGATCCAAATCAGCCAGTCTGGCGAGGATCGTTTTGACGGGTTGAACGAGCAGTCCAGCTTCCCACATGGCGACAGCCGTGAGTGTTTCCCATTTGCTGACTTCAACTCCGGTAACACGGCATCTGGTTGCTTCCGAAGCGATCGACACCAACCGTGCAAGCCGATGCTCCGGTAGGTGTTCCGACAGTACCCGCTCACGGGCAGCCATGCCCATGGCCTGCACCAGACGCGGATTATCCAGATACCAGGAAAGCTTGTGATCCAATTCAACCACATCCGCATAGGTATCAAACTCCCGTCCCGGCTCAAACAGCGCCTCCTGCTCTTCGCCAAGGTCCTGACTCATGACCAGACAACCGCAGGAAGCCGCTTCAAAAAGACGGAAGTTCACTTCGCCGAAAATGGATTCGTTGGGAATGATTCGTGAATCTCCATACAATTCCATCATCTTGGTATACGTAAGATTGTCTTCAATGGACAAGGTATGCCCTTGCGCCTTTTCACGGAGGAATTTCACCATCCACTGTCGCGCCGGTCGCTGGGGAGTGATGCGACCGACAAACGCCATGTCCAGCTGTCGCTCAGCCATGGGTTTCCATGGTTCGGCCCTGCCGAAGATAGGCAGCCAGCGAACATCCGTGGCGCCTTGCCGCTTGATACGCGGTATCCAGTGCCGCTGGGTCGAGCAGGTCACATCAAACAGTCGTGCATAGGCGCTATGCCAATAGGCATTCAGGTGAGGATCCATGGCCCAGAACATCGTTGGGCAATCCACTGTGTCGAGCCCGGTGACGATGGTCCGATCAGCCAACGTTTCGGTCTGCATGACGAGCTCCGGCTCGAACCCGTGCTCATCGAGAGCGGCGGCCAGATCGAAAAAGGGCTGCTTGCCTGTTCGCAACAGCAACAATTCGTATCCGGCCTCTTCGGCAGCAGCGACCAACTGAGGCTTGGGATCGATGAAACAGAGTTTGCGTATGACGGTCATGGCAAGCCTATACCCCGAATCGCCGCCCTTTGTCATCGCTATCGTTTGGCCAGCCCTGATTCTCGGCATACCAGGAGGCAAACCGCATGCAAACACCAACACGCTGTAATTGTATGTCTTTATTTAAATATTGTTTTTTCGGAAATACACCCTAAGTATTCCCGGCTTTCTGTCCGATAAGAGAATCAACTGCAGCGGATGCACCAGGCCACGGCAAGGGCATCCGCAGGTTGCGGAAGAAGAGACGCACAGGATGTGTGTCGAGGCTGCCGTAACGGGAAGGGAGAATAGGGAAGGATTGGGAGATCCTTCCCCTGACTTCAATAGCCCAGGGAGGGGTTAATGAAGGGTTATGATGAAAGTGGCATCCGTGATGCCACCAATATTGAGACCGAGCGCGTTTTCAACGAGTTCGATGCGACTCAATCGGACAGGACCGGCAGGTCCGAGGCCGAAGAGAGAGCACGGAAGATCGCCCGGCTCAAGCAGGAGGTCAAATCAGGAGAGTATCAGGCCGATGTTCACGACATCGCCAGACTGCTCACCTCGGCCATGGACCCCATGCTGTAAGCCGCAACATTTCTCCGAACGAAAAGCCGGGCTGGATGTATTTCCAGCTCGGCTTTTCATTGAAAACGCTCTGCTCCTGACGAACTACCGCTCACCAAGGACCACGCGGTTCTTTCCCTTGCTTTTGGCAGCGGTCAATGCAGACTGGATCCGCTGCAGAAAGGTTTCGAGCGTATCCTCCTGAGTGGCTTGCACCACCCCCAGAGACAACGTCATGCGGATCTTTCCGCCAAAGAGCTTGTGTCCGATCATCTGGCGCAGTTTTTCTGCGAGCATGACCGCCTTCTCTGCATCGGTGTGCGGAGCAAGGATGATGAACTTCCCGCCACGCCAGCGAAATATATAGTCCGAGTTACGGAGCTTGCCCTTGATGTACTGGGCCATATTCGCCAGAAGACGGTCGCCGGTTCCGTATCCATACTCCTCGTTGATCCCCTTGAATCCATCCACATCAAACATGATTCCAGTCAACGGACTATTGTAGCGACGGACGTTCTGCATCTCACGATTGGCGACACTCTCAAACTTGTGTCGGTTGAACACCTTGGTCAGACTGTCCAGGACCGAATGCTGTTCCAGTTCATCATTCAGCGAACGGATGGTTTCAGCTTCATTGCCCAGAAGTGACAGAAAACGGGTAAAAACGAGCAGCCCCTGCGCCACCAGCAGGATGAAACCCGCGATCATGATCAGGTAGACATACTTCATGACCGTGGCAGGCTCGTCCGGCGGTGTCACGACCAACGTATAAATGATGCCGAAGTTGGCGCAGAAAAGCAGACCGAGAACAACAAGACTGAACACATAATACAGCGTGTACCGCTTCTTGAGTGAATGAACCGACTGAATATCGTGCTTCACGATCCGCTCCCTTCCGCCTGCTCCCAGGCTCCCTCATAGGTGTAAAACAGACCGCCGGAATCGGCCTCGTCGTCATAATTGATTTCGACAGAAAAGTTCGGCCACATCCAGCCGTAGCGTAGGCCGACCCCACGGCCTCGCCCGTACATGGAGATGAGGCGTTCCTTGATCAGGAAATGGTTGGCCCGCCCGGAAAAGGCGACCCCGACCCGATACAGCCTGCCCTCGCGAAAGTAATAGGCAACAGAGCGAATCGTTGCATCGCCGAAGGTCATCCGTTCATCTGTTCGGAAATAGGTGTTTTTGAAGCCGGACTCCTGTACCGGCAACATGCCGGGCAAATCGGCAAGGGATGTTCCCCAGGCCATTCCCCTGAAGCTGCTCGGAGGCGGCACCGACACATAGTCTCCGGCGGTCGCAACGCCCGAGATCGAAAGCAACACCATCAATACTATAATACCATACACTTTTTTCATGTTCTGTCGTTCATCCTTTTCTCTGATTGCCGCTCCTTTTGCAGCATGGCGTATTGTACGGACTTGGCCTCGAAAATCAAGATTCGCCTTGGCCGATTGTCAGCGCCCCACGCCGTGTGCTATTACCACTGCATGATGAAGAACAATGTCATAATACTGCTCATTGCAGGATTGCTTTTCGCAACAGGGTGTTCTTTTGATTCTACTTCGGACGGAGACAAGGAACGGCTTGCGGCCCTTGAGAATGAGGTTCTCGCACTCAAGCAATCGCTGAAGGAAAGCGAAACTGTCATGAAAGAGGAGTTGGCCTCTATCAAGCTCAGCCTGGAAACCATTCGTGAAATTGTCGAAATGGAATCAGAGCGCGCCAAGGCTTTTGATGCGAACAGGGACAGTGCGGATACGCCAGAAAGTACACCCACTCCTGAAAGCTCCGAAGAGAGCCTGAACGACAAGGCAAAGACATTTGTCGATAAAAACCTTGATCGTCTTATGGATCTCACGCAAAAGCTGTTGGACAAAATGGAAAAAGAATTGGACAAACGCCTCAACGACGATCCCCCGGCACCCCAGGGTGATCAGATATAACGGAGTATGCCATGCGCCACATGAAAACCATTGCTCTCTTCGCGGTACTGACCGCGCTCTCCATAGTCGCCGGATGTGCTTCCGGCAGCGGTGTCAAACTGACCTACAAACTCGGCCCGTCATCCGGCCCATGCCCCGGTAAAGCCGTCATCCATCAGTTTGAGGACAAACGGGGCATAACCCGCCTTGGAACGGATAAATCAGGGGAAGCCCTGCAATCTCTTTCCGATGAAGCCGACTGGGTATCCTGGGCATTTTTCGACGAGCTCAAAGCCTCGGGCTGTGACGTGAGCTACCGCACTTCCACTCTTCCCTCCGGCAATGAAACCGTTGTCAGTGGCGAGCTTCTCGAATTGGCACTCAACCAGACGGGCACCACGACCTATGAAGGCAAGGTGACGGTCAAGGTCATCCTGACCAAAGAGGGCAAGATTGTTCATTCGGAGAAGTTTTCCAGCCAGGTGGAAGATGTCGTTGTCCCCGGATATGGTGACCGCAGCGACATTCTGGAAGAAACGCTTCGCGGCATAACCGAAGCCGCCATTCCCACTATTTGCAGCAAGTTATAAGCTGACAGACAATGCTGCCGCCCGGGAATCCGGTGTGGCCGACCATCGCCTGATCAGCGATTACATCATAGAACGCAACCCAAGAGGCAAGCCGTGTTTGCAGACAAGGAAAAATGCAAACGGTGCGGGGCATGTTTTGCCGAATGCCCGTATCAGTTGATAGTAGAGGACAAGGAAGGGTTCCCCAAGCTCAGGCTGGCAGCCAAGAAGACCTGCATAGCCTGTGGGCACTGTGTGGCCGTTTGCCCTGTGGAGGCTGTGACCCTGCCGGAACTGCCTGTGGCACAGCGCCTGGCACCGGAGGACTGTGGCGATCTGACACGCGACCTGCGGATCAGCCGTGAGGAAGCGTATCAGTTTCTCAAGAGCCGCCGCTCCATTCGATCCTTCAAGGATAAGACCATTCCTGAAGAAGAGATCGAGGAGTTGGTGCGCCTGTCCACCTTTGCCCCCAGCGCAAAAAACGGCCAGCCCGCCCGATGGATCGTGACCCGCACCCCGCAGGTAACGCAGGAACTGGTGGAACATACCGTTCACTACATGGCCATCAACAACGTCTTCCCCGGCGTCATCAAGAACTGGAAAAAAGGCATCGACAAAATCCTGCATGGCGCCCCGCATGTGGCCATAGCCCATGCTTCGGAAGATGGATTCCATCCTGCCGAAGACTGCTCACTGGCCGCTGCCTATCTGGAGCTGGCTGCCCATGCCCGCGGCATCGGTGCGTGCTGGGCCGGCTTTCTGATGGAAGCCGCTGAAGGCTGTCACGCCCTGCGCGAACGCCTCAACATCCCAGAGGGACATGGTGTCCATGCCGCGTTGATGCTGGGATATCCCAAATTTCGCTACCAGCGAATACCAACAAGACGCGACGCTCATATCGAGTGGCTGGATTAAGAACACAAAAAAAGGCGCGCCCCGTTCGGGCGCGCCTTTTTTCTTATTCATCGTGTCTGATCAAATCTCAAGCAGTGCGACCTTGACGTTCTTCTTGCCAAACTGCCGCGCCTGATTCTCATCCCACATGAATATATCGATGCGGCGAGTGAATCGCTTGTTCATCAGGTCGTTGATTTCGAATATGCCGAGGCCTTCGATGCGCACCTTGCGCCCGAATACCCAACCCTGATCAAAGAGATCACGGGAAACGGCGATGGTACCGAGGCGCACCTTGCGCATGGACGCCGCGATCAACGGGTCCGAATCGGTCTGATCCGTAGTGGGGTTATATGCAGTGACGGTGACCGTCTTGACCGGTGGAGATGACACAGCCTTTTGCAGCAGGCGGGTTTCCTCCACCATGAGCTTTCGAGCCTCGGCCGTCTGTTCGGCAAGCTCAAGCTTATGTTCGAGACCTTCAATCTCTTGCTGCTTCACCACAACGACCACGGCCATGACAGCCAAAGCAGCACAGAGTACCGGCGTGAGCGTGTAGTTTAACAATATCCTCATATGAGTTTCGACTCCTGTTATTTTTGTAGCGTCCCACGTAATGAGACTGAGGCACCTTGTCAATGGTAATCTTTATGAATGCAAAATCAATGCACAACACATTTAATCACTGTATTTATTGAATAAATTAAAAAATCAACATTCTCATTTTCTATCAAAGTGGACTATTTCTGACTGATATTTCGACACTTTTTGCACACTATTTCAACTTTTTTTACATTCCGCATTACTGCCAAAACAATATAGCTCGAAACATACTGCAAAAACATCATACAGCACTTCGATAAACGCTGTGATAATTCGATTTATTCATGAATAAGCTACAACAGATGTCCCAAACGAAAAGGAAAAGCGAAATCAGCCCCAAAAGGGATGCGTATCATTTTTACGGAGAACAGGAGGGAGCAATTGGCGTGGATTGCACAGGCTGTCTCACTTCCTGAAGGTGTCGGTACTTTTTACATTAGGTAATGGGGTGGACCCCACAGTAAATGGGATAAGTGTTCTTTACGGGGAAACCAGAAGCTCTTCGGCGCTGACAGAGTCTCCTTCGGGCAACCATGGAAAAACAATGCGAGAAACCCTTTTCAGATGGTGTCTGAAAAGGGAGAAAGAAGCGGAGACTTGCGATTAGGATGTAGCGGGAATGGTGAAGATGAAGGTGGACCCTACGCCGATTTCAGACTCGACCCAGATCCTGCCACCGTAGTGTTCCACGATTTCGCGACAGATGGTGAGCCCCAGACCAGTACCCTTGGGTTTTTCTTCCATGGTGTCATTTCGAGTCTGATGGAACTTCTCGAATATCTGTGCCTGATCTTCCGTAGCAATACCTGATCCCGTATCCGTGACTTCCACACGTACCTGCCCGAACCGGGGGAAGGCCCGAACCACAACACTGCCCTCGTCCGTGAACTTGGAAGCATTGTTCAGCAGGTTGATAAGCACCTGTTGCATTCGATCCGGATCAGCAACTATCAACGGCAGATCATGGTCCACGTCTGTAATCAGATCAATATGAGAGTTGCCGGAGAACATGCCCTTGACCGCCTGAACAGCCATTTCAATGGTATCGGCCATGTTGATAGGCTCATCGCGCCAACCCATCCGACCGGATTCGATCTTGTTGAGATCAAGTACATCATTGATAAGGCGCGTCAGTCGCTCCCCTTCGTGGCTGATGATCGTCAGGTTCTCGCGGATACGATTACCCCTGCGGACAAGAAGATCGTCGTTCTTGGCCAGGGGCATGAAGTTCTTTTTGAAATCCTTGTGCAGCAGCTTTGAAAAACCAAGGATCGAGGTAAGCGGTGTGCGCAATTCATGGGACACGGACGAAAGGAATGCCGACTTCATTTCATCCAGTTCACGCAAGCGCTGGTTGGCGTCTTCCAATTCACGGGCCTTGTTGACGAGGTCCTCTGTCCGTTCACGGACCAACTGCTCAAGGTGCCGGTTCAAGTCGGCAAGATCATGCTCGGCCTTTTTGCGGTCCGTGATGTCTTCAAGAATGCCCTCAATGAAAATAAGTTCCTTATTCTCGTTGTAGATAGCCCGGGCATTGAGCGCACCCCAGATCGTCTTGCCGTCACGACGGTAATACTCGGCCTCGAACCGCTTCACTTCCCCTTGCTCGCGCACATGCTCGTAAAAGTCCTGCATGGATTCGGGATTGACCATGACCCGCGAACCAAGAGATCGGACATTAGCCAGAAATTCATCGAGGGAATCATAACCGAAGATGCGTGCCATGGCCGGATTCGCACGGCGCAAGACGCCATCAGGCGTGGCCTGGAATATGCCTTCGATGGCGTTCTCGAAAATACCGCGATATTTTTCCTCAGCTTCCTGCAGGGTTTTGTTCATGGCCTGAAGCTTTTTCTCACGCGCTTCAATTTCAGCAGACATGCGCCTGAATCGCTTGGCTATCTCCAACAACTCGGCATGGTATACTTCACCGAATTCATAGGAGAAGTCACCCTTGGCGACGCGGGCGATCCCCTGCTGGAGAACCTGGAGCGGTTTATTCAGAAAAACACGAAGTAAAAGGCCGGTGATGGCCAGGATAACAGAGATAGCCACGACAATGATCATCGACGAAACAAACATCTGTTCGTTGAGTCGCTTCTTGTCCTTGGCGAGAGTGAAATCGATTTCCGCCCTACCGATGGTACGGCCTTCAAAAACAATGGATCGCACCTTGCTGAAATCAGCCTGATTCCCCGAGAACTTCTCATGGGCGAACACGACTTCATTGCGGGAGCCGTAGATGCGAATGCCCTGCACCACATCATTGTGGGTATAAACGGAACCGATCAGCCGGGCGTTGTCGTAATCCAGGTTCCAGATGGGAACGGCCAGAATCTCCGCAACACTGGTGATGGTGTCTTCACCCTTTTCCTCTGCGTTCGCCCACATCTCTTCTGTCTGCTGCCAGTAGATGTAGCCCCCCATGGCAGTAGCAATCAACAACACGATGACTACCAGACTGAGGGTCAGGTCACGCGAGATGGAACGGTTGGTAAAAAACGGCCGTTTATATTTCGGTTTGTCTTGGGGCATCTGTTTCCCACCGGGAAAAAATCCCGGTAACTGTGGCAATTCCAATCAATTATGAAGAATCTACACAAACACCTCTCACATGTCACCCTTGTTATAGACCATATTTTCGTAATATTTCCAAAAAAACACCCTTTTCCATGGCACGGATCAGCGACTTTTGGAGCAACCCCCTTTTTTCAGCGATAACAGAATCCATGGAAATATAGACGGTTACTTCTTCACGACCAAGTTCCAACGGCGTTCCGAGGGCTTTGCTGACCGCCCCCATTTGCCCGGCGGCCCACTGGATGCCCACTTGTGATCCTATTACATAATCAACCTTGCCCAACACCAGTAATCGGAGAGAATCCTCATACTGTTCAGTTCGATACAGTACGACATTACTTAGTGTTGGCGCAGGCTCAAACGAAGAGGCTCGAACAAGCGCCACCCGTTTCCCTCGCACGTCCCGTACTGAGCGTAGAGGCGTTCTCTTCAAGCCGACAACGACTTGCGCCGTCGTGAAAACCGGGCCCAGTCGCTCCCAGCACGGAGCCACTTCCAGAGACTCGACTGCAAGCAGCATATGCCCTTCCCCACAAGGAGGAATACCGGCGATAGCATTTCCCAATTGTTTTTTTGGACGATAGTTGAAACCGGCCTCTCTGGACACAGCCCGCATCATTTCGTGCGCCAAGCCATCCACGGCACCATCGCTTGCCATCTCATAGGGAGCCAGTGCAGCGGAATACCCCTCAAGTACCTCTCCACAATTTCCATTAGATGGAAACAGGGCAACACCCGAAAAGGCCGCAAGCAATAGAATATACCAGTGAATACATGCTTTACCCATCATCTAATAAACATATCCCCGAGCACAGCCAAAGGCAAGTTTTCCAGCCTCACGGCATTGCACAAACTTGCCATGCACACGGGCCTGCACTACAAGGCCCCATGACCTCCAGACCCCATGCCATGATACTGTTGATCCTGCTGACGGTTGGCGCGGCACTGATGCCGACACAAGTCCAGGCCCATCCCCATGTCTACGTTGACACTTCCCTGACCTTTGAGCTGAGCGAAAAGGGTCTTGACTCCATTCATCAACGCTGGCTGTTCGATGAGATATTCAGCAACGCTGTCATGAGTGACCTGGGAGTGAATGCCGAAACCCTGCCCACGACCATCGGACAGGAAAAAATCCGCGACGGGGCATTCAACTATCTGGGCAACTACGGATACTTCACTTTCATCGAGAACAACGGCAAACGGATTCCCGTCAAGGAAACCCGTGGGTTCACTGCTTCCCTGGAAGAAGGTCGCCTCGTGTACAATTTCACCGTCCCGCTCAACCTCCCGATTGACGAGATATCCAACCTGCGCGTGGCTGTGTTCGACAAGGAATACTACTCCGACATCCTGCTTATGAAGGATGACATCGCCTTTGAAATCGATGGCATGGTTCAAGTCAGCCACGTCATTCGTCCAGCCAAGGACCAGACATACTGGCAGTTCATCGTCCCTGAAGCGATCCACCTCTCCATTGCCGGAGAAGGCGGTGCCCCGACCGACTTTCCCGAAGAGGAACTTATGGAGGTGGAATCCCCCGGTCCGATCGAGCAACTCATGACCATGGTGCGTAACATCCAGAAAGAATTAACCCTCAAGCTCAATGGGTTTGGCATGGACATCCGTACCGATCCCTTTGGAAAGGCTCTGTGGATGTTCCTTGGGCTGTCGTTTCTGTACGGCATCGTTCACGCGGTTGGTCCGGGACACGGCAAGACCGTGGTCTGCTCCTACTTTCTGGCAAACCCCGGTTCGTTCTTCTCGGGCGCTGTCATGGGCAATGTCATAACCTTCGTCCACATGGGTTCCGCCGCAGTGGCCGTTTCCATCGCCTATCTTGTCTTTTCCACCGGCATGGGCGGTTTTGCGGAAGCAAGCCGTGCGCTGCAACCCGCCAGTTATGCGCTGCTGGCCCTGATGGGCATCTTCCTGACCATCAAGGCTGTGTACGACCTTTCAAAAGGCGGCATGCTCGCCGAAGCAACGTGCGAAGGACATATTATGCCCGGCAAGGGGGATAACATGCGCCGCGTACTGACAGTCTCGATGGTGACCGGTCTTGTCCCCTGTCCCGGCGCTGCTGTGATCCTGGCCTTTTCCATCGGACAGAACGTTCTGTGGGCCGGAGTTGCTGCCATTCTTGCCATGGCAATCGGCATGGGCATCACCACGACTCTTTTTGCATGGGCGGCCGTGGCGCTGCGTACTGCCACCCTGCGCCTTTCCAATGCCAACAAGACGATCTTCAATTGGGTGTATGCGATCCTGTCCATCTGTGGTGCAGCCGGTATCGCCCTGTTCGGCGCCGCCCTGTTCATGAGCAGCAACGTCTGGCACTAGATCAGTCACCATATAGATGGGACCAATACGCGTCATTATACTTTCATTACGGTCACAGGAATGATAGGGATTCACGAAATGGAGTATTTTTATGAAAGAACAAATATTTGATTCCCAACGTTTCCTGCAAAGTCTGGCGGATGACATGGAACTGGCCCGGGAATTACTGGCGGCATTTCTTGAGGATAGTCCTGAACGAAACAAATCTCTTGCCGAGGCGTTGCAGGCCGGTGACATTGACGCGGCATCCCGGCTTGCCCACTCCCTCAAGGGGATGTGCGGCGTGATCCGTGCCGAAAGACTGGTCAACCTCGCCTTGAACATGGAACAGGCGGCAAAGAACAACGACCTGGAAAAGACAAAGAAGTTGTTTGAAGATTTCGATGCAAACCTCACCAAAGCCCACGAGGAAATTCATACCTTTGTCGAGGACTAGAGTCAGCCTGAAGCACAGTATATATCAACAAAAAAGGGTTGCCCGAGATTCGGGCAACCCTTTTACTTTCTGAGATGAGTCAGACTACTGAGCCTGTTCGCCTTCCGTTTCCGGTGCAGCTTCAGGGGCGGCTTCAGGCTGCTTGGGCAGCTCGAAATCCACGGTCATGGCATCCATGGCAGCAACGATATCAGCGGTGATATCAACAGTCTCTCCAGAAGAAAGCACAGAACCCTTGCTGAGGATGACGGTCAGGCCGTTGTCCTTGCGGTAGGTCTCAAGCGCTTCACGGAACTTGGCATCCACGAGTGCCACAACGCGCTGCTGCTCGCCCTGCATGGACTGCTGCAACTCGCCCATGGCCTTCTTGTAGGCGGCAACGTTCTCTTCGGTCTGATCTTCCTGCATGGCGTTGTAAGCGGCTTCGGCCTTGGCCTGCATGGGCTCGCCAAGCTGCTTCAGATATTCCATGGCCTGGCTGGCCACTTTGTTATTCTGGAATGCGGCAGCTTCATCGACGACGCCGATGGTGACGCCCGGTTCCTGTTGCTGATTACAGCCGGTGAGCAGCATGAGGCCTAACAGGGTAGTACCAAGCAGGGTAATAATCCGTTTCATATGTCTTTTCTCCATGTTTTTCTTGTTAGCGTCACTTTCCTATGGATTGGACACAGTACGCACCGACTCCACACAACGCAAGTGAATTGATAGGCAGGTTGTGCCTATCCTTTCTGAATGTTTACCTCCGGTATGATTACGTTTTCTCAGTGGCACACCGCTTGCTTTATCCACACCGAGAAGGAATAGGGAATTTATTGCCGGGATTGGTCTCCCGATGATTCCCACACCGCATCCGGATGGGACCGGATTGGAGGAAGTATGAGTTTTTCAACAATGTATGTGGGCGCGACAGGCGTCGTGGCTCACGGTGACAGAATGCAGGTCATTGGCAATAATCTCGCCAATGTCAGCACTGTCGGATACAAGCGGGCAGACGCCCAGTTCACCGATCTGCTCAGCCAGCAAATGGCCACCGGCAGCGCAGGATACGAATCCGGCGCATACAGCGCGAGCCAGATAGGCAAGGGCGTGGCTGTTGGCGACATTCGCAGCATTTTCAGAGAAGGCGGGCTGGAAAGCTCCAACACGTCAACGGATATGGCTATCACCGGCAACGGCTTCTTCGGAGTGCGCAAGGTCGGTGACACCGTAACCGGTACCGGCGCAACCCACTACACCAGGGCAGGAAATTTCCGCTTCAACAATGAAGCATACCTTGTGGACCCGAGCGGCTATCGGTTGCAGGGATACGCCATTGACAGGGAAACAGGTACTGTCTCCAGTTCTGCCACGGATGTTCAACTTCCCTATCAGGACGTAATGGCAAACGGTCAAACCACACGACTGGTCCGATCTGAGCCTCGTGCATCAACCAGCATCGACATGATAACCAACCTAGATGCTCTGGCTGGCGATCTTTACACCAATGCCGATAATCCGTTTTTCGCCATGCTGGATGCATACGATGGCAGCGACCCAACAGCCTCCACTCCTTTTGGATCAAATCTTCCTGCATACTCGTCCAGTCTCAATATTTATGATGAAGACGGAAACCAGCATGATCTGACCGTGTATTTTGACCCGGTTTCCAGCAGCTCCATTTCCAACGCCAACCCAGGATATACGTACTGGGAATACCTGATTGCTGTTCCTGGATCCTCTGATGGTTCCGGGGCCTACGGCACTTCCGGCGCAGGATTGGCCGGAGTCGGGGTACTGACATTCAATGGCGAAGGTGAGGTTGTCAACCAGTCCGCCTACTCCCTCAATGGGACTGACGGAAAGAATCTCAGCAACTGGGGACCTGCTTCCTTCAATGAAGAAGGTATCCCCCAATTCACCGTCACTCTGGGAGAAGATGGCTCAGCCACAGGTGGAACACAGACCCTGAGTTTTGACGTGGGCCTGAACTCCGACACGTCCAGTTGGCAATCGGGAGCCTCCAGTATTGCGGGCATCGGAACCGACACCAACAGCCTCATATCACTGGCCAGTATGAACCGGGACATCAGCTCGACCACAAGTTTTGACGATGGATCGGCAACCCTGTTCCAGAATCAGGACGGATTCGCCTGGGGATATCTGCAAAACACCAGCATCAGCCGGGAAGGATTTTTGCGGGGACATTTTTCCAATGGACAGACCGAGGACTTCTACCAGATCGCCATGTACCGCTTCAACAGCGAGTGGGGACTGCGTCGTGACGGCGGGAACAACTTTGTCTCCACCGAAGCGTCCGGTAATCCCATCGAAGGCGTGGCCGAAGAAGGCGGACGCGGCACCATCCAGGGTTCCACCCTTGAGATGAGTAACGTGGATATGGCCGAAGAGTTTGCCAAGATGATCGTCACCCAGCGAGGCTATCAGGCAAACACCAAGGTCATCACGACATCCGACTCCATCCTCAACACGACCATCACCATCAAGCGATAAACATACTCCTTTACGGATTCAGCGGCTCGGCCATCAGGTCGAGCCGCTTTTATTTGATCCTACTCCCTCGAGTTGGCCCCTTTTCCGAGGCTCTTTCGGAACATCACCCATCGCCATCCGGCAAGACCTCCACCCGGCTTGTCATTTCACGATTGACGCTTATCGATATTCAGCCGGCAGTCATGCAGCCGCTTCTCGGTATCTTCATAGTATGAGACTGAAATACACGGTTTCTTGTCTTCGACCGACAAACCGGATAGAGGTTTCGTGTAATCCCATTGAGCGAAGAAAGGAGTGGCAACTGTGACACCATCCCCCCGTACCGACGAGGAAATACTGACCACCGTCAAAGAGGTGGAAAACGAGGCTCCCGGAGGAGCCGAAGCGCTGTATATGGCGGCCATGCTGGCAGAAACGCCGTTGCCCTACGACTTTGCCCTGTCCATCGAGGGCACCCCGCACAACCCGTCGCTCATCAATCCTGCGGCTGCATTTTTTGCTGCCACAGCGACCATCGATCCTCTGGTGAATCGAGGTCTTATCAAGACGGATGTGGACGAGCAGCTCTATCAGCTCCACGACGATGTCCGTAACGCCATACGACAATCCCTTTCACCTGAAGATGCCGTTGAGTGGGCCAGTCGCGCCATTTATGCCCTGAATCTCATTCTTCCCGATGCCGAGCCGCAGAACTGGTCGACCGTGGAATGGCTCATGCCCCACATCCAGGCATGCCGTGATCTGGTGGATCAACTGGATGTGAATACGGCGGCTGCCAACCGCGTGCTGCATCAGGCCGGATTTTCGCTCTACCACCAGCAACAATACGGCAAGGCGGCTGAACTGCTCGACAAAGCCCTGTCCGTCGATGTGGCACTCAAAGGCAGACAGCACCCGGACATCTGTGCCGACCTTGAAGGACTCGGAACGGTCTTATGGGCCGGGAACCAGATGGAGCGCGCCGAAGCCGCTTTCAAGGGCTGCCTCGACCTGCAACACGAAATCTTCACAGAAGACAACCCGGTGACCGCTCCCATTTTGAACAGTCTGGCTGTCATCCGGCAACACCTCGGAAAATATGATGAAGCCGAAGCAACATTCAAGGAGTGCCTCCGGGTATTGACGCAGGCCCACGGTGAAGGCCATCCGACCATCGCTTCCTGTCTCTCCAACATGGCTCTGCTGTATGAAGCCACCGAGCGCGTGGATGAAGCGCTACGACTGGCCGAACGCGCCCTGGAGATCAACCGCTCCGTGCATGGTGATGCGCACCCCGATGTAGCCGACAATATCAACACCGTGGCCCTTCTGCAAGAACGAGGTGGAAACTTGGATGCTGCGGAAGTCGCCTTCCGTGAGAGTCTGGATATCCGGCAACGGCTTTTCGGGGAAGAGCACACGGAAACCGCACAGTCCTATTGCAATCTGGCCCTGCTGCTCTCCAGCACCGAAAAAACCGACGAAGCGGCTGCCCTCTATGAGAAGGGACTGACCGTATATGAAACCCTGCTCGGCCCAAGCCACCCGCTCATGGAGTCGGCTCTGGACAACTACATGGTGCTGCTCGGAACCGTGGGAGCGCTCCCTGCCTCAGACAATCTGCGCCGCCTGACCGAAGAACGGTTGCGTGCCATGGTGGAGCGGAACGGATAAGCCATGAAAACACCCATCGCCCTCGGACTGGGAGAGATACTCTGGGACGTGCTTCCCGGCGGCCGAAAGCTCGGTGGTGCTCCGGCTAACTTCGCTTACCACGTCAACGCCCTGGGTGGCACCGGCATTCCGGTGTCCCGCATCGGTAAAGACGATCTCGGACGGGAAGCGTTGGATATTTTGCAGGCAAAAGGTATTGCCACTTCCTTGATCGATGTCGATATCGAACATCCCACCGGCACGGTCAACGCCGATATCGACGAACAGGGTGTTGCCACCTATACTTTTCCCGACGATGTTGCCTGGGACTTTCTCGAACCAACCGATCATGGCATGAATATGGCGGCCAAAGCCGATATCATCTGCTTCGGCACACTGGCCCAGCGTTCAAGCCGTTCCCGCAACACCATTGCAGCATATTTACGGCATGCTCCAAACGCTCTGAAAATTTACGACATCAATCTCAGGCAATCTTTTTACGACAAGGAACGCATTCTCTCCTCCCTCCAGATGGCCGATGTTCTCAAAATCAATGATGAAGAGCTTGCCGTAGTGGCGAGTCTGCTTTCATTGCCTGATGATGAAAAAACCGCCCTGCGCTCTCTTTTGAGCCAATTTGATCTGGAACTGGCAGTGCTGACCAGAGGTGAGAACGGTAGCCTGCTGCTGACAGAAAATGCATCATCCGATCTGCCGGGAGTCGCTACCACTGTGGTCGACACCGTCGGTGCCGGGGACTCATTCACTGCCGCACTGGCCCTCGGCTGGCACAAGGGGCTGGAACTGGACGCCATCAACCGATACGCTGCCACGGTCGCTGCCCATGTCTGCCGTCATGCCGGAGGTATGCCCGAGATGCGTGCAGACATGCATATCGACAGAAAAAGCGAATAGATACACGATAATAACGCCTGCACCCTTGTCATGAAGCTCTGCGATGCTTACACTGGTTTCATGACAAGAACATTCGACCCTGAAATGCTCTACGTGGAATGCTCCCAGTGCGGACTCCCTGTCATTTGGAAGGATGGCATGACCACAAAACTCCTCAAGATGGCGGAAATAGATCCTGCCTCCCTTGATGAGCGGTGTGTCATCATGTCGGAGGGGTGCCCATCCTGCCGACCCGGTGAGACCGCATTCACGACACAGGTCATCAGGCTCAATCGTGAAAAGGACGGAGCCAAGCCAATGCCTGCAACAGCCAACTAAACCCGACGTTTTATCATACGTGAACGCCCGCTTTCCGATCTATCGGAGGGCGGGCGTTTCCCGTTGGGACACCGCCTGACACCAAAAGGCTGTCAACACCTATTCACGCCCTTTTCACGCCCTGTCTCACCCCTTTTTCACCCGTTTTCATCCTGGTGAAAAAACCGGGGATACGCTCTGTCGCAAATCCTGAGGAGGAGCGACATGAGTATATCGACACCGATTCTGACCAATTTCACCGCAGGGGAGATGAGTCCCCGTCTGGAAGGGAGAGTGGATCTCTCCAAATATTACAACGGCTGCCGACGACTGGAAAATTTTCTGGTCCATCCTCACGGTGGCGTCACACGTCGGACCGGATTCCGATTCGTGACCAATGCCCTGTCCGACCAAAAGGAATCCCTGCTTGTTCCCTTCGAGTTCAACGGACAGCAAACCTATGTGCTTGAATTCGGAGAGGATGAATCGGGACAGGGCGTCATGCGCGTCTTTGCCGATCATGGCATCGTCCGTTCCGGGGAAGAGGAATACCGACTCCAGACACCCTACAAAGTGGGAGACCTGACCCGGTTGCGCTACACCCAGTCAGCGGATGTTCTCATCATCACCCACCCGGATCATCCCGTGCGCAAGCTGACGCGGCTGCACCACGACAACTGGTCTCTTGAAGACATGGTTTTTCTCGGAGCACCTGAAGTCTGGAAAGAGAACAATTATCCCTCATCTGTCGGTTTTTTTGAACAACGGCTGGTACTTGCAGCCACCCCCAACGAACCCGGCACGATCTGGTTTTCCCGAACCGGAGAAATGACCGATTTTCGTTTGAACACACGAGAAGCACCGTTGGAAGGCTGGAGAGACAAGGAGATCATTGCAGGAAGCGGGACTGTCCGCTCAGGAAAGACCGGTGACAGTTTTAAACTGCTCGACGGTGAAGGGTTCGAAAAACAGGACGGCATCAAGGGCCAGCACCCGGACGGCACGACGCGATATTATCGCTACAAAGGCGATGCAAATCATGTCGCCAATGGGTCAAATCTGACGATTGTTTTTCAAAGCCCCGTAACCACTGGCATCGAATCCATCTGGGATGCCCAAGGTAATCTTCAGGAAGCGTACTGGGAGTGTTACGCTGTGGGTGATCGAACCGAAGCCCAGGCAGGAGACACACCACTGGATGATGACGCCATTGAGGTCACACTGTCCGGCAGGCAGGCCAATGCCATCGAATTTATCATTCCACGTAGTCGACTCTGGGTGGGAACCGCTGGAGGCGAGTGGACTGTGGGCGGCGCCGGTGGCGATGCTCTCTCGCCCGAGAACGTCAAGGCCAACCATGAAGGAGCCTGCGGCGCAGCACGATTTCGCCCTGAATCCATCGGGTACGCCACCCTCTACATCCAGCGTTCCGGCCAGAAAATCCGTGAAATGGCCTACCGGCTCGAATCGGACGCCTACGTATCAAACGACCTGACGCTTTTTTCCGAACACATCTCCAAAAGCGGTTTTAAACAACTCGCCTTTGCCCAGGAGCCAGACTCCATTCTCTATTGTGTTCGCGGTGACGGCACGCTGGCTGCCATGACCTACGCCCCATCGCAGGAAGTCACTGCATGGTCGATTCTCACCACTCAAGGCGCGGTGGAAACCATCACCTCCATTTACGACGATACGACAAAGCGGGATCAGATATGGGCCGTTGTCCGCCGCGAGATTGATGGGCAGGAGCGCCGGTACATCGAGTTTCTGGAAGCTCCCTTCAATGGGAATATCGAAGACGCATTTTTTGTAGACAGCGGGCTGACATATTCCGGCCCTCAGACTTCAACCGTTGCCGGACTTGAACATCTGGCTGGTGAGAATGTCGCCATACTGGCGGATGGGGCGACCCGCCCCAACGCCACTGTTTCCCCCCAGGGAACCATCACGCTCGACCGTCCGGCATCCACCATTCAAGTAGGGCTGCCCTATGCATCACTGGCCCAGCCCATGCGCCTTGAAGGGGGAAGCCACCGAGGGACGGCACAGACCAAACGTCAACGCATCACCAAGGTGGCCGTTCGTTTTCATCAGACTCTCGGCGGCAAGATCGGCCCTGATGAACACCGGATGGAATCCATCAATTTCCGCTCGGCATCCATGCCCATGGGCCGTTCCGTAGGCACATTTTCCGGCGACAAATCCGTGGTCTTCCCCAAGGGATGGACCCGGGAAAACATACTGACCGTAGCACAGGATCAGCCCCTTCCGATGACGATCCTGCTCATCGTCCCCACAACCATCATCAACGAATAACCTACCAGGAGAAAACAAATGGGAATGAACGAAAACGATGCTGCCGCCTTCAAGGAGCAGATGGGAGTATTCCAGGATTTTCTGGGCAAAGCCACAGAGAAGGACAAGGGACAGCCATCCAATCCCTATGAGGAACAGGCCGCTCTTATGGAAACAGAGGCCAAGGGTAAAGCCCTTGATCAACGCCGACAGACTCGTGAGGACGGCCAATCCGTCCGAGAGGGCCGAGAACGTGACCGCGCAAAACTCAATGCTCGCTGGGGGCAATCCGGCGTTGCCATGTCCGGCTCACGCCAATTGGTTCAGGATGCGAGGAAAACCGCTGATCGAGAGGCCGAGGAAGATACGCTCTTCAAAGGCACGCAGCAGGAGCGGGAAATCCTGAACCGGGGCAGACAAAATGCCAATATGCATCGCATCAGTAATGGAGGCAGCGCCAATCGAAGCACCTTGTCCCTTGGATCTCAATTGTACAAAAGTGGGAGATAACCATGACCATCGCATCAACCCAATCCAAAATTCAATATATTGGAAATGGCTCCACTTCGACTTTTGCCATTCCGTTCATGTTTCTGGATACCGATGATATCGAAGTAACCCGCGTATTCAACGGCGTTGAAACCCGGCTGACCATCAGCACCGACTACACCCTGTCCGGCGCTGGCGAACAAATGGGAGGCACCTGCACCTTTTCGACCCCACCCGGGACAGACGAACACATCGTCATCCGGCGCAACCCGTCACTGGTTCAGGAAGTCGACTATCTGGAAAACGACGCGTTCCCGGCCTCCACTCACGAAAACGCCTTAGACAAGCTGACCATGATCTGTCAGACGCTGTCGGAACGACTGGATCGTACGGTCTCTTTTCGGGTTTCATCTGCCGTGACAGGTGTGGAGTTTCCTGAACCGGCCCCCGGCGAAGTGCTCACCTGGAACGACACGGGCGACAACTTCGTCAACAAAACACCTGTCAGTGAGCGGGATATCATGCTGCCACTGGCCGTGGCTCAGGGCGGGACTGGTGCCAAGAACACTGCCAATGCCCAGATCAATCTCGGATTCGGAATACCTGCCCGAGCACTCGCCTCTGCCTTCGACACCCCATCGGGCTTGGCTGCCCTTGACGCGGAGCCGGCAGACACGGCCATACTCAAGAAGGATCTTCCCGACTTGCTCCAGGCAGTCTTCGGCGATGAAGCGCAACTGCACGTAGGCACCGACCTCTCCTCCCTGAATGTGGAACGAAATCACATACTCTGGACATTGACCGCAGACAGCCTGTTCAGCGACGTATCGCTTCCCTTTGAGGGAACATACGTATTCCACATCTATCCGAACGGTCACAATCTGACCATGGCCGGAGGGACCACATACAAGCGCTCCACCACCCTGCCTCAGCCCAACCCGGATGCTGAAGAATTGCGGATTACGCTTGAGTATTTCAATGGTCGCAAAACATTGATTTCACTCATCAACGTGCGAGATTAACATGATCACACTCAAAGAAGTCAACACGAACCCTGAGCCGGTCTGGGCAGAACCGGTACAGTCGTCCGCCATGTTTGACGGCGCATCGCGTCTTGAGATGCAACCGCCAGAACACGGCAACACCCAGACCTTCACCATCTCGTTCTGGTTCAAGTGCGCAGCACCCCGTAACATGATTTTAGCAACTTCGACCTATTTGTCGAACAACTACTTCATCATTGGGTTCAGTGCCGCGAGAAGACTATGGGTGGGGGACAGAGAGGCAAGTACCTGGAGATGGATTGTAGAAACTGATGGAATCTTCACCGATGAAGCCGCATGGTATCATGTGGTGGTGGCAGTAGATACAACTGCGGCATTGGCAACGGATAGGATTCGACTGTTCGTCAATGGTCGATTTGCTTCAATCCACAAGTTATCCTCAAACCAGACGTATCCATCATACAATCACCTTTGCCGCTGGAACAACAAAGCGTGCATACACAATCTGGGTGCCAGCAACAGAAACATCGACAGCTCAACCTCCTACCCATTCCAGGGATACATGGCCAATTTCCACAGCATTGACGGCGCAAGTCTGGATGCAAGTCACTTCGGAAGCTGGTCAACGAGAGTTCCAGGTTTGTGGACTGCTTCCACCCCATCAATTGATCCAGGGCTTAACGGGGCGTACCTTCGCTTTGATAATGCTGCGGATTTAGGTGAAAACGACTTAGCCAACGGAATTCTGTGGGCCAATGTTGGGCAGACAAAACAAGCGATGGACACGCCCAGCAACAACCAGACAGTGCTCAACTCACTGGCCCCAGGTGAACAGAACATCACCTATGATGATGCCAGCCGGGCCATAACAACCACAGGACCAGCCACAGCCATATCGTCCCAATTTGTCGATCAAGGCAAATGGTACGCTGAGTTCAAGGCCTCCGGGGATACCGCCATTTTCGGTATTCACGATGTAGCCTCGAACTACAGCCGAGCTCTCGGCTCCCAGACCACTGGGTACGGTTATGCAGGTTCAGGCGAATTCCACAATAGTGGGACATCATCAGCTTACGGACAGCCCTATACTACAGGCGATATCATTGGTGTGCTGCTGAACATGGATGATGGCACCCTCTCGTTCACCAAAAACGGTGTGCATCAGGGAGTGGCCGAATCTGGATTGACCGGCATGTATGGTTTCGCTGCCGGAGATACTCTTGGAAGTGGCACCAGCCATGCCAACTTCGGAGCAACCGGCTTCGCCCATGAACCGCCCGATGGGTTTATCAGCCTATGTACCAACAACCTTACCCCGCCGCTGCTTGCCAATGCTCGGGCTGCCGCGCAAATCGTAATGCGAGAGGGTGGGACAAGTTCCGTTTCATTGCCTGAGATGAAGGTCGGACCTGATCTCGTATTGAGCAAGTCCAGAGACCTGAGTCTCAACTGGCAACTCGTGGACAGAATCCGAGGAGAGGGCAACGTCCTTTCCATCAACACCAGCGATGCCCAATTTCACGACAGTGAAACCATCGTACCGACAACTGACGGATACCGAATCGGAACATCTGCCAATGTCAATACGTCGGGACAGCGATACTTGGACATTTGTCTTCGTGCTGGAAAGGAAGAGGGCTTGTCCATACTTCGCTATACCGGGGACGGTCTTGCCGGAAAAACCATACAGCATGGGTTGGGGCAACCGCCGGTCTGCATCCTGATCAAAGGGATGGATACGATAAGCGATTGGTACGTATACCACCAGGACCTGGGTGAAACCTGTTTCCTGAAACTGAACAGCAATGCCCCTGTCGAAACGGGTGACGGTGCATGGAACAATACCGCACCCGACGCCATGCACATAACCCTTGGCAACAGTGTCGAAGTCAATGAACCGGGCAAGGAATTCATCGCCTATGCTTTTGCTCAATCCGAGATATTCCGCCCATTCAGCTATATAGGAAATGGGTCTGCAGACGGACCCTTGATTCCTCTGGGCGGCACACCTCTTGCCATTCCTCTTCTCAAGGGAAACGGGACCTTGCACTGGGTATCGCAGGACACCTGCCGTACCCCGTTCAATCCCGGGAACAAGGCCTTATGGCCCAATTTGCCCAATGTGGAATATTACAACTCCGCGTGCCAGATCAACTTCCTTTCAAACGGAATAAAAATAGCCACGGCCTCTGCAAACCACAACACTCTTGGAGTGCAGTACGTGGGGCTGGCCATTCTCTCTTCAATACAACACAGCAACGCCTACTAGCAGGAGCACGTCATGTTTCGATATAACAATGGTCAATTCAGGATAACCCCGCCGACAACCGTGGAATTCGATGGATACCACCGTACGTTTGCCGAGTTGAATCGTCAGGAATGGGACGCCATCGGCTACAATGAAGCCATCCCCATCGAGCGTGCCCCCTTCACGACCTATGAAACGCGTTGGGTCAAGGGAGAAGACCTTATATACAGGGAAGAAATCATCGCATCTCAGGTAGATGAGGTGGCCATGGAGGAATACCACTCCATGGGAGCTCGTAACCAGCGCGACCGCCTGCTGACCGAGACGGACTGGACGCAGTTGGCGGATTCCCCGCTGGATGCCAATGCCACTGTTATCTGGCAGAGTTATCGTCAGGCACTCCGGGATATTCCGCAACAACCGGGATTCCCTCTGACCATCGAGTGGCCGGAGAAACCCGCAGTTGAATAGAAAAAGGGCGCTTCCTGTAATAGGGAGCGCCCTTTGCATTCGATTATGTGGTCAAACGGCGAATTGCCTCGGAATAATCCGGGTACTTGCGAGTCAATTCTTCCCGTGAGCCATGAGAATAATCAACGTACTCGAACCCCGGGGCCACAGTGCATCCCATGAGGGCAAACTCGCCCCCCTCCTTGAGTCGCATCCCCTGCCATGTTCCACCGGGGACCAGCAGTTGGGGCTTCTGCCCTTCCAGAATATCCGAACCAAACGTAATAATCTCGCCGCTTCCATCAGGATGCAACTGAACCATCTCGCATGGATCGCCCATGTAGAAATGAAATATTTCATCCGTTTTAAGGATGTGCATGTGCGAAAAGGTGTCCGGTGTCAGCAGGTAATAGATGGCTGTTCCATAACAGCGGTCACCGTCATAACGGTCCGGCAGCGCCCCTTTCGGTATCATCTCCAGGCTACGGTGTGTTTCCGCAAAGTAGCCGCCCTCTTCCGGGTGAGGCTGAAGGCCGAGTGCGTCGATAATCTGTTGTGCCGTGTACTTCATGCTGCATTATCCATTGTAGTGGGGCGGCGGGACATCCAGTCCGCCGGAATCATCAAGGGCATTTTCCAGCACCTTGAGCTTGCCAGCCAGACGTTTGGTCAATTTTTCCAAGTCCTGTATCTGACGCTGCTGGTCAAACAGAGCATCATTGAGCTTTTCGATGGTCCGATCCTGAAGTGTGACCAGGTTTTCCAATCGTTCAATGCGGTCTTCCATACCTGTTACTCCTTACAATTAAGCGAAAATGCCACGTGTCGGGCGGCCTCGGTCATGGTCTGTTGGTGAGGTAGACACCCGTGCACACCATGACGCCACCCGTTATCAGAGAAAGATGAATGGGCTCACCGAGGATGATAAATCCCATGATGACAGCAAAAATAGGGACTGTATTGATAAAAATCCCGGCTCGACTGGCTCCGATGACCGAGATGGCCTGATAGTACCAGAAATAGGCCAGGGCTGTAGCGATTGCACCAAGATAGAAAACGCACACCCAGTCAATGGTGCGGGCGGCCATAATCTGCTCACCCAGCCCTTCACTGATGGCGGGAGGCAACAGCATGATGGCACCGATGATCGACGACCACGTGACCGCAGTCAGTGGCGAGACATTTTTCATGACCTGTCTTCCCCCCAGCGAATAGGCGGTCCAACTGGCAACGCAACCAAGGATCATAAAATCACCGCGACTGACACCGCCGGAGAGCAGGGCCACGGGATTGCCGTCGGCAATAACCACGGACACGCCAATAAGGGAGGTCAACGCGCCGATGATCCGCACAGGGCCGAAACGCTCCTTGTAAAGGATAGCCGAGAGCACGGAAATGCAAACCGGGATGCAGGCCACGATAAGTGCGGCGCGCCCGGCGGCGATGGTTTGCAGACCGTTGAAAAAGAAATAGCTGTACGCGAAGACACCGGTGGCGCCGAGGAAGGCGACCGGCAGAATCTGATTACGTGCCAGCCGGGGCATGCCGCCATTGGCACGCCAGCTCATGATGATCAGGAAAAAGGAAGCAACGGCAAACCGGAGAAACGCTGCGGCCATGGGGTGCAGCGATTGGGCGAGTACACGTCCGGCGACCCAGGTGCCGCCCCAGAGAGCCATGCTGATGATGAGCAGGGTGTAAACATAGGTAAGGGATTTCTGCATGATTCGACTCCGGGCAACACCCTATGCCCCTTGCCCTTCAATGTGAAGAGGAAATCAGCCCTCCGAGATTTCAGGGCCTCGACACGTATCAGAACGTCATGCCCACAGCGCGGACAGGACACCCTTCACCATCGCGGATTCGCAACGGCAGGCAACTGAAAATGAAGCTCTCTGTCGGCAATTCTTTCAGGTTGCACAGATTCTCCACAATGACCAACCCCAGATTCAACAACGATTGGTGAGCACGCAACTCCTTGGAAGCCACCGGATCAGGCGAAGGGGTATCCAGACCGATTCCCTTGAGCCCCAGTCCACCAAGAAAGCGACAGGCAGTCTCACTGAGAAAAGGAAAATCATCGAAGTAGCGATCGGTCTTCCAGTGACGGTCCCAGTCTGTTCGGATAAGGGCAAAATCGAGTTCTTCAACCTGTGCCAGTGAAGCAAGGTGTTGTTGGTCGATGTACGGCGTATCGATACCGGTACAGTCAACGACTGCGCCCCATCCCGTAAAATTGTCGGGACCGAGCCAGTCGAGGCCGGGGGCATCGGCAAACAGGTGCGCCGCCACATCGACATGGGTTCCGACATGGGTCCCGGATGTGACGTGCGTGTGGGCAAATCCATCCTTGTTCACGAAGTGCGTGCGACGGATATTGACGGGATCATCCCCCGGAAAAACCGGCATGCCCGTGTGCATGGCATGGGTCAAATCGACAACGTGCATAACCAGCTCCTTGCTTATTTTTCCATATCACTAACTGGCTGGAATAAAACAACAGTGATTAAATCACGTGTTGTACAGATTCATATTGGGACGTGATGCCAGTTGCATCCCGGGACGCAGGTGGTGCCGGGCAACATAGCGTATGTCATCCATGTTCTTGGCGGCCAGGAATTTGGACTGAAGACTGTGTCCGAACGTAAAGTTTGCCGCAAAATACACGGTAAACAATTTGTATCGTTTCAAGGCCCGGATGGGATCATAATAGTGATCCAGCAAATCAGCCAGGCGGATGGCATAATCACGAAAGCAATCCTGCCCCGGCTCATACCCCGCTGTCCACTGGGCGAACAACCATGGTCGAGCCATAGCCATCCGTCCGACAGACACACCATCGCAGCCGGTCGTATCAAGCATCCGTCGGCAATCCTCGGCCACGACCACATCGCCATTGCCAAAGACCGGGATGGAGACAGCTTCCTTGATTGAGCGGATATGATCCATGACTGGTGGTCGGGTCCGTTTGTCCGGGGCCACACGCGGATGAAAAACCAGACAGTCGACCCCGGCGGACTCGAAGCGTCTGGCCAGCTCTGCGGCCGGTTCCACTTCCGGAGACCAGCCGGTACGAAACTTCAGGAACAAGGGTATATCCACTTCCTTGCGAACAGCTTCCACGACACGCAACGCCATCTCAGGCTCCCGCAGCAGAGCTGCGCCCGCATTGCGTTTGACGATACCGGGGACCGAGCACCCCATGTTGATATCGATACCGAAGAATCCCTCGTCCTCAATCCTTCTGGCCGCCGGAATCATCTCTTCGGGCGTTGCTCCGACGATTTGGCAAACCAGATGGTCCAGTTCTTCCTCCCGCCAGCGAAAAACCGGGGAAACACGATTATTCTCGGTAGGCACAGCTTTGGCCGAGCACATTTCGGAAAACAGCAGGCCACACCCCCCGTACTCCTCCAGCACTTCACGATACGCAATATGACCGAGGCCGGCCATGGGCGCGAGCCACAAACGATTGCGCACGGGCTTGCCCGCAATGGACAACGGACGATTCAAGAGGTCGGCCAACGCCGGATCAAATGGGGAGTGCATGAAGGTCACTTCACCCGTCCGCCAACTCCTGTCAACTGTCTTTTACATGCTTTTTTTGCCGCATCCGGTGCCATTTTCGCCCGTTTTCATATCCGGGGAAAAACCGGCGTTATGGTGTTGCATATCCAAGGAAGTACGAGGAGCATCAACATGCCCATACCCATAATCGGCGCTGTGGCCGGACTGCTGACCACCGTAGTGGACGGCATTACCAGCCACGTCAAACAAAAGCAGGAATTGAAAAAAACCGTCATGGAAAACCGCATGCGACTGGCCCGATCCGATCGTGAATACAACCATGAATGGGAGATGAAACAACTGGAGAACGCGGGCTGGAAGGATGACGTCCTGTTCTTCGCCTGGATCGGGTTCTTCATCTGGTCGGGCTTTGCCCCGGAGCAGGCAGGACAGGTCATGCAGGCATGGGAAGCCCTGCCCGAGTGGTTTCTGCAGGTGACCTTCTGGATCGTGGGGGCCGTCCTCGGCGTCAAGAAAATCGGCGACTACCTGCCCGCAGTCGTCAAGGGAATCAAGGACGCCGGGGGGAAACGATGACCGCCATGGAACGAGAGGACTTACAGGACCTGCTGGTCCGCATCGACGAACGGGTCAAGACCATCCAGGACGACATCCGCGAGATAAACATGGCACGGCGCTGCATCAGCCACCATGTGAAGATCAAGACCCTGGAACGCATGGTCTGGGGCTGTCTGGCCGGAGTCACCGGTGTCGGTGCACGAATCGTGTATGAAGCGCTGCGTTAAGGGGTGTCGGGTGGCAGCTCGGACTCAATGCCGGCCCCCTGAGATGAGGACGCCTTGTCTCGGTCATAGCTGGCCGCGAACTCGTCCATCATGTCGCGATACGCTTCGGCACTGTCGAAATCGCCCTGAGCGCGAGCCAGCAGATACGCTTTATAGGCAGCGTCCTCAGCCTCGCCGAACCGGCCGTCTTCACCATAGGCTTTGGCCTGAAGCGCGTGGAGCAGCGGATCATTCTGATCAAGTACAATGGCTCGCCCATAGTCACGGATCGCACGACCGAACTCCCCAAGGCGCATGTAGACAGCAGCACGGGCGACAATGGTTTCGTAGGACTGGGAATTCAACGACATGGCCTGGGTCAAATCGTCTTCAGCCTGCTCGTCATCTCCGAGCGCCACATAAGCCAGTGCACGATTGTAATAGGCGTTTCTGTGGGCCGGATTGCGAGCAAGGGTCTCGGTGAAGTCGTGGATGGCGTCCTGTGGACGCTGGAGCTTCAGGTAGGACGCTCCGCGCATGGCGTACGCTTCGGTGATGGAGTCATCAAGCTCCAGCACCCGGCTGAACGCCTTGGCCGCTTCTATGAACTCACCCTTGCGGTAGGCAATGGAGCCAAAGGCATACACGGCGCGCACGTTGTCCGGCTCATTATCGAGCACGACACGAACATCAGCCTCTGCCCCCTGTCGGTCTCCATGGTTCATCCGAAGCAGCGCACGCTGGTACCGGGCCTCGGCAAGGTCCGGGTCCAGTTCGATGGCCTCATTGAGATACTCCATGGCAGCATCTTCATCGAGAAACCCGCCATCATGATGCAATTGCATGGCTCTGCTTAGCGCAGCCGAAGCACTGGCCTCACGTTCCTGAGTTTCAATCTGCTCAGGGGTCAGGGAGACCCGGGCCGCACCACTGCCAAGAGACCCGACGCAGCCGGACAGCATCAGGGGCAAAACAACAAAAATCGGGATGAGATACCGCATTGGAAGGGGATACGCCCCCCTGTTTCATCCGTCAACATAAGGAATGGAAAACCGTGAATAACGAACTGTATACACCGCGCAAACATCAGGCGGAAATCGAGTCGAACCTGGCTCGCTTTTCCGTGCTGGTCTGTCATCGGCGATTTGGTAAAACCGCCCTCTCCATCAACCGACTTATCCGGGCGGCGCAGGAAACAAAGCGCCCTGACTGGCGCGGGGCCTATATCGCCCCCCTCTACAAGCAGGCCAAAACCGTGGTCTGGGATGAACTCAAACGGTATTGCGGCCTTGGTCGTGACGACTGCACCGTCAAGTTTCACGAAACCGAGCTGCGCGCTGACTTTGAAAACGGTGCCCGCATTCGGTTGTTCGGTGCGGAAAATCCCGACTCCCTCCGCGGCATCTATCTGGACGGCGTCATCTTCGATGAAGTGGCACAAATGCCCTACAGGGTATGGTCGGAGGTCATCCGCCCCGCCCTCTCCGACCGCAAGGGTTGGGGACTGTTCATAGGCACCCCACAGGGCAAAAACGCGCTCTACAGGCTGTGGGAGAACGCAAAGCGTGATCCGGACTGGTTTGCGGCCATGTATCGTGCTTCAGAGACCAACATCATCGCTGCTGACGAGTTGGAAGCAGCAGGCCGGGAGATGGCACCCGAGGAATATGAGCAGGAATTTGAGTGCTCATTCACTGCAGCTATCCGCGGCGCCTATTTCGGCAACCTCATGGGTGTGGCCGACAAGGAAAACCGCGTCACATCCGTCCCGCACGACCCGACCCTTCCCGTGCATACGTCATGGGACCTCGGCATGTCCGATTCCACCTCCATCTGGTTCGTGCAGTCCCGGCCTGGCGGCAACTACGCCGTCATCGACTATTACGAAGCTTCGGGCGAAGGACTGGATCACTATGCACGTATTCTTGATGCCAAGGGGTACAAATACGGATCGCACATCGCCCCCCACGACATTCGGGTCCGGGAACTGGGGACAGGCAAGTCCCGACTGGAAATAGCGCGAGGGCTGGGCATCCGCTTCGATATCGCGCCCAACATCCCGATTCAGGACGGCATCAACGCCATCCGCAGCATCCTCCCGGCCTGCTGGTTTGATTCGGTCAAGTGCGCTCCCGGCATCGAGTCATTGCGGCACTACCGGCGGGCCTTCAATGAACGTATGAACGATTTCACCGCCCGCCCCGTTCACGACTGGACGAGCCACGCTGTCGACGCCTTCCGATACTTTGCCGTAGGTTTCAGACAGCCCGGAAACGCGGCTCGTCCCTTACGCACCATCAACGATTACGACCCGTTCGGGAGGCAGCATGAGCGTGCGTGAGGTTCAGTCAAAACCGACTCCCATGGCACACTTTCCAGACGGATACCGCTGGCTGGAGCTGCATGATCAGGACGACATCTATGCCTTTTGCGCTTTCAGGCCACGTGAGGAGGCCATGGAATTACATTTATCCATGATGCGATGGAGTCATCAGACACTAGCAAAAGTTCGCAAGGACATTGAATGGCTGAAAACGGAAACCCGTCGCCAGGGACTCTCTGCCATCATGGGAGTCAGAGTGAATACCGAGGGGGAGTTCGATCCGAAACTCTTCCGTTTTTCTGAGCTTTTCGGTTTCTCAGAGCATTGTGTGGTGCAGACCACGACACTCCGTCTGGACGATGGCTGATCGCCCGAAAAGCCCGCTATAACGTCATTGCGCTATCGTACAGCCAATGGTACTTTATGGTCAGGTAAGGAGTATTGTATGCCCGAAAGCAACACATCCATAGGGATCGTCACCATTGCCCATGGCTCGGCCACGGCGCAAGGAGATGATGGCGTTCGTCAACTGACGACCGACAGCCCTGTCTATGCTGACGATATCATCACTACCGGAGCAAACGGCTCTGCGGTGGAAATCCGTTTCAATGACGGAGCCATACTCTCGCAGGGCCCGAACTCCCATATCGCTATCGATGAGTACATCTATGATCCGGCAGATTCCAACGGTGAAATGGTTATCAAACTGTTTGAAGGAACGATCCGATCGGTCACCGGTGAAATCGTTGATGCCAACCCGGAAGGATTCAGCATAGAAACGCCGCTGGCGACCATTGGTATTCGCGGGACAACCACCGGCCACATTGTCGGACCTGACGGACTTGAACAACACGTTGTTATCGACTTTGTGGACAAGCCGGTCGTGATCACGCCTACCGACGGCGGCCCCTTGCGCCTTATCGCCCAAGACGGACTGGGTGTCACTGCCGCACAAGGCAGCATTGGCGAGGTAGCACCTGCGCCTGCCGGACTCCTTGCATCATTTGAACAACTGTCGTCAGAATCATTGCAGGAATCTCCTCCGTCGGAAGACGATCAGGATGGGGAAGACGAATTTCAGGATAATGACAAGCCTGCCGACGATGGGCAACCGGATGCCACAGGAGAAGCTCCTGATACGCCGACACAGCCAATGTCGCTGACAACTCCCGGTGTCATGGGCCAAGCGGAAACGCCCTCAACACCTCCAGCCTTTCCTCAGATGACTCAAGCTGTGGATCAGGTTGCACCAGCAGCCACTTCCCTGGCTCAGACGACCACGGTTGTCGACGCCACCAGTGAGCAGGATGATATCGACACCCCGGTCGTTTCTCCTGAATCAACACCGGGAGTGCAGCGAACCATCGACCTGAGCGACGTGGGCGCGGATTTGACTATTTCGCTCGCCAGCGACTCAACTGGCTTCTACGAAGAGACAGGCGATCCATCCACCCGCACCGGACTGGATAGCAATATTGTCAACGCCATCGGTTCTGAGACCAATGCCAACAACATGACCGGCGATGAACGCGGTAATACACTGACCGGCGGCGAGCAGTTGGATACCATCAACGGCAACGCCGGCGACGACACCATCTCCGGCAACGGCGGTGGCGACAATCTTGACGGCGGCGATGACACGGACACCCTCTCCTATGCTGGCCTCAATGCAAGTGTTGATGTCGACTTAAGCACACAAAGCGCTGATTACACTATCAATTCTATCGACTATCAGGACACTGTTTCCAATTTCGAGAATGTCATAGGCTCTGCTCACGATGACACCCTGTGGGGAGACAATGGTGACAACACCCTGTTCGGCCAGGCTGGGAACGACACTCTTTGGGGCGGAAACAGTGGAGTAGACCGACTGTATGGTGGTGACGGAGACGACCTTTTCAAGTTCCACAACAACCTGCAAGGCACAGTGGACGGCGGCGACGACACTGACTCACTATTAGTCTGGAGCAGCGGCTCCTACGACCTGCAAGGGATCACCGAAATCACGGATGTGGAACAGATTCTTTTCCAAACCGCCGCCGCTTCAGCAGAAGTGACCATGGAGTATGCCGATTTCGAAGAATTTGGAGACAACGACGGGTTGCATGTGGACTCCATGCAGAATTCCACCAATGAAACCGTTGTATTCACGGTAAACTCCGCTTCAGGTGAAGACGCATCCATGGATCTTTCCGACACGACCTTCGGGACCTTCTGGACCAATGGATCAGGCACGGTAAAGCTCTCGGGCGGTGACGGCAACGACACCATAACCGGCACGTCCAGAAGTGACACGATCTTCGGCAATGCCGGCAACGACACCATCATTGGCGGTGAAGATGGAGATGTCATCACCGGAGGCGCAGGTGCCGACATTTTCCGCTACGAGGACACCGACGAAGGCGGCGACACCATCAACGATTTCAATTCAGCCCAGGGTGACACTTTCGCTTTTAATGCTGATGACTTCGAGGCGGTGACCGAAACCGGCCAACTGGACGCATCGCATTTCAAGGAAGTCTCTACTGGGTATGAGGACGATGGCAGCACCGGTCTGGATAGCGAGGACCAACACTACGTCTACTTCAATGATGGATCAGCGTTCCACCTCTATTATGACGAAGATGGCAACGGCGGCGAAAGCGGCACACTCATTGCCACCTTCGACAGTGACGTCGGGTTGGACCATACCGATATCACCATTGTGTAGAATCACAAGAGCAACAAAAAAAGGGAAGCCTCATGCAGGCTTCCCTTTTTCATTATCAAAAGTACAATCCAATCAGGCATTGCCGACGACAAGCATGCCTCCGGCCCGCTCCGGCGCCTGGAAGGTCATGTTGACCGTGCTGGACTGGTCCACATTGTATGACGGCTGATCGATGTTCAGGTACTGGACTTCACGAGCATCAACGATATTGGCTTGCGTGTTGTCCTGTTCCACCCGTTCGTAATTGTTGTTGATCACCGTATTGATCGAATTATCTGCCTCGACCACTCGGGTCTCGGGGTAGGCGATGGTCAGGTTTTCGTTCTCCACAATGTTGGTGTCGCTGTCATCCACATATCGGGTGACACTGTTGTCCTGATCCACAAAGTTGAACGAGGCAGACTGATCGATGATGCGCGATTGATCGAAATTGTTTTCGGATTCGATGTTGTAGGCAAAGTCGAGATCATTGTTCTCTACAAACCGCGTTTCATTATTGCTGACGTAATTCTCGACCGAGTTGTCCTGAGTGGTATTGTTGAAATGCGTCACCTGCTCCACATTACGGGAGTTGTCGGTTTCGTTGATGCGCGTTTCCGAGTTTTTTTCCGTAAACTGGCGATTCTCCACAAACGAGACATCATTGTCGTTGGTGTAGTTCGTTTCGGAGCGATCCACATTCTGATGACTGAAGGATGTCTCCACATTGCGCGTCACAGAGTTATCGTCCTGACTGATATTGGTGTCATTGTAGGCAACCGATGTTTCGTAGTCCGAGTCGATGGTCGTCTGATGGTTGGACGTCTGCTCATTCACCGTGTTGTCTTCGGTGTTGTAAATGGCGTTGCGCACTTCCTGTGTGGATGTGGAATGATCCTCCGAACGGTTGGTCGAGTTGTCATACGCCACGTCGGTTCGCTGCTCGTTGACGTACTGGACCGAACTGTTTCGCTCCTGGCTGTTGTCCACCGGATGCGTCTCGTTTGTGGTCTGGTTGGCATCCACGTTGGTAACTTCCACTGTCTGGTTCTCGTTGACGATGGAATGGTTCTGCTCATCCTTGCGGGTAATGGAGTTGTCCTGCTCCATACGCACTTCGCGTTCGGAGTTAATCGTATTGTCCTGATTGGTGACCTGATTGGTCACATTGGACTGCTCAACCGCCCTATCAGTGCTGAGATCCTGATTCGTATTGCGCGAATTGTTGGTCACGCTTTCTTCGACGTAGTGCTCGCGGCGATGCACGGTCGCATCCATGGAGAGATCAAGGGATCGGTCCACAGACTCATTATTGGTGGCCGTGTGGGACTTTTCTATATCCTGGGTCTGGTCAATGTTGATTTCGTAATTGGAGGCCAGATTCATGGGAGTGTGGCGGCCATCATCACCGGCAAAATCCACTTGCGGCATATGCGGTTCTTCGTAGCCATCCATGGTCGGTACCCACGGCGCCATGGGCACCTGCTTGGGAGTAAATCCCATGGACTGGGTCGAATGATGGAATACATCATTGGGCCAGTGCTGCGTATGGCCAAAGTACATGCCGTGGGGTGTTGTCTGTCGGAATGCCTGGATATGACCACCCGGTGTGATGGGCACGATACCGGTCAGCGTGGGCATGAAGAAACCAAGCTTGGGTGTCATCGGGACATGACCGGCAGGCGATATGGGCTGCACACCAAGATTAGGAGAAATGGGAACCGATGATGCGGCATTATCGGACTTTGTCGGTTGACGTTCGAATGGACCGTTGCCACTGCCCGATCCGCCCCCACCACCGCCGGTGGCCGGAGCTATGGCCTGCTTGCCCGATTCCGTCGAAATGGGGACCTGGCCGCCGTCAATGAAGGCACCGCCACCGGAATTATTCATATTGATGGGATTGGAACTGCCGGACGCACCAGTACTGCCGGAACCGGAAGCCTGTCCGGCTCCGCCTGCTCCGCTGGTGTTGCTGGTAGCTGTGGAACCACCACCTCCGCCGCCTATATGACCTGCTGAAGATCCGCCACCCATACCGCCACCTATGGAGCCAGCGGAAAAGCCGCCTCCACCACCGCCGCCACCGACAAAGCTTCCGCCTGCCGAGCCGACATTGGTAAAGGAACCACCTCCCGCATAGGGTATTGCGGGTGGTGCTGCGTATGGTATCCGGGCCTGTGACGTATCAATGGGGACACGGGCCGGAGTGGTATCGATAGGAACGTGGCCAGGCTCACCCCCGGCGGAACTGCCAGCCTGGGCGGCCTGAAATGATCCTGCGGGACCTGCTGTCACCTGCCCTGCCGGACCTGCGACAATAAAGTCGGTAACGCTGGAAGACACGGTAAAACTCCCTGCCAAAGCCGACCTTCCCTGGTCCGCATGCATGCCCTGCGGGGCAATTTGGCATATACATAATATACGCCCTCAAAATCTCACGTCAACCGTTCTTCACCCCGATTATAATGCCGCACGGGGTTATCCAACGCCCCCCTGTCAACACCTTATTCAATCCTTTTTTCGCCCGGACAAACCCGTGGAGACCCTTTTTCGTCAGATGGAAAAACCTGGGGATATGCTCCTGCAAAACCCATCAAACAGGAGGATTACACCATGGGAGGACCAGTTGAAATTGTCTCGTCCGTTCTCGGTTTTGCCAGCGGCATGATGCGAGGCAATCAGTCCGGCGGCGGCGACAGCAGCCTGCGAAAGGAACGCGAGGCACAGGAAAAGGAACAGCAGCGAAAGGAAGCCGAGGAACGTCGGCACAATCGCGAACAGCTACAGGAGGCACGTGATCTGAAACGGCGACGTGAATCCGAAAAAGAAAAAGGACAAAGCCTGCTGTCCAATGGCGGTGCCGGTATAACAAGCGCCCCGACAGTGGACAGGCCCGTCCTCAAACAGAAGCTGGGGGAATGATCATGGAAAAGAAAGAGCTCGCCCAATCGTTGCTGCAACGATTCCAGGGGCTCGAGTCCGTGCGCCAGCCATGGGTACCCACATGGCAGGAACTCACGGAGTACATGCTCCCCAGAAAGAACAGCTTCAACCCCGGTCGGCGAGGCCAAACCAATGACGAGCGGATATTCGATTCCACGCCCATGCATGCGCTGGAGCTGCTCGCTTCGGCCCTCGGCGGTCTGCTCACCAATCCGGCCATTCCCTGGTTCGACATCCGGGTAAAGGACAAGGAACAGGAAGAGGATCAGGAGGTACGCGATTTCCTTAGCCAGGCAGGGAAAAAGCTCACCGCGATATTCAATGCCGAGGACACGGGATTCCAGACAAATGTCCACGAACTCTACCTCGACATCGCCCTGCTGGGCACGGCGGTCATGTATGTGGAAGCGGATCCGCAAAGTATTGTCCGCTTTTCCACACGCCCGCTGGGAGAAGTGTACGTGGCTGAATCCGCTCGCGGCATGGTCGACACAGTGTACCGGCGCTACGAACTCCCGGCTCGACTTGTCTGGCGTGAATGGAAAGGAGCCTGCTCCGACGATGTCCGGTCACTGGCCGAAAAGAAACCGGATACCATGGTGGAAATTCTCCATGCCGTGTTTCCGCGTACGGACCGGGACCCGTTCGGTATCGGTGCCGCCAACTTCCCCTATGCTTCGGTGTACATGGAAACAGGCACCCAACATGTCCTTGAAGAATCCGGGTATCTGGAGATGCCCTATCTGGTCCCGCGTTGGGCCAAGGCGACCGGAGAAACATATGGTCGAGGCCCGGGTGCAACGGCCCTGTCCGACACCCGAGTACTCAATGCCATGTCCCGCACGGCGCTCATGGCTGCCGAAAAGATGTCTGATCCGCCGCTCATGGTGCCGGATGACGGCTTTCTCGGTCCGGTGCGTTCGGGTCCGGGCGGCCTGTCCTACTACAGGGCCGGTTCGAGTGACCGCATCGAAGCCCTGCCGGTCCGGGTGGACCTGAACGCCACGGAAAACATGATCCAGCAACGGCGCGAGTCCATTCGACGCATCTTCCTTGGCGACCAGTTGGCCCCCGAAGGTCCGGCAGTCACCGCCACGGAAGCGGTCATGCGCCAAAGCGACAAGATGCGCGTGCTCGGTCCCGTGCTTGGTCGATTGCAGACCGAGTTCCTTGGCCCGCTCATCAAGCGTGTCTTCAACATCATGCTGCGCGCCGGAGCGCTTCCGCCCATTCCGGGCAGTCTCACCCTCGACGACATCGAGGTCCGCTACACATCGCCGGTTGCACGCGCCCAGCAGCAATTTGAAGCACAGAGCCTGCCGCAAGTCCTGCAGCATCTGGCCCCGATCATGGGCAGCAGTGACCCCTTCGGCATCATGGACAACTTCGATACCGACCGCATAACCCGTCGACTGGCCGACCTTTACGGAACGCCCGGCGAATTCATGCGCTCCCGACAGGAAATGGATGCCTCGCGAGAGCAGAAATCCAAAGCCCAAAGCAAAATGCAGATGTCCCAGACAGTCAATGAGATGACAGGCGCACTCAAGACATTGTCCGAATCCTATACGGATAGGCCCAATGTCCTGACCGAACTCTGGTCGCTGGCCATGGCAGGCAAAGCCCTGCCTTCCACCTTGCAAAACATGGGGCAGCCACCAGCTCAGGACAATATCGAAAAACCGCAAAGCCAACAGGAGCCGCACAATGCTGAATAACGGTCTCGAACTTCACCGTGCCTACAAGCGTCTTTTCGACAGCCCTGACGGACAAGCCGTCATGAACGACCTCGAACAACGGGGATGTTTCCACCATTCCACGTTTTCCGCGGAACACGGACGCACCCAGTTCAACGAAGGCCGCCGATCCCTCATCCTGCACATGAAGCACATGTGCGACGAACACAACTTCATCAACAAGGAGAACAACCAATGAACAACCCCATGAACCCCCGACCGACAAATGGAAACTGGCAGGCGACCCTGCCCGCGGAATGGACCATCCCCTATGTGGATGACAGTGGAAGAGAGCAGCAGATTCCTCTGCGCGACCATCCTTCCCTGCAGCACTACAAGACGAAAGACGAAGCAGTGAAGGCCCTGGTCCATGCCCAGCGCATGCTTGGTAAAACACCCGAAGGGTATGTCCGTGTCCCTTCCAAAGATGACAACCCCGAGGATCGGGACGCCTTCTTCGCTTCTCTTGGAAGACCGAACAGGCCCGACGAGTATGCCCTTCCGGAGATCGACCTTCCAGATGGATACGAAGTACAGGAAGCGCTCCTTGAGCAGTTCCAGGTTACGGCATTCCAGCTGGGTCTGACCGCGGAACAGGTCGCAGGCCTCTACCAGTGGTTCCTGCCTGTGGTGCTTGAAACCCATGACGGAATGGAGAAAGAAAAGCGTCAGCTTCGAGATAATGAGCTGGCCTCCCTGCGCAGCGTCCATCGCGGCGACACACCCCGTCGGCTCGATGAAGCCCTGCGAACCGCCGAGGCAATCGGTGGCAACGAGCTGCTGCGCGCCTTGGATGAAACCGGAGCAGGTGATCGCGCACCCGTAATCGCCGCTTTTGCCAAGAAGGCCCCGCTGGTGCTCGAAAGCGGCATGCGAGGATCCGGAGATGGCTGGGGAGAGGAACTTTCCCGCGAAAAGCTACGGGAGATGATGCAGGACCCGCGTTACCATGATCCCATCAAGCGGGACCCGAAATACGTGGAAAAAGTACGCAAGGGCTTTGAGACCTTGTATCCGGGAGACTATGTGCCGGGCAGTCGTTTATAGGCTCGCCCATAATCAAAGCCGGGGGAAAATCTCCCCCGGCACATCTTTTTGGCTGTAGCCAACGATCTTCATGGTTAACGGAAATATGGTTGCCAATATTGTCATACCAAGGTATCGGACCTCTCCAGCTCCGGTAGGGATTACTTCTAACAAAAGGAACTGCACATATGTCCGCTAACCAAAGCCGCGACGGATTCGCGACGAAACTCGGTGTTCTCACAGCTACGCTCGGTTCAGCTGTAGGACTGGGGAACATCTGGAAATTTCCGTACATGGCAGGAGAAAACGGGGGCGCCGCCTTTCTCTGCATCTACATCGCCGCAACCATTGTAGTTGGTCTGCCGGTCATGATTTCGGAAATCATGATGGGTCGCCACGCCAAATCAAATGCCATTTCCACATGGCGAAAAGTTGCACCAGACAACAAACTCTGGACCCTTGTCGGCGTCAGCGGCGTGGTCGCCGCCTTTGCCATCATGGCCTTTTACACCGACGTCGTAGGCTGGGTATTCAGCTTTATCGTCATGGCTGTCAGCGGTGGATTGAACTCCACTGACCCGAAAATCGGTGAAGCAGCCTTCAGTGCCACAGTATCCTCCCCCATGAGCGCATTGCTCTGGCAGTGGGGTGTCCTGGCACTGGTCAGCACCATCATCATCGGCGGTGTAACCAAAGGCATTGAAAAGACCACGAAAACCCTCATGCCCATTCTGCTCGGCATGCTGATTCTGGTCTGCATCCGCTCCCTGACCCTGCCCAAGGCCGGTGAAGGACTCGCATTCCTTTTCAACCCCGACTTTTCCAAGGTCACCGGAGAAGTCGTGCTCATGGCAATGGGGCTGGCTTTCTTCAAGCTCTCCATCGGCATGGGTACCATGATGACCTACGGCAGCTACTTCCGAAACGATGCCGACGTACCGTTCACCGCTACCCGCGTCATGCTGGCCGACCTCACGGTCTCCATCCTGGCCGGTGTCGCCATCTTCCCGGCTGTCTTCAACTATGGTTTCGAGCCTGCCGCCGGTCCCGGTCTGCTGTTCATGACGGTCCCGGCCGTGTTCAGCTCCATGCCGCTGGGCCAGTTCTTCATGGTCATTTTCTTTGTCCTGACAGGATTGGCGACCATGGGGGCCATGCTCTCCCTGTTCGAAGTTCCCGTGGCCTTCTTCATCGAAGCCCTGAAATGGAACCGTCGCAAGGCCACCATTCTCACCGCCATCGGTCTTGCCATCTGCGGTGCTCCGGCCACGCTCTCGTTCTCGACAATGAGTGACGTGACCCTCTTCGGCCTGAACTTCTTCGACTTCTACGACTATCTGTCTTCCAACCTGCTGTTGCCCATCGGCGGCTTCTTCATTGCCATCTTCGCGGGATGGAAGTGGGGAAGCGACAAGGTCGAGCGTGCTCTCTCCAACAGAGGTACACTGAACAACCAAGCCATCATCTCCCTGTATTCGGTCATCGTGAAGTGGATCACACCGCTTCTGGTACTGGCCGTCCTGCTCAAGGGACTCGGCTTCATCTAGACCACACACCAACGGGGCGTCTGTCACATGACAGACGCCCCGTTTTCTTTTTGAAACAACTAAGCTTTCAGCGCAAACGAACTGATCGTATACCGCTTCAACGACTGCGGATTTCTTCCAGTGTCTTCCTGAAAGTCGCAACATACGGACCACCGCAGGCAACGGCCTTCTCCGCCGCTGCCACGGCTTCATCGCGTCGTCCGACTTCGGCCAGCACATGGGCAAGATTGTTGAAGGCTATCCCCTCATTCGGGCGGATGGTGGTCGCATGCTGAAAAGCCGTAATGGCGAGTTCCCGGCGACCCAATGCATAGGCACTGTTCCCCACACCCATCCATGCATCATGGGACTTGGGCCACCTACCAACAGCCGCTTCATACCCGGACAAGGCTGCATCCCATTGTTTTGCGCGCTCCAGCCCCACCACGGATCGAAGCCAGCGAGATTCATCTGCCAGTTCCGGCAGTTCGGAGGGCGGTAACACCAACATGCCCCAGTAGTCACTGCGACCCCACATAGAATCCATCTGCCGGGCGGAGTACCGTTTATGCGGTGTCAGGCCCGAATGCAGAATGTAATCGCCTTCGACCTTGTCATAGCCGATCACTACGGCGTAGTGCCAGACTGGATAAAAGGACAACCCGAGGTTAAGCAGGACCACCACGGGGTACCCCGCTTCGAGGGTCCGCGCCAATTGGTCCTGGTCATCAAGAACATACGCCACCCGCCCATGTCGTCGTGCCGATGTGACCATTGCGGGTTGCAGGCTGCCTTTTTTGGAGGCTGTGTATACTGAATCGACCAGGCTCTCGGGCGTGACTTCGACCCCACTCCAGTTGAGCGCCATGGCCAGCGTTGCCGGACCACACTGAAACTGCTCCTGGGCATGAAACGGGACATCCTCGACGAGAATTGACGAGCGCCCATCTTCCGGCAGGGCCACGACAGGGTTCGGATGCAGCGCACAACCACCTGCAGCAAACAGCAGAAGGACAAGAAAAAGGGCAGCCATACGGCCGCCCCCAATCCTTTTTCTCACGTTCATACCTACTTATTCACAAAGGGGAAGACATCCGTCGCCCCCGCTATGTCGGTAATAAGCAGTATGACAAAGATCAGCACGGCAGCACCGACAATAGTTCCGAGTGCACCGGCACCGGCAGGCATTTCTTCAATTTGCTGTGCAAGCTGCGCCACTTCGGCATCAGACAGGGCGTCTACCCGAGCCTGCGCTTCATCAACGTCAATTCCGTGGCTTTCAAGAGCCTGACGCAGATCGCTTCTCTCGAAAAAGTCCTGCACGACAGCGCGGTTTTCTTCATTCATGGACGCAGAGATGGAGGTCTCGGTGGAGATCATTGCCGCCTTTGCCATAGGCACGGACACATTGAGCATGACCAGTGACATGATGACAGCCATGCAGACAAACCGATTGAATCTATTAAACATTGTACTGAATCTCCTCGTTAAAATGATGCATATGTATCCAGAAATTGTTCGTAACTATAACATGACAGCAGGAGAAAATGCAAAGCGGGAATAAGAACCTCTCACCTCACCAACCACCAAGTCCGGGCAACGACCGCTTGACACGGGCTGCCAATGCCCTACAAGGTACACGCAATGCAAAACCTTATTGAGCTAAATAAAAACGATCTCGAAGCCTTTGTGGTGGAAGATCTCAAGTTGCCCCGATTCCGGTCGGAGCAGCTCTGGCAGTGGCTGTGGCAAAAACGCGTCAGAACCATTGACGACATGACCAATCTCTCCAAGCCGCTGCGCGAACAGCTCAAGGGCATGGCTGAAATCGTCTGGCCTGAAATAGCCAAAGTTCAGCAATCCAAAGACGGCACCATCAAATTTCTTCTCCGACTGGCTGACGGCAAGCTGGTGGAAACAGTCCTCATCCCCATGCAGGATCGCTACTCGCAATGTCTGTCCACTCAGGTCGGATGCGCCATGGGCTGCACTTTCTGCAACACGGGACTGCTCGGTTTCGAGCGCAACCTGACCTACGGCGAGATCATGGGACAGATTCTGGTAGGACGCCAGTATCTGGAAGATCAGGGAATGAATCCCCTGAAGAATCTCGTATTCATGGGCATGGGCGAACCACTGCTCAACCTCGACACGCTTCTTCGGGTCCTCGACGACCTGCCATGTGAACGGGGGTTGTCTCTTTCCTGGCGTCGGTCCATGGTTTCCACTGTCGGCTTTCCCGACAAACTCCGCATTCTGGGTGAACGGGAAGTGGCACTGCCAGCCATCTCGCTTCATGCGCCCACGCAGGAACTCCGCGCCAAGATCATGCCTAAGGCGGCCAAGGTCCACCTGAACGACCTCATGGCCGCACTCAAGGCCTATCCCATGCGCCCACGAGAACGGATAACCTTCGAGTACCTGCTGCTCAAGGATGTCAACGACTCGCTGGAACACGCTGACCAGTTGGCCCGCCTCATTGACCGCAAAAAAGGAAAGATCAACCTGATCGCCTACAATCCCATCGAAGGCATGCCCTACGGTGCGCCGGATCGAGACAAGGTCGAAGCCTTTGAAAAACGGTTATGGGATCATGGTCTTACAGCGTTCATCCGCCGCTCCATGGGATCGGATATCAAGGCAGCCTGCGGTCAATTGAAAGCTGAAGACGTTCAGTAGCGCTTACTGCAACTGCTTGAGGACCGCTTCAAGGCCGAAGTTGTATTGCGTAAGTTCGGGATTCTGGTGTTTGGAAAAGGCTCGAAAGTCGATGGCTGCCCAACTTTGTTCCCGCAATTTTGCGTAGATATCAACATTATCGACAGTCAAAACAGAAAAGGATGAGCGCCCCATCTTGTCCGGCTTAATGCCGTGCATCATGTCATACAACATGACCAGCGCCCAACCGCCATCCATGAAGTGGCCGCCGACCGATGCGGTGAATTCCTTTTTTCGGAGACTGTCGAGAGCTGAATCAGCCCAGTCCACGCCACCGACAAGGACATCACTCCCGGGATTCCGTCCAGTCTCGCGAAGCGCTTCGCAGACACCATGCGCCATCACGTCACTGGCACTCCAGACAACGCTGGTGGACGGGTACCGCTCCAACAGCCGACGTGTGAGTTTTTTGGCCTTGTCTCGTTTCCAATCAGCATGCACGGCCTGATTCAGACGTACGCCCGGGTATTCGACCAACGCTTCCTTCAATCCACGCAACCTGAGGACTGAGGCCGCGGATTCTTCATGTCCGGTAATGGCGAGAACCTCGACAGTTCCATCGCTGCTGTGCTCAACCGCCTCATCAAGCAGTGTCTTTGCCAACAGATAGCCAGCGTTGATATCATCCGGAATGTACTCGAAAAGCCACTGCTTATAGCGTTCACCCGGGGTGCCGACGACTATCTGTTCCACATCGATGAATCCCTGATTGACAAAAAGCGTTTTTACTCCGGCAGCTTCGGCGACCTTGAGGAGTTCCTTGCCGGAACCACGCGCATTCGTGCCGATTATGTATTCGGGGAGAGGCTGTGTGCTGAACAGCCGGTGGATGTTCTCGTCGTACAGGACATGATTCCGATTGGCGTAATAGACTGTCAGCTCGAACCCGAGATCATCGGCTGCCGCCTGCATGAAATCGGTCATGGGTTGGAAAAACGCATCACCCGGGCCACCCGGGTTGAGGAACGCCACCCTAGTGCGTTCTGCACCAATGGATTGCGTGGGGAACAACAGGCATAGCACTGTCACCCATACCATTCCCCATATTTGTTGTACCGCCTTCATACGAACAACTCCTATCACAAGGGTGCCTGGCCGACTACAACAAGCTTCTATCCATCCCAGCAAGAACTGGTCATCACTTCCTTTACCGTGTATAAGTCGAATGATGGATAACCAAGCTGTACTTTTCGCCTTCGGACTGACGTTGTTTGCCGGACTCTGCACCGGTATTGGCTCTGCCATCGCCTTTTTCGCTCAGCGAACCAATACCAAATTCCTGTCGCTGGCTCTGGGGTTTTCCGCTGGCGTCATGGTCTATGTCTCCTTTTGGGAGATCGTGCGCAAAGCCAACGACGCACTCACTCTGGAACTCGGCGATGTCACGGCGCAATGGGTTACGGTCCTGTCATTTTTTGGCGGCATGGCGCTTATTGCGATCATCGATAAATTTGTTCCCAGTTATGAAAACCCGCACGAGATGCACTCCATTGAAGAGATGGATGTAGGTAAAGCCAATCTGCCTAAAGACGAAACCCACGATTTCGACAAACTGAAACGCATGGGCATCTTCGCGGCCATTGCCATTGCCATCCATAACTTTCCTGAAGGACTGGCAACATTCACGGCAGCCATGTCTGACCCTTCACTCGGTATAGCAATTGCCGTTGCCGTCGCCATCCACAACATTCCCGAAGGCATCGCCGTTTCCATCCCCCTCTACTACGCGACCGGTTCCAAGAAGAAAGCGTTCCTGTACTCGTTTCTTTCAGGAATATCCGAACCTATCGGTGCGTTGGTCGGGTTCCTGCTGCTCATGCCCTTTTTCACCCCGGTCGTTTTCGGCGTACTCTTCGCCGGTGTCGGCGGCATCATGGTCTTCATCTCGTTTGACCAATTGCTCCCGGCAGCCGAAGAATACGGCGAACACCACCATTCCATCTATGGCCTGATTTCCGGCATGGTCGTCATGGCCCTTTCGCTGCTGCTTTTCCTGTAGATCAAAACGCGGTATCACACTCCATGCACATCGGACGTTATGCTATACGCGGACTGCTCGGACGCGGCGGTATGGGAGCGGTTTACAAGGCAGCCATGCCCGTTACCGGGCGTATTGTCGCCCTCAAGGTGCTCAAGCCCGCCGAGATAATGGAAGACATCGTGGGCAGCGAGAAGCTCACGAAGATGTTCCTCACCGAGGCCGCCACCATGGCCTCCATCACCCACCCCAACATCGCGTCCATACTTGACGTGCATGACGGACACGACGATCAGCCAGCGCATTTCACCATGGAATATTTCTGCGGCAATCTCGGTGTCGTCATGGGTGAAACCTATGAAGTGGAGCAGCCTTCCAGACGCCTCGGAGTGGAGGCTTCACTGCATATCGCCCGCCAGATGCTGCACGGGCTGGATCGCCTCCATTATGAGGGAATCATCCACCGCGACGTCAAGCCCTTCAACGTCATGCTCGCCGAAGAGGAAGGCGGTGTGGGACAGGTAAAACTGATCGACTTCGGTCTGTCCCGACTGCGCGGGGAGTCGACTCCCGACCCCAAAGGTATGGTCATCGGCTCGCCCTACTACACGGCCCCCGAGCAGGAGGCAAACCCTGAAGATGCTGATGCCCGATCCGACATCTACTCAGTGGGAATCACCCTGTACCGGATGATCACCGGTTCGCTGCCCCCAGAGGATGAAAGCGCGAGACGACCAGTATCGGAAACCCACCCGGACTTGGATACCCACTGGGATGCGATGTTTCACAAGGCCATAGCCCTTGATCCCAATGGTCGATTTGACGATGCACTAGACATGATCGCGGCCCTCGACGAGTTGGAAATGCTGTGGCTTGAACGCAAAGACACTGTCTGCTCCGGGGAAGACCTTCTTCGTGAAACAGCACGCCATGATGCATCGTGGCGACCACGTTCCACACCTGTCAAAGCTCCGCTCAAGGCAGCCAGGACAACGTTTGATCTCGACACATTGTGGCGACCCAGGAAATATGGTGTCGGGCAGTTTTCTCCATCAGGAGAAGGCATCGTCACGGACCAGACAACCGGCCTGGTATGGGAAGAACATGGTTCTCGGTATCCACTGACCTGGGAAGGTGCGCAAGCCCATGTCAGACGACTCAACAAAAATGAGTATGGAGGTCGCACCGACTGGCGGCTCCCGACCATCGAGGAGCTGACCACCCTTTTCACGGGCCGTACCGAACCCGGCGATTTCTGTCTGGAACCGGCCTTTGATCCACACAAGGCCCGCCTGTGGTCATGCGATACAAAGGCGTTTACCGCCGCGTGGTATGCGGATGCGGAATTGGGATTCGTAGGTTGGCAGGATAGAACGTGCCGATTCTTCTCTCGTGCTGTCAGCGGCTAGTGCTGACAGGGAAGGCATTATCACTCAAATTTTCCATACAATTTCATGTAATCCTGCACCATCCTATCCACATGGAAACGGCGGCTTCCGGCTGTGAAAGCCATTTTGCCCATATCCATTGAAAGTGTTGGGGTGGAAAGCATTTCTACGGCCGACTCAATGAAGGTTGCCTCGTCGCCAGGCTCCACCAGCACGCCGGTTTCCCCCTCTGCTATCTGCTCCGGCACACCGCCCACTGCATAGGAGACAACCGCCAGCGCCTGCGCCTGCGCCTCCAGAATAACGAGGGAATGATTGTCAGCCTTGGTGGGATAGAGCAGGACATCCGCAGCCGCCATCAGCAGTGCCAATCGTTCACGCTCCACATAGGGCCAGATGACCAGATCACCCTCGCGCCCGGCCGTATCTCCCCCGACCGCAAAGCAAAGAGCTTCGGGAACACGTTGTTTCACAGCCTGCCAGATGCGCCGCCATGATGAACCGGATTTGTAGGCAGCGTCTGTTCCGCCATGGGCCACAAACAGGCAGACACGCGCAGAAGGATGAATGCCAAGACTTCTCCGGGCCTCCACTCGCTTGGGCGGAAACTCAGGCCAGACTATGCCGTTGGGAATCACCGAGACCGAGCGGAACAGATGTGATTTTGCCAAACGCGCGAGCCAGCGTGACGGGGCCACCAGAATGGGATCGAGCCGCTCCACCAGCCGCAGTTTTTCCTTACGCAACGCTTCGGAGTCCGGGAATTTACGAGGACATGGTTCGGCACATCCCTCATCCACATTGGGACAATCCAGCGGATAGGGGCATCCGCCGGTAAACAATTCACAGTCGTGCAGGGTGATCACTGTCCGGTACCAGCTCGGGATGCTGTCCAGCAATGCAGGCCAGTTGCCCGTGCAATGCACATGGGCAATCCCTCCCTTGGGAAGATAGCGCCCGAAATCCTCTGGGAGAATGGCGGCTGTATCCGGCCCTTCTCCCAGTTCAAAGCTGAGAGAGGACTCCACTTCAAGCTTGTTCATTCCCTCCATGAGCAGGCGAGCGACTCGCGTGGCACCGCCTGTCGTTTCCAGCCCCGTGTGGTGATACACAGGAAGGTGCTTGCTCACACTCATGCTTCGACTGTCTCCATATCCAGAACCATTTCCACAAGGTCCTCATCGTGTGGATCGGGTGAAACCACAAAGCCGAACTTTTTGGAAAGTCCCTGCATGGCCTTGTTTTCAATCATGGTCTGACCAGTGAGTTTCCGGGTGCCTCGATCCTTGGTGTAGCGGATTCCCTTCTGGAACAGATAGGACCCGAGTCCTTCGCCTTTCTGGTCCGAACGAACGACAATGGCGAACTCCGCTTCGGAATTGTCCGGGCTGGTATTGGTCCGCATGACACCCAACGTTTCGGGGTTTCCCGCATCATCCAGGGCCGTGGCAATGAAGGCCATTTCACGATCGTAATCGATCTGGGTGAAACGGGCGATATCCTTGTGATCGAAATCCCGTTGCACAACGCCGAAAAAGCGCAGCCGCAAATCCTCGTCCGACAGACTTTCAAGGAAAGCGCGGTGGGTGTCTTCATCCTCCGGCCTGATGGGACGCAGCGTGACCTTGCGACCGGTCTTGAGTTCGACACACTCTTCCAGCTCTCGCGGGTACGGGCGAATCGCCAGACGCGACTCCCCTTCTCCTTCGAACGGAGCAATGCCGATCTTGGCATCAAGGGCAAGCACGCCCTCGGAGTCGGCGTACAACGGATTGATATCGATGGAGTTGATCTGCGGTACATCCTGGAATAGCTGGGAAATCTGAATCAGCGTAAGGCAGATATCATCGATATCCGCCGGTTGGTGCGAAGGCGTACCTTGTAGCAGTGAGGCAATACGTGTGCGCCCGACCAACTCACGGGCCAGGCTCATGGAAAGAGGCGGCAGGGTCAGGGCGGAATCCTGAATCATCTCCCGCGCCATACCTCCATGACCGAAAGAGAGCACCGGGCCAAATACAGGGTCCACCGTCGCGGAAATAAACAACTCATGGGCACCGGGGCGACGCCCCATTTTCTGCACGGTGAAGCCTTCGATATAGGCATCCGGTCGCTCCCTCGTGCATCGAGCCAGAATGGAAGCCGCGCCTTCCCACACCCGCTCTGGCGTTTCCAGATCAAGCAGCACACCACCCACATCAAAAGGCTGCGGAATCTGGGGGCTGCGCAGTTTAAGGGCCACAGGATAGCCAAGCTCATCCGCGGCAATGACCGCATCCTTGGCCGAGATGGCGATGCGGGTCTCGACCACCGGCACACCGTAGGCGGCCAGCATGTCCTTGGCTTCCGGCTCGGTCAGGTACTCACGCTCCTGCGTCAGGGCCTGATCCACAATATCGCGTGCGGATTTCGTGTCCGGGAAAAAGTCCGTAGGCAACGAGTCCGGCGTTTCAATGAGCATTTCCTGATTTCGCAGGTATTCGGCCATATACAGAAACGCACGTACAGCGTGGGTAGGTGTGTCGTATGTCGGAATGCCTGCCTTACGAAAAACATCACGGGCCACATCTGCCCTGCCCGATCCAAGCCATGCGGTGAGCACCATGCGCTTGACCCGTTTGAGTGAATCCCGAAGCGCTTCGGCCACTTCCACATCCGGCTGGGCTGTCCACGGTACGTGCATCACCAGAATGCCATTGGAATTCTTGTCCTTGAGCAGCAGCTTGAGCACTTCGGAGTATGCCTTGCCGTCGGCATTGAACGGGATATCCACCGGATTGCCGCGAGACCAGTTCTCTTCACCAAGGGCCGCGTCGATGGCTTCGATGGTCTTATCGGAAAGCTGGGCCAACTCGCCACCACCGGCCAAAAGACGATCGGCGGCCAGTATGCCCGCGCTCGTTCCGTTGGTCAGGATCGCCAGTTTCTTGCCGTATACATGTTTGGGCGTTCCCAAAGTCTGTGCCGCATCGAACAGCCCGTCGATATTTTCCACGCGCAACATACCGGCACGGCGGAATGCGACATCGTAAACAGCATCCACCAGACGATGATCACCGGTTTCGCGCAGCTTGAGGTCGCCAAGCACGGTATCGAGCGCCTGCCCGGGCCGGATAACCAGCACCGGTTTGTTGCGGGAAGCCGCACGGGCAGCGGACATGAACTCACGGGCATCCTTGATGGATTCCACGTAGAGCATGATGGAGCGGGTCAGCGGGTCTGAGGCGAGATAATCGAGAATATCGGCAAAGGTGACATCAATGCGACTGCCAAGGGCGATCATGTGAGAAAAGCCCACGCCTTTGGCCTTGGCCCAATCAAGAACTGTTGCAAACAGCGAATCGGACTGGGAGATGAACGCGACCTTACCCGGCTCAACATTCGAATGAGCAAGCGAAGCATTCAGATTCAGCGATGGAACCATGAACCCGAGGGACTTGGGACCGATAATCCGAAGACTAGGAGGATCGGCGATGCCAAGAATTGTGTCCTTGATATCCTGACGTTCTTCAGGAGTCATATAGGCGAACCCGGCCCCCATGAGCACGACGCCTCGGGTTCCGCGCGCCTTGAGGGAATGGATGATCTCGGGCACCTCGTCCAATGGAGAGCAGACAATGGCCAGATCCGGTGTCTTGGGCAGATGCCGCACGGAAGGATGGGTCAATACGCCCGCAATGGCTTCCGCGGTGTCGGATACCGGCATGACCGGCCCCATGAATCCCCCCGCCATGATATTGCGCATGACGATATTGCCTGCGTTGCGGGAATCATTGGTGGCGCCGACAACAGCGACGGAACCGGGATTGAACAGGTACTTGAGATTGGTAACGCTCATACTCGCCTCGTGAAGTAGGTACGGATAATTGGGATAACGGTACCTTTTTTTACTGCCGCCGCGCAACAGCCTTGTACCCTAAAGTTTTTTGACAGGCCGACGATGAGACTCTCGGATGTCCTATATCATCATTTAAGGAGGCAACGCATGGTACTTGAATCCACACTGGGCACACTATCCCAACTTGCGGACGGCCTAAACGCCCGCCCCGCCCCATCCGTGGAGCGAACCGGCGAAGAAATGGCCAAAGAAGCCAAGGTTCCGGAACAAGGAGATATTGTTGTCTCCATTTCCGAGGAGGCGCGAGCTCTCGCTGCAACCGATAACCCCGGTGAGACATCCGCTTCCAAGGAAGAAGAGCAACAGGATTTGCTAACCGAACAGCTGAAGCGTCAAATCGAAAAGCTTGAGGAAGAAATCAAGGCGATCGAAGAAGGCGATCTGCCGGAAAAGGAAAAGATGCAACAGCTTCAGGACAAGCAAACCCAATTGATGGAACTGAAGGATCAGTTGCTCAAGGCCGAACTGGAAAAGCTCAAGGCTGAAGGCTTCTCTGAGGGAGGCGGAACTCGAGCGCAAGGGTTTGGCAACTCGGTCGATTCCTTTTAATCCGAACACAACACCAGTACACAACGCGGCAGTTTAGAACTGCCGCGTTTTTATTTGAAGTAGATTGCTTTTGTATTGTCTATTAGTTATCTAATAGGAATAGTGGACTTTACCCAAGTTTTGTCAATAGTTACTATTCAGGAGACTCTTATGCTCAGATCGCTTTCCATAGGGAAACGAATCACAACAATTCTGGCGCTCATGCTTCTGTTTATCGGCGGGACGTGCCTTGCTTTTCTCCAAAGTTTTGAAACCGTCAAGGATGTCAGCACAACGGAAATAGATAAGCTCATGTACCAAGGGCAGGAAGCCAAGCTGAAAGTAGCTACCGATGGATTGGCCGTGTCACTTTCCCATGTGCTCAAGGACCTGGACAACGCAGATGCCCAGCACGATCTTCTGAACCGAGCACTGAGTGAGCACCGGTACGAAAATGACGACTCCGGCTACTTTTTCGTCCTGGACGGCACTGTCATGATCGCACATATCAGCAGTTCCCTGATTGGCAAGGACCTGGGAGACATCAAGGATAAGAACGGTGTTCGACTCATATACGAATTGAATCAGGTCGCTCAGAACGGCGGCGGCTATGTCGAATATATCTGGCCCAAACCGGAAGCCGGGGATCAACCCAAGTTGAGTTATGCGACGCGCATTCCCGGAACTAACTATGCACTGGGAACAGGGGTATATATCGACAATATCCAACGCGAAAAGGACCGCATCGGCGACACCATCAAGGCCATCGTCATGAACCGGACAGTCACGGTCCTGACGTCCCTGGCCATCTTGCTTTCCGGTGTACTGATCCTCAGCTATCTCATCGTCCGTTCCATCCTGTTGCCTATCAAGGAAGCCACTGCCGCAGCTGAAACCATTGCCGAGGGCGAGTACGACGTTCGTCTTGAAGTGAAAGGTAACGATGAAGCGTCCAAGCTCCAGTCTTCCCTCAACTCCATGGCAGCTACCCTGCGCGACAATATCAAAAAGATCACGACAAAGAGCGCCGAAGCCGAGGACAAAGCCCTTGCCGCAGAACGCGCCATGGCCGAGGCAGCCGAAGCCCGCGCTCAAGCGGAAGTGGCCCGCAAGGAAGGCATCATGCAGGCCGCCAATCGCATTCAGGGAGTGGTTGATCGTGTTTCCACTGCCTCCCAGCAGATCGCAACACAGGCGTCTATCATCGATAACGGCATGAATGTTCAGCGCTCCCGCGTGCAGGAAACAGCCACGGCCATGGAACAGATGAACGCGACCGTGCTGGAGGTGGCTCGCAATGCATCCGAAGCATCCAGCCACAGTGACCAGGCGCAAAGTCTGGCCGAAAAAGGTGCTGCAACCGTCAGCGATTCGGTTACGGCCATGAACACCACATACACAGCCGCCGAAGACCTCAAGAGCGGCATGAACCGCCTTGGTCAGCAGGCTGATGATATCGGCCAGGTCATGGAAGTGATCACTGACATCGCGGACCAGACCAACCTTCTTGCCCTGAACGCAGCTATCGAGGCTGCCCGAGCAGGCGAGGCAGGACGCGGGTTCGCCGTTGTTGCCGATGAAGTACGCAAATTGGCGGAAAAGACCATGCAGGCCACCAAGGAAGTTGGCGACTCAATCACTTCCATTCAGGGTGTGGCCCAGCAGAATATCTCCGGCATGGAACGCGCTCTGGCCGACCTCGGCAAAGCGGTCGAGATGTCCAGTGAATCAGGGGAAGTCCTTGCGGATATCGTTAATGGATCCAAGGAAACAGCCATGAAGATTCAAGGCATTGCCACGGCTGCCGAGGAACAATCCGCCACATCCGAAGAGATCAACCGGGCCATCGACGAAATCAACACCATCTCGGCAGAGACCGCCGAAGGAGCAAGGGAAGCATCCCAATCGGTCAACGACATGACAACGCAAATGGAAGATCTGCAACATGTCATCGATGAGCTGATGAACGACGCCCGATCATAGCTCCCAATCAGATCCCAAAAGAGGCACCCCGACTGATTCGAGGTGCCTCTTTCATTTGGAACGAAAAGTTCAGCCCAATGAGGCGCGGTTCCACAACCGGGATACGTATCAGGAAAATAGTCTGATCAACCGCTCGAAGGCTCGATCCGATGAAAAGAGAGCATCCACCCGCTGACGTCCGGCCTCACCCATTCGGTGGCGCAAGTCGGCATCAACGACCAGTGTTTCCATGCGGTCCACGAATCCTTCCAGATCGTCCACATCCACCAGATAGCCGGTTTCACCGTCCTTGATCAGTTCCGGGTTGGAGCTGACGTTGAAGCCAACCACCGGTTTTCCGGCAGCCATAGATTCTGCCAACACATACCCGAACCCTTCCCAGTGGGCGGTATGGGCCATGAAATCCATGGCGTTGTAAAGCGCAGGCATGGCCTTCACGAACCCGAGAAAAACGACCTCGTCCTGCAACCCCAATGTCTGCACCTGCTGCTTCAGCGCATCTTCCAGTTCCCCGACACCGGCAAGGAGCAGTTTGACATTATGTCCCCGGCTTTTGAGGCGTGCAACGGCCTCCAGTAACAGATCCTGCCGTTTCTGCTCGGTCAGGCGACCGGCATTGCCGATGATGATCTCATCACCTTGCCGTTGGTAAGCCGGTGCGATGGCTGCGGTCTCTTCTGGTCGCACATCCACGCCGTTGTAGTTCACGCTCACACGCTCGGCAGGGATGAGGTCGGGGTTCTCCTTGAGGGCCAGTCGCCTGGTCTCCTCGGAATTGCACATGAAATGGGTGATGACCGATCCGAACAGGAACCGGTTGAGGGCAGTGTTACGAACCGGAAGCGCGATACCCCGGCGGTAGATAATGGTCGGCACTCCGGCCATTCGTGCAGCCATACCCCCCACTTTCATGTCGCTTGGAAGGGACATGACAAGGGCATCGGGACGGGTGCGGGTAAAGTAGCTGCGAATGGAGAGCAGGGTCAGGGGATTGAGAAAGCTGAGATTGGAAACGTTTTGCCGATGTACTCGCAGGTCTGTTTCATTTTCCAGACGATCACCCAATGCAGACTTCACATTGGTGACAACCCGGACGTCATACCCTTTGCGCAACGCGGTCAGGGCATTATCGTAGACCCACCGCTCACCGCCTCCCCAGGCTTTGTTGGTATTGAAAAAACAGATGGATTTCATGCCGAAGCGCTCCTCGTAATCTCTGGTCTGTAATGCGCGAGGACCGGCTCGGCCACGCAGTTCGACGGGCTATCAGAGCCGCCGCTCATGTCGGTACGGGATAAGTTGAACGATGAAAAGGTTCCTACACATCAAAGGCTACTCTCGTATCGGCACGACGATGGATAGGTACCATGCCTCTTGAACCGGGACAAGCAAGAGGAACCGCCTCCCCCCTTCTCGAACCACTCCTGCCCTACCAGACGAAGCCGCGGTCACAACGAGCCGCAAGTGTTAACAATTCTAGAATTGTGTCGATTTTCCTTACAAACACCAAGTGTGCAAAAACACACTAAACACCTGAAATCACAGTTCTGGACCAAGTATTGCTTATTGGCGCCCGTTGTCCACGACCCTTTAACCACCATATTTCAATCATAAGGTTGTAATGATGCTTACTCTTTTCCGACTGCTTTCCATGGCCGCTCTCGTCATCCTCATTTCCGGAACGTCCTCTTTCGCACTCGTCATGGAGCCGGAAGAATATGACCGCTCTGCAACCGGCATCAGTGAAGGCACTGCGCCCGGGTATGAACGCGCATGGCACAACACCGACAATTGGCAGCGCCTGGGCGATGTCTGGCTGACCAACGACGGTGTAGACTGGTCCCTCGATGGCGGCAAAACCTTTGGACACGAAGCCATTCATATTGGCCGAAGCGTCACCTTCCGATTCGACTTCCAGCGTACCAACGACGGCCTGCACAACTATGATCAGTTGAAAAGCTGGATCGACTGGAACGGCGACAAGGACTGGGACGACGCAGGCGAGCAGCTCATCGCGTACCGCTGGGACAAGGAAGAGGATCATGTGTACGGCAACTTCAACCCCGTCTATACCCTTCAAAACTACTTTTTTGCTGAAATGCTCGTCCCCGAAGACGCTCACATCGGCGAGACATGGCTCCGTGCACGTGTTCACTGCAACCACGTCAGCTTTGAAGACACCACCGCCTACGGTTTCCTGAATCAGGGAGAAGTGGAAGATTACAGCGTGATCATTGCCACTCCCGAACCATCCACCTTCATCCTTCTTGGGCTTGGCATCATCGGTCTGGCTGGGTTTGCCCGCTCCCGCAGGAGAGGATAACCCGAAAAGCAAGGGTATCTGGTTTGAACAGTCATGGGTGCGTCGACAGTCGGCGCACCCTTTTTTCATGCCCGGTAATCACTGACCGTTACCGTGTCATCCTTGCCATTTACCGGACCGGGCAGTCAGGTCACGAGATGTTTTACCGTTCACCTGTCGATTTGGAACCGTTCACCTAAAAAGGGTCCGAGGTTGCCCACATCTTCATATAAGTGATAACAGACCAAAGTGAGCCTTTCGGGGGCATGGCGGTTCGGAAACGCGGGTGCGATTCGTTTTTCCAGCGGATTCCTCACGATAGAGATGATCTAAGAAGTCAGGAGACAACATGAGCGAAGAGAAAAAAATCGAAAGTTTACAGAAAGACGGCCAGATATTCCAACCCGATGCCTCCATGCAGGGGCAGGCCTGGATCAAATCCATGGAAGATTACGAAGCCGAAAACAAACGAGCCCTGGATGATCCCGAAGGATACTGGGGTGAGCGGGCCACCGACCTTCTTTCCTGGTTCTCTGATTTCGACAAGGTGCTCGAAGCCGACTACGACAAGCCGGAGTTCAAATGGTACCAGGGCGGTACCACCAATGTTTCCTACAACTGCCTCGACCGTCACCTCACCGATGGTCGCCGCAACAAGGCCGCACTCATCTGGCAGGGCGAACCCGAGGAAGACACCCGGGTCTACACCTATCAGATGCTGCATACCGAGGTCTGCCGTTTTGCCAACGTCCTGAAGAAGAAAGGCGTCAAGCGCGGCGATCGCGTATCCATTTACATGCCCATGATTCCGGAACTGGCCATTGCCATGCTCGCCTGTACCCGACTGGGCGCACCCCACTCCATCGTTTTCGCCGGATTCTCGTCCATCGCCCTGCAATCGCGCATCGAAGATGCCGATGCAAAAGTGCTGATCACCGCCGATGCGGTCCTGCGCGCCGGAAAGACCATCCCACTCAAGCCCAATGCCGATGAAGCCCTGAAGGACTGCCCTTCTGTCGAGCAGTGCATTGTCGTCAAACGAGGCGGCAATGACATCAACATGGTCGAAGGCCGCGACTCCTGGTGGCATGACGAGATTAACGCCGAAGACATCACATCGGATTGTCCGTACGAAGAAATGGACGCCGAAGATCCGCTGTTCATCCTCTATACCTCCGGCTCCACCGGCAAGCCCAAAGGTGTTCTGCATACAACAGGCGGCTACCTGACATACACCGCGCACACCACGCAGTACGTATTCGATGTCAAAGATGACGATGTGTACTGGTGTACCGCCGATGTCGGCTGGATCACCGGCCACTCATATATTGTATATGGGCCGCTGACCCTGGGCGCCACTTCCGTCATGTTCGAGGGTGTTCCGAGCTATCCCAAGCCGGATCGCTTCTGGCAGATCGTGGACAAGTTCAAGGTCAATATTTTCTACACCGCCCCCACCGTCATCCGCGCACTCATGCGTGAAGGTGAGGAGTGGACCAAACGCTACGACCTCAGCTCACTGCGTGTACTCGGATCAGTCGGTGAACCGATCAACCCGGAAGCGTGGCTCTGGTATCACAACAACATCGGTGGCGGTAAGCTGCCTGTTGTCGACACATGGTGGCAGACCGAAACAGGCGGTATCATGATTTCCGCACTGCCCTATGCCACACCGCTCAAGCCCGGCTCCGCCACCCGTGCCCTGCCTGGCATCTCTGCCAAGATCGTGCGCCGCGACGGAACAGAGGCCGATCCCAACGAAGGCGGCCACCTCATCGTGGACAAGCCGTGGCCCGGTATGCTGCGCAATGTCTGGGGCAACCCGGAACGCTACAAATCCACCTACTTTGCCGGATTCCCCGGTGCATATGAGGCCGGTGACGGCGCTCGTGTGGATAGCGACGGGTACTTCTGGATCATGGGTCGCCTGGACGACGTAATCAATGTCTCAGGCCACCGAATGGGAACCGCCGAGATCGAATCCGCCCTTGTCGCGCACAAGGACGTAGCCGAGGCTGCGGTCGTCGGCATGCCCCACGATGTCAAAGGTGAAACCATCTATGCCTACGTCACGCTCAAATCCGGCATCGAACCGGACGACGACATGATCAAGGAACTCAAGGTATGGGTGCGCAAGGAAATCGGCCCCATTGCTACACCTGAATTTATCCAATTCGCTGACGGCCTGCCCAAAACCCGATCCGGCAAGATCATGCGACGCGTATTGCGCAAGATCGTCGAGGGCTCCGATGAGTTCGGAGACACCTCCACCCTCGCCGATCCGGGCGTGGTCACCGATCTGGTGGAAGGCAACAAGGAATTGGTAGGATAATTAGTCGAAGCCCGACATAGAGAGAGTAGATCCCCTCCCCACTTCGGTGCGGAGGGGATCGCCTTTTATAATTTGGCAGTTCTTCTATGATCAGTAGTACGACCATGTAAGAAACTAATAGCCACAAGATTTGAAACAGTATACCTATAGGGGGTATATTTATCCATATCAGGAGGTAAACATGAAAAAACAACTTAGTATCATGTCGTTACTCATCGTAGCCCTTTTCGCTTTCAGTGGCGTTGCCGCTGCCGCAGAGCCCATTGATGCGGTCAAAGCCAACATCAAGCTGAGTACTACGGCCATCAAACAATCCGTACCAACCATCACGGTTCAGGAATTCATGAAAAAGATCGAATCAGATCAGGAGTTTTTCGAAGTCGTTGATGTGCGTGGGAAGGATGAATACGATGCCGGTCATCTTGCCAACGCCGTATGGGCACCCCGCGGCAAGGCTGAGTGGGTGATTCCTACCAAGATAACTGATCCCGATGTTCCCATTTACATCTACTGCAAGTCCGGCACCCGAGGCGCTTTGGTTACCAAGATGCTGCTGGACGCCGGGTATACCAACGTGACCAACGTTGATGGTGGCTTCAAGGCATGGGCCTCTGCCGGGTATCCCTTCTACAACCTGCATGGCCGTATGGTCATGTCCAAGGACGGATTCGGCAAGCAACCTCAATAATATTATCCACGGGAAAGGCTGCATATGCGGCCTTTCCCTCTTTTCAACGCCTATTCTTCTTTCGCCATTGAGATGGTGTCAGTTCCAGCCCGCCCTGTTGCCAAAAGCCCTGCTCCGCATCACGCGCATCAGCTTGAGCCTGGAACAGTCGGGCCTGATGCCGCGTATTCGGCTTATAGGCAAACGCCAGTGCCAACCCCTCGCGAACAATGGCTTCATTGAGCATTTTTCCACCCACATAGACATACGCCAGAGATCGTCTGTAGCGATCACGACGGTCCTTGTCGTATTCTAGCTTAAGCTCTTTTCCGAGGCAGAAGTGCAGAACAAACGATTTGGCTGCCAACCCATACTCCTGCCCCCATTCCGGCGCATCGATACCGATCAGACGGACTTCCACCACCTTTCCTTCAATGACTACCTCCAACGAGTCGCCATCAATCACGGAATGCAGCCTGCCGGTTTCAGCGGCCTTTACCGGCACTACCAGACAAATCAGCACCAACAGCAGGCATGGAATTAACGGGTTGCGTGATATCATCCGTCCGTCTTATAGACTTTTGATTCACAGTTCCAGTCACACAAGCGAGATCACATGCAACTTACCGTACTAATCGACAACAATTCACTGGTCGGCAGCTACTTTGTCGCTGAACCCGGGCTTTCCCTGCTTATAGAAGATGGAGATTCACGCATTCTTTTTGATGCCGGATACTCCGATGGATTCCTGATCAATGCCCGCCGTATGAACACCGATCTGCTAAAACTGAACTGGATTGTCCTGTCTCACGGCCACTTTGACCACACATGGGGACTCGATGCCCTCATCAGGCACCGTTTTGAATCCATATCGCAAAAGATGGATGTTTCGCGGCCCACTTTGCTCGCCCATCCGCTGGTTTTTGACAGCAAGACTGTCTCCAACGAACCGGAAATCGGCATGATACTTTCACGGGATAAACTTGCACGGCACATGGATATTTTGGATAGTACTGAACCGCTCTGGCTGACTGACAAACTCGTGGCACTCGGCCAGATTGAACGCATTTTTGATTTTGAGCAGTCTGACCCCATAGGACACCGACTCACGGGCGGCGGTTCCTGCGACGACACACTGCCCGACGATACCGCCCTCGCTTATGTAGAGGATGAGGGGTTGGTGATCATTGCCGGATGCGCCCACTCCGGTATCTGCAACACCGTGGATCATGCTCGACGCGTAACCGGGGAGGAAAAGGTCCACTCGATAATAGGCGGGCTCCATTTGCTGGATGCGAGCACAGAGCGGTTAGACGCCACTGCTGCATACCTTGCCGGTCTGAATCTGGAATCACTGTACTGCTGCCACTGCACGGATCTGGCTGCCAAAATCCATCTCGCAAGCCAGTGTCCGGTTCGTGAAGTCGGCTCCGGTACGCGCCTTACATTCTAAGACCTCGACCTGCCCGGAGCTTTTACGAGACAGCTCAAATCGTCAGCCTTCGGTCACTTGACGCAAAAAAGGGGCGACCCCGATGGCCGCCCCTCGTATCCGTATCCAAAGGAAGTTGTTTGATTGGTTTGTGGTTGATTAACTGCCGTTGGTCACAGTGACCGACCCGGCATTGTTCGAGGCGACCAACAGGTCGACGGCATCAGCCTTGGTGGGACCGGAACAGGCGATGATGATATCACCGGTATCCAGATTGTAATCCTCCACCGCTTCGTTGAAGTAATCGACACCAGTGATGGTGAGAATGTCGTCGTCAGATCGGTAAATAAACAACTGCTGACCCGGAACGCCACCCATCAAACGCATGTCTTCACTGATATATCCTGCCATATTTTCTCCTTTTTCCTATCGAAGAGGCGCACCCCTTCCGCTAATGAATGGGGTTAGACGATGACTGCGTCGTCGTCGCACTTGATTTCGATGATGCCTTCAGGATCGATGAGGCAGGAGCCTGCGCTAAGCATGTGATCCACCAGATGGGCCGCCTTTTCCGGCACCCAGTCAACAAAGGCCTTGATTTCCTGTCCTTCGGCAAGGCCCATGGCATTGCGATGGTAGATGAAGCAGGAACGGGAACCAGCATCAAGGGGAAGGCCGGTGTGGAACATCCAGGTGATGCCCAGCCAGGTGCGGGACTCGGTTCCGGCCAGCCAGGGATACTGTTCGCCGGAGAAGTCACTGGATTTGAACTCTTCGATATTCAGCAGTTCGTTCCACTGGTGCGGACCGACCACTGCAAAGCGATGGCCGTCATCGGCCACGTCGTTGGCATTGAGTGTGCCAAACGCCTGAAGAATCTTGTCTTTGGTCAGGCCGGAGGCTGCCTCGGCCACGACATTGGCGGCACCGCTCATCTTGGCGATGACCAACTCGTCGATCTTGCGGCCCAGCGCCCATGCACCGGCATCGGCTGCGACTTTCTTCTCGTCCTGCTTGTCCTTGAGCTCATCGAGTTTGTCGACGTACTCGGCTGCATACCAGTCAGACAAGGTACAGGAGACAGTTGAGTGGTTGAGGTTCATCAGGGGCACGTTGCCATGACGGGTTTTCTTACCCGCAGCCCCCTTGCCTACCTTCTGGAAGACGCACTTGGAGCCTTCGACGCCGGTCTGCAGGCGAACGGTGTTTCGCAGTTTGGAACCGCGCTGCTGGTACGACTGATGCACCATTTCGGTGTATTCAGTGACAAATGAATTGGCAATGGAAGTGGACATTTCGTCACTCTCCTTTTCAGGGTTAGGTGTTGCATTCATATCCGGGTATCCGAGTGACGATGCGTGGCGGGTATCTGCGGACTGAATGGAAACCGTTTCCAGACAGCGGGCAGGCCGCACGTAACTTTCGGGCCGGTTGCAAAACACTAACCCCGGTTTTTCGCCCGGGATGAAATAGGGCGAAACAGGGAGTGAATCGGGCGAGAAAAGGATGAAATAAGGTGTTGACGGGGGATTGAGAGATAAGGGAACTGACTATTCACACGATGTGTAATTGAATGATTTCGGGCATAAAAAAAGAGAGGCTATTATTCCTCTCTATCCTCATCAGCCTCTTCCGGTGATGCTTCCTCAACACCGAACTCTTTTCTGGCTAACTTCTTTTTTAATTTTTCTTCTTTTTTCTTCTTCTTGGCCAATTCTTTCTGTCGCTTCGCGAACTTGAAATTCGGCTTCGCCATATACGCTCCTTACGTGTTTATGCGGACACAAGGGATTGAAAAACCGCCCCTCTCGAAACAGGGGCGGTCTCAAAATCTGCCAAGGCAGACGGCAAAACTACCAGCGGGGACGTTCCACGCGGGGCTTTGCTTCGTTGACCTTGATGTTACGGCCACCGAAGTCTTTACCGTCGAGAGCTTCAACAGCTTCCAGAGCTGCATTGTCGTCGCTCATTTCGACAAAGCCGAAACCGCGGGGACGACCGGTCTCACGATCTTCGATAAGTTTAACAGAAGTGACTTCACCAAATGCTTCAAAAGCGGTGCGTACTTCATCTTCAGTGCTGCTCCAAGCCAGATTGCCGACGTATAAGTTCTTAGACATGTTTTTCTCCTAGTATTGGGTTCGTTTTGCCGCATCCACTGTCATCAGTGGAACCAACAGCATTCATTAACTATATTCGGGCCACATCCTATGCACCCGTGTGCAATGATGGGCTTGATCCGCTTAATTATCAGGCTGCTGCGCGCTGTCCCTGTCCGGGGCGACGCCTGCTGCGCTGATTGGGTTTCCTCGAATTGGAGGAAGATCGAGGTTTGCGAGTACCGGTAGGCTTTGCATCCTGCCGATGGTCACATCCTTCGGTTTGTTTAACGGTAACATCGATGATGCGCGAGATGGCTCGCACCTGACTGGCGTCATCATGGGTTACCAGGCTGATAGCACTGCCGGAGCGTCCGGCTCTGCCGGTTCTGCCGATACGGTGCGTATAGGTTTCAAGGGTATCGGGCATGTCATAGTTCACGACATGGGTGATGCGATCACAATCAATACCGCGAGCTGCGATATCTGTCGCTACCATGATCGGGAACTGGCCTCCCCTGAACCCTTTCAGCGCTTTATCACGCTGATTCTGGCTCATATTGCCTTGAAGGAAGGTGGACTTGTAGCCACGGCTCTCCAGCAGGCGGGAAAGACTCCGGGCCTTGCGCTTGGTTCGGGTGAAAATCAGGACATTCTGATGTTCCCCCCGAGCAAGGAAGTTCTCCAAAAGAGGACCTTTGCCCTTGGTATGCGTCTTGTAAAACGTATGCTCCACACTCGTGACCGGCGAGACCGTGTTGATCCGAACAGTTTTCGGATTGACCAGAATCCGCTTGGTCAGCTCAAGAATGGGCTTGGGCATGGTTGCCGAGAACAGGAGGTTCTGCCTCTTGGCCGGCAACTGGGACAGAATACGTTTGATGTCAGGCATGAAGCCCATATCAAGCATTCTGTCAGCTTCATCGAGAACCAGTGTGTCTATTCCCTTGAGATGGACAGAGCCATTGCTCAGGAGACCGACCAAACGGCCGGGACAAGCCACGATGATGTTGGAATTTTTGAAAGCTCTAATTTGTGGTCCCATACCAACACCGCCGATAACGATGGAGCTACGAATACCTGTCTGTCCGGCAAGGGACTTGAGGTTGTCGTTGATCTGCTGGGCCAGCTCTCGTGTGGGAGCCAGGATCAGAACACGCGGCGTACGCTGCTTGTTGCTGTCAGAGACAAGACGCTGCAGTATAGGCAAGCCAAACGCGGCGGTTTTTCCTGTGCCGGTCTGAGCCAATCCCATAACGTCGTGGCCTTTGAGAATCAGCGGAATCGTTTGGTTCTGAATTGGAGTGGGAGTGGAATATCCGCATGCGTCAATACCTGCGACGATGCGCTTATCAAAAGAAAATGTCGAAAAGGTCATGAAGGCCTTGGGTGAGAAGGAAAATATCGACGGCGCGCGACAGCGGTCGACCCCGGGCTTTACCGGGAAATAATCTAAATGGCTCTGGTACGGGGGAGTAAATCTTTTCGACGAACGTGGAACGTTAGTTGCCCAATTGGGGCGAAGAAGTAATCGTGCGTCCAGTCACGCTGAGTTGACAGACAGTCACCCTTTTGAAGGACGAAGTAAAGCTTTTTTTTAAAATATTTTAATAAAATACGAATATTCCTTTCAGACACCTTGTTTAGTTGATGTTTTTACTTGCAACAAAACCAAGCGAAGAGCTGCCTTGGGCCTTTGTGGAGCTTTTACACATGTAATATACGCGCAGGCAAAGCCAACAGTTCAAGAAAAACTGACGACAAAAAGCGATTAAACGTCCTCAAACAGGTCACGGATCTGATCCATGTCAGAGGTCAATCCAAGAGCGCACATAAGTCGGATTCGAGCCTTTGGACCACCCAACCTTCCGCACAGGATAACTCCCTTGTCCTGCAGATCAGCCCCGCCGCCGGGGTATCCATAAATGGGCCACACCCCACCCTCGATACAACGGGTGGCAAGGACAACCGGGATACCATTTTCGACACAGTCTTCAATGGCCGGAACAATACCGGGCGGCACATTACCGGCACCGAAACCTTCTATGACAAGTCCTTTGTTCCCGACGTGTTTGGCATAATCGATAAGCGATCGATCCATCCCGGTGTATGACGTAATGAGAGCAACATTTTTCTCGATGGATTCTGGCCTGAGTTTGCGGCGCTGCTTGTGGTGCAAAGGGCATCCGGCCAGGATGACATTCTCTCCCGCAACATATCCGACAATCCCCGCTTCGCGTGATTCAAAGGCATCCACATTAAGCGAGTTGACTTTGACCGCATCACGCGCCGTGAACAGTCGATCGGTCATGAGCACACATGTGCCTGTTCCGGGAGGAATGGGTAACAGACAAGCCCGGACCGCATTGATGAGATTTCGGATTCCATCATACCCCGACTCGGAATAGTACCGCATGGATCCGGTCAGAATAACGGGCTTGTCAGAATCAATGACGAGATCACACATGTATGCTGTCTCAGCGAGCACATCGGTACCGTGCAGGATCACAACTCCATCGACGTTCTCGTTCTTCAGTTCGGCCTCTACCTCACGCGCCAGTCGGAACATGTCTTCGGGCCGCATGTGCGGGCTGGGCTGATCCGACCATGTTACCGGACGCAGACTCACATTGTATTCCTGAGGGGCAAGCTGATCGAGCAACCGCTGAAAATTACCACCTGGAGTAACGCCGTGGACGCCTTCGCTGGGAGACATCCCAATGGTTCCGCCAGTGAAAAAAATCACTATTTCTGACTGCTTATTTGAATCGCTCATCATGTCGTACTTTGTTGTAGTTATTTGCGGTAGGTCTTCGGCAATCCTGTCAGGGTCAAGCCTGTAGCATCCTATCCAAGATATCACGAAACCGTGCTTCGGCCACCGCTCCGGTGATAGCCGGTTGGTCTTCAATGAAGAAGGCCGGAATGGCTCTCACGCCCATCGAACGCGCCTTGGCACTTCCTTCAGCGAGCCTCTCCAAATAGATACCGCTTTCCAAAGAGGTGACCATCACCTTTGCATCAAGACCGCATGAAGAAGCGATATCCATGAGGGTATCAACGCTCCCGATATCACGCCCATGGTTGAAATACGCCTTGAACACGGCGTGATGAAAGTCGTCATACTTTCCATGGTCTCGGGCGAATTCCGCAGCAGCCAACGCCTTACGAGTATTGCGCAGCATTTCCATATCGCGAAATTGAATTCCGTATTTAGCCCCATGCTGCCGACACGCCTCCAAAACTCCATCCACATCGACCTGAGAAAAAAGATCGGTCATCAATCGTCCTTCTTCCGGTGTATCAGGGTGAATCTCATGTGGCACCCAAACATCCCGGATGGGGTAGTCCCGTTTCAGTGCATCGACAATTCCCGTGCCGACATAACAAAACGGTCAACAGAAATCGGAAAAGATGGTGAGAGTGATATCCATTCGACATACCTCCATAAAGTGAGGGAGGAAACATAACAGGAGAGGAGCCTGCTGAGAAGCGCCAATATGGGGAGCGCCCTAGTCGCCCACAAAGCGTATCCGGGGCGTTCCACCAAAATCACGCAACTCGACAATGGCTTCCCAGCGCTCGTAGCACGTCTTGGAAAGCTCTTCGGGCGGAAGCAACTCCGTCTTGCTGACGGAAATCTCGGCAACCACATGGTACGACTTGACGAACACGAGCATCCAGTGATCCTCGTCCGTTGTACGCAACTCGTACGGCAGCCGGGCACGGTTAACCAGATCATGCTCCTGGCCGTGGATAACGACACAGACTTCATCCCAATCGTAATACTCGAGAAAGGCATCAAGAGAAAACGGCTCCCCCATCTTGTATTGCCCTTCGCTCAAGGCGTCGTGAAAGCGGTCCTCCACATATGTATGCGTGTAGTCAAAACTCACGGCAGTAACAATCGCTCCGGCAAGAACAACGAATACAATAACTGCGCTTTTAAATCGTGACACAACGACCACCCCTTCTAATAATGATACAGATCATTCCAAACCATAACGTTGCCACGTTTCCCTCACACACTCAACCCCTGAGCCGTTCCGGACGGGGAATCACACATTTCTGAAACTTCTCAGTTTTACATTTTTATCAAAAGTTTCCATTTTTTTGCAGAATTGTTAATACGATTTAATTCTTTTTTGTACAAAATCGCCTTATTTAGCCATTTTTTGTTGGCCCCAGTTTTGCAATACGAGCTGTCGGAGGTATCAAACAATGAATTTCGTAGACAATGCTTTCATTCTTATCTGCGCAGCCCTTGTTATGTTCATGACACCGGGGTTGGCGCTGTTTTACGGCGGGCTCGTCCGCTCGAAAAACGTTCTTTCCACCATTATGCACTCGTTCATCATGCTCGGACTGGTGTCCGTGCTGTGGGCCATATGCGGCTACTCGCTCTCGTTCGGTTCCGATATCGGCGGACTCATCGGCGGGTTTGACTTCGCATTCCTCAATGGCGTGGGCATGGACAACACCAACTCCCCGGCCGACAACCTGCCGCACCTGACCTTCATGATTTTCCAGTGCATGTTCGCGGTCATCACCCCCGCCCTCATCTCCGGTGCCTTTGCCGAACGGATGAAATTCGGTGGATTCATGGTCTTTTCCGCACTCTGGCTGCTCCTGGTTTACGCTCCCATGTGTCACTGGGTGTGGGGCGGCGGCTGGATGGGTGAAATGGGCGCCCTTGATTTCGCCGGTGGAGCTGTCGTTCACATGAGTTCCGGCGCTGCTGCCCTGTGTTGCGCGCTCCTCATTGGTAAACGCAAAGGCCACGGCACCACGGCATTCATCCCGCACAATCTTCCCATGACCATTCTTGGTGCGGGCATCCTGTGGTTCGGCTGGTTCGGTTTCAATGCCGGCTCCGCCCTCGCCGCAGACGGCGCTGCTGCCAATGCCTTTGTCACGACACACATGGCAACCGCCGCAGCCGCCCTTTCCTGGATCGTCGCCGAATGGATGCATGGCGGCAAAGCAACAACCCTTGGCGCAGCATCCGGTGCGGTTGCCGGACTGGTCGCCATCACCCCGGCTGCCGGTTTCGTCACCCCCATGTGGGCCATCGTGCTCGGCCTCGGCGCCGGTATAATCTGCTACGCAGGTATCATGCTCAAGAACAAGTTCGGCTATGACGATGCCCTTGATGTCGTTGGCATCCATGGCGTGGGCGGTACCTACGGTGCGTTGGCAACCGGCGTATTCGCCACCATCGGAGCCGAAGGTCTTATCGCCGGTAACGCCAACCAGCTCTGGATTCAGTTTGTTTCCGTCGTCGCGACCTGGGCCTTCTGCTTTATCATGACGTTTGTTATCTTCAAGGTAGTCGACGCCACTGTCGGACTCAAGGCTGACAACAATGAGCAGGATAAGGGCATGGACATCAGCGAACACAGCGAAACCGGATACCAGTGGTAATCCACCCGACGAACACCCTCTCTTTCAAGGAGATATGAGACTATGAAAAAAATAGAAATAATTACCCGGACGTTCAAACTCGACGAGGTGAAAACCGCGTTGGCAGGCATCGGCGTCAAGGGAATGACCGTTAACGAAGTCAAAGGATTCGGCAGACAGGGCGGACACAAGGAAGTGTATCGTGGCGCCGAATACCAGGTCGACTTCGTCCCAAAAATCAAGATCGACGTGGTTGTTGAAGACGATTTCGCCGCTGAAGTTGTTGAGGCTGCCAGACAAGCGGCACAGACCGGACAGGTAGGTGACGGAAAGATATTCGTTTCTCCGGTTGATGAAGTCGTACGTATCCGAACAGGTGAAACAGGCGAAGAAGCCATTTAGGACCTTCCCTCACCCCGTCGAGACAACGGCATTCGACGGGAAATAGTTCCCTGCTCCGGTTAGAGAGTCCCGGAGCAGGGTTCCCCTGGCCGCACACGCGGCAACCGACCTCCCTTGTGGTCGGCGGACAGGGGGTTCCCCATCCCTCTGTCCGCCACTAGATGACACAAACCAATATCAAACCTGCCGAATCTATGCCCAACGAACAGTACCTACCCCCATCTGCAAAACGGCTGAAAGAAGCGCGGCACTCGTTGTGGGAACGAGCACGGCAGGTGGCGACAGCTGGATTTCCTTGGGAATACTCACATGTTGTGGACCGCTACTTTGAAGAACGTATCCTTGAAACGGGCGCACCGAACTTCACCTTCGCTCTTGTCGCAGTGGGGGGATACGGCCGCGGCAAACTCTGCCCGGGATCAGACATCGACATTCTGCTCCTCTTCAAGCGGCGTATTCCTGCTGCCGCCGAACAATTCGTCAAAGATCTGCTGTTCCCTCTCTGGGACCTGAACCTTGATCTCGGCCATTCGGTTCGGACAATAGGTGATTGTCTTTCCCTCGCCAAAAAAGACTTTCAGGTTCTGGCATCCCTGCTGGACGCACGCCCCTTGGCAGGAGATGCCGAAGTAATTGAAACATTTCGCGAAGCCTTTGATCGCAAGGTGCTCCAGAAGAAAGGCCGTGTTTTTGCGGCCAGCCTGCGCGAGCACAACCTCATGCGCGCCCGAAAGTACGGGGATTCCACAGGACTGCTTGAACCGGAATTGAAGAATGGGCTTGGTGGGCTTCGGGATGGGCAACAGGTCTTCTGGCTTACACGGGTTATGGATTCCATGGGGCTTCCGCCCGTTTTTCTCCCGGAAGAGTTGTCACGGCTTCGGGAGGACCAGGCTTTTGTGAACAGGGCACGGACTGCTCTGCATCTTTCAGCCAAGCGAAAGACCGATCGTCTGTATTTCGATCTGCAACCACCCACGGCCCGAATGATGGGATTCGCCCCCCAACAGGCAACCCCCGATGCCACTGGCCGCAGCGTTGAATTCTTCCTCTCACGACTGCACCAGTCCATGACGCATATAAAAAGCATGCGGGAAACCCTGTTTCAGGAAGGATTTCCCCAACCGTTGAATACTCCCCCGGCCATCACTGCAACCAATGCCAAAGCCACGGCCAGCGGTATTTCATTCAAGGATCACGAACGCGTCACGGCCACTGATGTTCTGGATGCTTTTTACGATTCGGCAGTTACCGGTCTCCCCCTGACTTGGCAGGCTCGGCGTCTGATACGCGACAACCCCGGCCGATTCGCACGACAACTGATAGATAGAAGAGAAACCCTCGACCGCCTTGTGAACATTTTTCTCTGCCCGCAGGCCGGTGTTGCCTGCGCCGGGTTATTGGAAACCCGACTTCTGCCTGCCATATTTCCCGAGTTTAGCGATGTCGAGCACCTCATTCAATTCAATGACTACCATGTGCACCCTGTCGGAAGGCACACCATGGAAACCATTCGCACGCTATCGGAATTCATCAATTCCGGGGAGAGATGGTCTGCACAGATGGTTTCCGGTCTGAGGCGACTCGACATCCCCATCCTCGGGGCCTTTTTCCATGATCTCGGCAAAGGAGAAAGCGACCACTCGCGCACAGGTGCGACCATTGCCCTTGAAACCTTGCAGCGATACGGCCTGAGCAAAGCCGATGCCCGTGAAGTCGCCTTTCTGGTGGAGCACCATCTGCTGCTGCCCGAATACGCGACGCGACGCGATCTGACCGATGAACGAGTCCCAACCGAAGTGGCCGAACTTGTCGTCTCACGGGAACGACTCGACATGCTTTATCTGCTTTCGGTTGCCGATTCCATGGCGACCGGACCACGGGCTTGGAACAACTGGACTCGCTCCCTCTTTACCGAATTGTACAACAAGGTGCGTCGTCTTCTGGAGTATGGTCCCCTTTCCAAACCAGAAGCAGCCCGTCAATTGACAACGGCGAGAGAGAAGGTGCTGGCACTCAGCAAGGACTTGAATCCGGATTTCGTCAAAGGTGCGCTGGACGCCATGCCGCCTCGGATATTTCTTGCCATGGACCATACGTCCATCGCCACGCATCTGCCACTGGTACAGCGCCTTTGGGAGGCAGTCGCCCAAGACCGAATACGCAAGCCATCACGCATTGCGGGCAAAGGCGTCAATCTGATTGAGGCACGCCCGGCCAAGGTAAAGGGGACCTACCAACTTACCATTGCCGCTTTGGACCAGCCTGGCCTGTTCGTCACTATCGCCGGAGCACTGACCCTGCATGGCCTGAATATTCTTGCCGCCGATCTGTTCACATGGAAAGACGGCACGGCAGTGGATGTATTTACGGTGGGAGAACCACCCGAAAACCTCTTTGCCGATGAGGTATGGGCACGGGTCAGCCGGTCCATCAACTACGCACTGGTGGGTAAGCTTGATATTGCTTCCCGATTGGAAGACCGCAGAAAATCCCCTCTGACTAAGGGGCGCAAAGGTCCAAAGATGGCTCCCATCGTCAAGGTAGACAATGATTCCAGCGACTTCTACTCCATCATCGAAATCGCTGCCACGGACAAAATCGGCTTTCTCTTTGACATGGCGCGAGTGCTGACAAAGCACGGTGTCTCCATTCACCTGGCCAAAATCACCACCATCCGTGGTCGGGCCGCTGACATCTTTCATGTACGAGACACCCATGGCGGCAAGATCGTCGAAGAAAAGCGAATTGAGCAAATCACCAACGACCTGCTTCAAGCCCTATAAAAAGTGAAAAGGCCCTCGGAATGACCGAAGGCCCATGATTAGCGTCGCCCTGTTTTTGCGCCCAGCCACCCGGTGGGAGCCAGGGAATCCGGCACTCCTTCCCGAGAGTCTACACCGCGGGCTTCAACCAATTTATCCTGATAGACCTGCCAGTAGGATTGAGCCAATGAAGTTGACCCGGAAAGCGGATACGCCAGTGTCGCCGCAAGCCGTGCCGACAAAGCTTCGTCGAGCAGTGCGTCATACTTTTTCGGGTCAGTCTCACGACGCACATAACTGATGAATATGGGTGCCTCCTCGTTACAAAAAACAACTCCACCCTGAATCTCCCAGTCCGTGATCGGGGAACCGTCCTGACCGACCACACGGACCACGCGGAGAAAGTCAGTCGGCAAAGTGTAGCGGAACTCCCATTTCCACAGCGGGGCGGCAGATGCGGCCGCCAGCTCCGCCTGACTCATGGCACAATTCCATGGATGGGCGCGTAGCACGGCATCGCGTACCGCAGCCCAACGATGGTTACAGAGGCTTGCGGCCTTGGTCCCGTCGCCAAGGGACATGATCACATCTTCGCCAAGATCAAGCAGTGCGTTGTTACAGATTTCAATAATACTCGTAGCCATGGCTTCTCCTTTATTCTCCCTTCCTCGATACGGATGGAACACACGGTATCATGGAGTTCCTGCCAAAACGCTCATCGGGCATGAGCGGGTGCAAGAGAGGGAAAAAGGCATGGAATAAGGTGTTGACAAAGCTACGCACCACACGTGTCGGATGGACACTCATATGAACAGTTTATAAATTCGCATCTCGCAAACAATGAGACTTCTATTTCTGTGCACTTATCTATATATTGCCCTCGGCGGCAATTGTTTTACACAGTTTGAGACCTCTGCGCATCCCCTTTTCGCGTCCGTGCCTTGCGCTCCGCACCCAATTTGATGTTCTGACCGCACCCCAGCTTGGGCTCATTCCCGGCCTTTTCCTGCCATTTCTGGCCGAAATGCCGGATTTTGGACGCACCTCTCCCTTCAGGCTCGCGCCAGTCGAACAGCTTTTTTCAAATTGAACGCCATGGCGAGGATGTGGAACTCTCCCTCCACCTTCTCACGACCCACGTATCGGGACCGAAAGAATGCGTAGCCACGTTTGAGTGTGCCGAAGGCCCGCTCGACTATTTGCCGAATGCTGCTGATGTCACGGTTGCGGGTCTTTTCGAAGTCTGTCAGCCTGCCGCCACGAGGCGTCTTGTCCATGGTTCCGTCCTCCAAATCGCGATCAAACAGAATGTCCCGGTTCTTCCCGCTGCAATAGCCCTTGTCCGCATAAACCCGTGCGCCGGGATCAAGGCCGACGCCATTCACGAGCCGCTCGAATTCGCCCGTGTCCGAATGGTTCGCGGGAGTGATGTGACCACAGAGCAGAAACCCGTCTCGACTGTCCGTCGCGGCATGGAGCTTGTAGCCGTAATAGGCCCGATTTCTCTTGCGGAGCCAGGCCGCCTCCTCGTCATCCGAATAGCTGACCCGGCAGTCCACCGGCCCATCCTGTTCTTCGGCGTCCTCGGAACGGTCCTCAGGCATCACGTCGATAACCTTGCGCGGCCGCCGCTGCGACTCGACTACCGAGGCGTCCACCACGGCTCCCTCACGGACAAGAAGCCCTTGTCCTTCAAGCTGGCGGTTAAGCATGTCGAGCAAGGAGTCCAGCACCTTCAGGCGGATCAAACCGTTACGGAAACGGCATATGGTGGTCTCGTCCGGCACGTCGTCCTCGATGGAAAAACCGGTAAATCTGACAAAGGAGAGCCGGTCGAGCAGCGCCTGCTCCACGCCCGGATCACTCAGGTTGTACCAACGCTGCAAGAGCAGAATCTTGAACATCGCCAGAGGCGGATAGGCGGGATTGCCCACGGCGTTGGCCTTGCGCCTGATCTTCTTGCACAGAAAGGCGTTGATGGGCTGCCAGTCGATGAGTTCGTTGATCTCATCCAGAAATGTGGTCTTGGTTCTGCGGTGCCCCAGGAAGTAATCACCCAACCGAGGTCCTTTCTGCCGAATAGCCATGCCTTCCTCCTTTGGATGGAGAAATAATAGCATAATAAATCAAATAGTTAAAGAGTAAAAGTGTGGGATTTGCCGTGCAGAGGTCTCAGTTTATCTATTCATAATTATATACTTTAATTTTACTTAGCATGATTAATGTCTCTTTGCTCGACCTTGTCGTCGGCGTGTCCGGGGCTCTGGATTACGTTAGCCAGACGGTTACAGGTCATCACAGGCGCGTGGCGGTTTCCTGCATTCCCATGGCGCGGGAAATAGGTATCGACAGTTGCAGTTACACCGATCTGTTGATCGCTGCACTCCTTCATGACATAGGTGCATTCTCCCTGGACCTCGATCTCAACGCACTCGATTTTGATGCTGACCTCACAGAACACTCTGTTGCCGGGTACCGACTCCTGAAAGGACACCCGGCCCTGCTTCGAGCTGCGCAGATCATCCGCAACCACCACACTCCCTGGCATGAGCTGCAAACCCGTCATGAGGAAGCGGATTCGGAGATGTTGCTTCTGTCCAATATCGTCAACCTCATGGACCGTGTTGATATCCTCTCCAAGGTAGGCGCCAGAGCATTCACCCGAGACAAAATCAGGGACATCATCGGCAATTACTCCCCTCTTTTCTATAACGAACAGGCCATCGAAGCCTTTATGGATGTTTCGGCCTCCCCTGCCTTCTGGGAAAGCGTTCGGGACGAGACCATCCAGATGCGTGAAATGGCCGACGGGCTCTTCAATGACCGTCACATCCCCGAAGAACAGTTGATCGATTTTTCGCGTCTATTCTCCTATGTCATTGATTTCCGGAGCCGCCACACGGCCACCCACTCTCAGGGAGTAGCCGAAACCGCGACCCAACTGGCGAAGCTGGCCGGAATGGATGAAGCTGAAACACTGCGAATGCGACTTGCCGGGAACCTGCATGATATAGGGAAAATTGCGCTTCCCCTCTCTCTACTCGACAAGCCGGGCAAACTGAAGCCCATTGAATTCAACCATGTTCAACATCACGTCCAGGTGGGAGAACAGATCCTCAAGTCCATCTCAGGCCTGGGGGAAATATCGGACTGGGCATGTCAGCACCACGAACGACTCAATGGCAAAGGGTATCCCTATGGACTGAAGGAAGAGGCGCTAAGCCTCGGAAGCCGCATCATGGCTGTGGCCGATGTATACACAGCCATTACCGAAGATCGGCCATACAGAGAGGGAATGACACCGGAGGAAGCACGTTCAGTCATGACCTCGTTGTCCAAGTCCAGATCATTGGACAGTGATATCGTCGGCCTGCTTTTGGACAATTTTGACGAACTGAATGCGGTACGCACCATTGCACAGGCCAAAGCTCTTCGTGATTTCAAAATGTTCAGGAACGCATCCCAGGACATTCTTACTTGAATTATCAATAGATAGCCGTCTTATAATACACTGAGTCTATAGTCGTCAGACGAACAAATCTTGACACATCCCTTTATTTCTGAGCAAATTCCCTACTTTTTAGTAGGGTACTGTTTACCATTGCCGGCTGCGTTATAGTCCCACGTATAATTATAATAGCTCAATATTCTGTAATAGCTCATTAATCGAACAGTATCTTCGTGGGGAGGGTATTTACTAAGGCGGCATAATGCGTTTCAAGGGGAGAGGATCATGGGTTGGAAAGACTGCAAACTGTGTTTTAAGTTCGGCATCGGATTTGGAACCGTTCTATTGCTGCTGACATTGCTCGGGGGATGGGCAATCTATGGCATAGACGGCATTGTGGCTGATGCTGAAGAGGTAATTGACGGCAACAAATTGCGAGGCAATTTCACGCAAAAAGTTGTTGATCACCTCAAATGGGCTGAAAAAATCAACGAGCTACTGGCCGACAGTTCGGTTCATACGCTCAACGTTCAGACAGATCCCCACAAATGCGCGTTCGGTAAGTGGTACTATAGTGACAAGCGTTCGCATGCCGAAATGCTGGTTCCCTCGATCAAACCTTTGATGAATGAAATCGAGAAGCACCACAACACGCTCCACCAGTCAGCCGTTACCATCAGCAAAAAATATGCTCCTGCTGATGTTGAACTGGCCGGATTTCTTCGAGATAAAAAACTCGACCACCTGAACTGGATGGGACAGATCAAAGATGCCCTCATCGACCCTCAGGCGACGGTGACCGGTGTCCAGACCGATCCCCACAAATGCGGACTCGGCAAGAGGCTCTATTCCGATGATACCCGCAAGAGAATGCAGGACGACCCGGAGCTTGCCGCGGCCATCAAGGCTATATACGAGCCGCACGAGAAGCTGCACAACTCAGCCAAAGAGATCAACCAACTCCTTGGCAATTTCAATCGCAGCGAAGCAGGTGATTATTTCCGTGACACGACGGACACCCTGGCCCATGAAACACTTGCTGCCATTGACGGAGTCATTCAGCTCAATGATGACCGACAGAGGGGATACGATGAGGCCAAGGCGGTTTACACCACCGTCACCATGCCCGCCCTGAGCTCGGTTCAGGATCTCCTGAACAATGCGACTGAGCTCATTTCCCAAAACATCATGACCGATGAGCAGATGCTTGCCGAAGCGGACAAAACGCTTACCGGTGTTATCGTCTTCAGCCTCGTAGCCATCATTCTGGGTATTTTCCTGGCATGGCTCATCGCCCGAGGTATCATCAGACCGCTGCATCGAGGCATTGAGTTTGCCAACGTGGTGTCCGGTGGTGATCTTCGCGCCAGCATCGACCTGAAGCAAAACGATGAAGTGGGACAACTGGCCGGATCGCTTACCTCCATGGCAGACCAGCTGAACAAGGTTGTCACCAACGTCAATGAGGCAACGGAGAGTGTCTCGGCAGGCAGTGAAGAATTGTCGGCATCCGCCGAAACCCTTTCCCAGTCTGTTACCGAGCAGGCCGCAGCTATCGAGCAAGTGTCTGCCTCCATGGAAGAAATGAGCGCCGGAGTCCGCAGCAATGCCGACAACGCAAAACAGACGGAAAGCATCGCCACTCAGGCCGCCCGTGGGGCCAAGGACAGCGGTGAAGCCGTTACCGAAGCAATGGACGCACTGCGCTCCATTGCCGAGCGCATCACCATCATTCAGGAAATCGCCAGACAGACCAACCTGCTTGCACTCAACGCCGCCATTGAGGCCGCGCGAGCCGGTGAACACGGCAAGGGATTTGCCGTTGTTGCCGCTGAAGTACGCAAGCTGGCTGAACGAAGTGGACAGGCAGCGGAAGAGATCGGCGACCTTTCCGATGCATCCATCGGCGTGGCTGACCGCGCAGGAAACATGCTTCAGGAGCTGGTCCCGCAAATCGGTAAGACTGCGGAACTGATCCAGGAGATTGCCACCAGTTGCATGGAGCAGGACAAGAGCGTGTCTGAAATCAGCACCGCCATCGGCCAGTTGGACCAACAGATTCAGTCCAACGCATCCTCATCAGAAGAAATGGCGTCCACTTCCGAGGAACTGTCCGCGCAGGCACAGATGCTTGCCCAGACCATGTCGTTCTTCAAGACGGACCACACGGGTACCCCTGTCAAACGGTCCAAAGTGGTGGCCAGAAGCAAGCCGAAAGGTGCGCTTCCGCAAGGCCGGCCGGCTCCCGCCCCCCAGCAGCATGCACCTTCGGGCGCATCGGGGCTGGACCTCGACATGGACGACGATGAGTTCGAAAAGTTCTAGATAGCCAACAAAATATGATAAGGGCCGCATCAATTGATGCGGCCTTTTTTATTTCAATGTCCCGTCCTGAAATAGGTTGACACCCAGAGGACCTATTTATGGAAGACAAATCCAAACAGCGAGTTAGACGCACCCAACGCGATTACACGATGGCCTTTAAATTGTCGGTTGTGGCACAGGTGGAAAAGGGCGAGATGACGTACAAGCAGGCTCAGGCTCTTTATGGTATTCAAGGGCGAAGCACTGTGCTGAAGTGGCTCAGGAAGCACGGCACCCTTGATTGGAGCAAGTCCATGGTACATTCCCGAAAAGACCCAAAAGCCAGAGAAACACCGGTCCAGAAGATCAAACGGCTGGAGAAAGAGCTTGAGGAAGAAAAGATCAAGACCGCGCTTCTCAATAAAATGATTGAGATTTCCGACCGCGAGTTTGGGACTTCTATAAGAAAAAAGCTTACCCCCGAGCTGCACGAAGTCTTCAGAGAGAAAGACAAATAAGCTTGTCTGCTTGTTGCAGGCAGCTCGGGGTCAGTCGGCAGTCCGTGTATCAGGCTGAAAAGCGCCATGATGCACGGGAAGCCATGTATCAGGAGGCAAAGGCCATGGTCCTGAACGTGCGGACCAGGATGCCCCGCCTTGGGACTCGAAAGCTGTACCACCTGTTGAAGGACGCATTTTCCGCAAAGGGAATCAGGCTCGGACGTGATGGGTTGTTTTCCCTGCTGCGGCGAGAGCATATGCTCATCAAGCGACGGAAAAACTATACAAAGACAACCAACTCGAAGCATTGGCTAAAAAAGCATCCCAACTTGTTGAAAGATGTTCAACCGAGATGTCCTGAGCAGGTGTTCGTAAGCGACATTACCTACGTGAATACACGTGAGCAAACATGCTATCTGTCGCTGGTGACAGATGCATTCAGCCGGAAGATAATGGGATACAACGTGAGCCGGGATCTCAGTGCGGAAAGCACAACCAAAGCGCTGGACGCGGCAGTTGAAAACAAGCGAAGGAGGGTGAATACAATTCACCATTCAGATCGAGGACTCCAATACGCTTCTTCGGTCTACCAGAGAAAACTCCAGGAATCCGGCATGGTTCCTTCCATGACAGATGGCTATGACTGCTATCAAAATGCCTTGGCGGAACGGATGAATGGAATTCTGAAGCAAGAGTTCATGGTCACCAAATGCAACGACTTTGCAGAGCTCAATACCCTGGTGAGGGAATCCGTTGAGATATACAATTCACAACGGCCACATCTCAGCCTAGGAATGAGAACGCCAAACGATGTACACGAATCAGGCTGTGGGGCTAGCCCCACAGCCTGATTGAAACCTTCAAAAACCGTCAACCTATTTCAGGACGGCTCAGCTCTCTTTCTTTTTCTTCCACCTCTTTACTCTTCCCCTTGCCACGCGCTACCGTGTATTCATAAGACAACCACGGAGAGACCATGTTCCGATTCCTGATTCTCGCTACATTCATTCTGGCCCTTCCGAATGCCACCATTGCCGCCAGTTTCGATGTTGCCCTGCGCGAAGCGGCCCCTACAAACAAATACCTGTTCTATCTCCACGATGAAAATGTCGAGACACAGGGCAAGAACGCTTCCAGCACCCGATACGGTGTCTACGCCTATGATCGAATCATCAGCCACTTTGAAGATCGAGGGTTGACCGTCATCGAGGAACTGCGGCCCAAAGTGGACGCAACACAATACGCTGCCAAGATTTCCATGCGCATCCGCCAACTCAAGGCGGCCGGCGTTCCTTCTTCAAATATTACGGTGGCCGGTTTTTCCAAAGGCGGCTTCATCGCTCTCCTGGTGGCCTCATCGCTCAATGATCCCGGTGTCGGCTATGTGGTGATGGCAGGATGCGGTTCCAATGCCAAAGGATTTGCCTTTGACCAATTTCTCAAGCGGAAAAGAGGAAGCAGACTGACCGGTCGCATACTCTCCTTGTACGCCAGCAGTGACATTGAGGCTGGTTCTTGTCGTCCGGCCATCGAACAGGCCTCGGGCAAGGGACTGCAATTTCGGGAGCAGCGCATCAAGACCGGCAAAGGGCATGGGCTTTTCTACCAGCCTCGCCCGGATTGGATTGAACCCACGGCCATCTTCGCAAAAGGCGGCAGGTAATGCTCAAGCTGGATGTTCCTTTCGTTCCTGACGAGGAGTATGTCGACTTCCTCGCCCGCAATGTAGAGAGGCTCACGTCCGTCCACTTCAGCCTCTATGATCCGGCTCTGTGTGATGCGCGACAGCGCATGGAGACCCACAAACCGCAGTCTATTATCGCCGGATTGAACAAGTTGGGCAGCACGCAGCGATTTGTTCTGCTCAACAGTCGACTCCATGATCCCCAGCGCTACTTTGATGCAAAGCACCTCACTCAGGCCGCAGACCGACTGACCATGCTGGCTGATGAAGCCGGCATCCAGGGTCTCATTTTCGGTGACCCCTATTACCTTCAAGCACTGGGAGACCATGCACCGCAACTGGCTGCCCGTCTTGAGGCTATTCCGACCGTCAATGCACAGCTCGATTCGCCCGGGCGCGTGTATGCCATGCTTGAAATGATTCGAGATACACCTTTTTGTCCGCCGTCAAAGCTGGTGCTAGACCGCAACCTGAACCGGGATTTCGAAAGACTTGAACCCACGGTGGATGCCCTTCGGCGCAGCCTTCCGGACATCAAGATCCACCTGATAGCCAACGAAGGGTGCCTACACCACTGCCCGTACAAGCCCACACACAATGCGCATATCGCCATGGTCAATCAGAAGCTGTGTGACGACCGAACCTTTGACATCAACCGGGAGTACGGATGTATCCGCCGATTTCTCCAGCACCCCGAGTCGTTTCTCGTATCCCCGTTCATCCGGCCCGAGGACATGGATCACTACGCCCCATACGTTGATGGCATCAAACTCTGCGGCCGAAACAAGGGGACGAAATTTCTCATGACTGCCTTCTCCGCATACGCCAACGGACAATATGACGGAAACCTGCTGGATATCATGGACGCCATGGGCGATCTGTCCGGGCATGTTCACATTCATAATGAACGCATCCCCGCCGACTTTGTTCACCGCGTTGGCCGGTGCCAGTCCAACTGTTCTCAGTGCCAGTACTGCAATGACATAGCGGAATCGGCAGTGGAGTTATTGGGTGTGCAAATACCGGAGATGTAGCAATCGTTGGCTTTTACCCCTGATTGCATTAGTATCGACAGAGACAAACAAGGAGCAGTAAAAATGAAACGTTCACTCGGAGCAAAGACCCTGGCCCAACCGGCTCCGGTTTGGGCTGTCAGTTCATATGATGAAGACGGCAAGGCCAATTCCATGATTGCAGCATGGGGCGGCATAGCCAGTTCCCAGCCGCCGTGCCTCACTGTTTCAGTGCGGTCCAATCGACACACCTTCACCGGTGTCTTGAAACACAAGGCGTTCACCGTCTCCATCTGTCATAAGGATATGGCTGCTGAAGCGGATTACCTCGGCATGGTCTCCGGCAGAAAGGAAGACAAATTCGAGCGCGCCGGTTTGACAGCTGTCAAAAGCGATGTCGTTAATGCTCCCTATATCGATGAGTTCCCTCTGGTGGTGGAGTGCCGACTCATCCATTCATATGAGGTGGGCGTCCATACCATGTTCGTTGGTGAAATCATGGATGTGAAGTGCGATGAGGACAAACTCATCGATGAAAAGCATCCGGATGTTGAAAAGATCATGCCGCTCATATTTACTCCGGGGACACGTGAATACTTCACCGTGGGCGACCGGGTCGGCAAAGCTTTCAGCATGGGCAAAAAGTTCATGAAGGACTCTTAAGTCTCCTGAGCCGTCCTGAAATAGGTTGACGGTTTTTGAAGGTTTCAATCAGGCTGTGGGGCTAGCCCCACAGCCTGATTCGTGTACATCGTTTGGCGTTCTCATTCCTAGGCTGAGATGTGGCCGTTGTGAATTGTATATCTCAACGGATTCCCTCACCAGGGTATTGAGCTCTGCAAAGTCGTTGCATTTGGTGACCATGAACTCTTGCTTCAGAATTCCATTCATCCGTTCCGCCAAGGCATTTTGATAGCAGTCATAGCCATCTGTCATGGAAGGAACCATGCCGGATTCCTGGAGTTTTCTCTGGTAGACCGAAGAAGCGTATTGGAGTCCTCGATCTGAATGGTGAATTGTATTCACCCTCCTTCGCTTGTTTTCAACTGCCGCGTCCAGCGCTTTGGTTGTGCTTTCCGCACTGAGATCCCGGCTCACGTTGTATCCCATTATCTTCCGGCTGAATGCATCTGTCACCAGCGACAGATAGCATGTTTGCTCACGTGTATTCACGTAGGTAATGTCGCTTACGAACACCTGCTCAGGACATCTCGGTTGAACATCTTTCAACAAGTTGGGATGCTTTTTTAGCCAATGCTTCGAGTTGGTTGTCTTTGTATAGTTTTTCCGTCGCTTGATGAGCATATGCTCTCGCCGCAGCAGGGAAAACAACCCATCACGTCCGAGCCTGATTCCCTTTGCGGAAAATGCGTCCTTCAACAGGTGGTACAGCTTTCGAGTCCCAAGGCGGGGCATCCTGGTCCGCACGTTCAGGACCATGGCCTTTGCCTCCTGATACATGGCTTCCCGTGCATCATGGCGCTTTTCAGCCTGATACACGGACTGCCGACTGACCCCGAGCTGCCTGCAACAAGCAGACAAGCTTATTTGTCTTTCTCTCTGAAGACTTCGTGCAGCTCGGGGGTAAGCTTTTTTCTTATAGAAGTCCCAAACTCGCGGTCGGAAATCTCAATCATTTTATTGAGAAGCGCGGTCTTGATCTTTTCTTCCTCAAGCTCTTTCTCCAGCCGTTTGATCTTCTGGACCGGTGTTTCTCTGGCTTTTGGGTCTTTTCGGGAATGTACCATGGACTTGCTCCAATCAAGGGTGCCGTGCTTCCTGAGCCACTTCAGCACAGTGCTTCGCCCTTGAATACCATAAAGAGCCTGAGCCTGCTTGTACGTCATCTCGCCCTTTTCCACCTGTGCCACAACCGACAATTTAAAGGCCATCGTGTAATCGCGTTGGGTGCGTCTAACTCGCTGTTTGGATTTGTCTTCCATAAATAGGTCCTCTGGGTGTCAACCTATTTCAGGACGGGACATCCAAAAAAACAAGGCCGGACATACTCCATGTCCGGCCTTTTCTTTATGCTTACAGCTATCGCCATTCAACTGTCGGTCTTTTTCACTCCATATTCCCCATACAGGAAGTGACCTATATTTCGATCACGCTGTTCCCGTATCCATTGCCGAAGATCATCCGGCAACGCCCGCCACGTGCCCTTGGCGCCACGTTTCCAGGCAGGCAAGCCGTGATCCTTCACCAGTTCATGGATATTCTTTGGATTCTCCCCCACTGCATCGCAGATATCCCGCGCCCCTTTTAAGCAGAAGTAGTTGTCCACGAGACCGCTCCCCCTTCCCGAATCACCAGCGGGAATTCATTGTTACCCTCACACTGAGTAATAAAATCCGAAAAGGTCCGACCAGAGTCGAGAACAGCTCGCGAGGTTCCCAATCGACCGAAGTGTCGTCCCAGCAAAACACAGCCGCTCGTATCGCCCACAACGTTCCCCGCATGAAACAGGATATGGCTCCGCCCGGGCACATCCGTAATTTCATATGTCTCCCCGAACCGAGGTGAGGAGACGCGTTTACAGTGATATTCACCAGCCGGAATACAGGAAATATTCTGGACGTTTCCACGCTGAGGAGGCTCCAAGGTCACGCAGTAAGCCTGCCCATTGAGTTTGAGAACGCCAAACGTGCCCTCCTCCCCTTGTTCAACACGTATAACTTCCACCAAATTCTTCACTGATCCCTCCTGTTAGTAATAACTTCCCTCAATTCGGATACGCATTAATAGACGATTGACTATTTGCTAGTCAACCAATTTTGACATTCGACTTTAGACATTTGTCGATTATCATGTATAACCTAGTGGAAACTCGTACCATTCAAGGGAGCAAACATGGGGTTTACAGATGATGTGCGCGATGCGCTAAACAGTCGTATCGGTCGAGGTAAACGCTATCCGAACAATAAACGGATGGCGGATGATCTCGGGGTCGACCCATCGCAACTCAACCGGTTTCTCAAAAAGGAACGAGGGCTGAACGCCGACTCACTCGGACATATTCTGGATCATATTGGAGCGCATATCTCTTTTGAGGATGAACCTGTGGATGCGACCCGTGAAGTCTGCTTTCATTCCGCCCCCGGTGAGCAGCACCAAAAGCCCATGCCACAATTGCAGCCAGAGGATTACCTGGCTGTTCCGCTGATAAATCCTGAACTGGGCGTAAGTGCAGGCCTAATCCCCGAGGACCGTATCAACGGCTGGATTCTGGTCTGGCGGCATCAGGAGTCGCTTCGTTTCCGTACCAATCTCATTGCAATGGAAATACCCGAAGGCCATCACGCCATGGAACCCGCCCTTCATCCAGGTGATATAGTTCTGGTGGATCGTAGCGATCGCTCACCTGATCCCGGCGGACGAATAATGTTAATCCGTCATCCGGGAGAGTCCGGCATTACGGAGATCAAACGAGTGCATTCACAGCAAGTTCAGGGTGATACCGAGCTTATCTATTACTCGGACAACAGTCGGACCTACCCGCCAGCCACCTACACCGTTCAACGTGATTATGAAGGCGACATCAGTCGCGCCATCGGCGGAACCGTGGTATGGGCATGGAATGACATGAGTAGGAAGTGATCGCCTACAGGGACGAAGAAGGAGACAAGCCATGAGATTCCTGCCTCGACATATGACCGCACTGATACTGGCTACACTCCTTCTTGCCATGCCAACCCAAGCTTTTGCGAAAGCCACTAACGATCAGTCGCTGAAGAACCTGCTCCACAAACTGGTCGCCAAGGACAATGACACGCGCATGGAGGCGGCACGTGAACTCATCCACCAGCCCGACAGGTTGTACTCCGACCTGCAAGCCATCTATGAATCTGGCGATACCATGACCCGCCGGGGAGCGATTATGGCAATGGCCCTGCTCCCACATCCGGCCCTTGGCTCGACACTCTTCGTCAGGGCAATGGACGATTCCGATCCAACGGTGCGCGGCATGGCAGCACAGAGTCTCGCCATCATCGGCCCACAAGCCGCACCTTACATGGTCGAGGCACTTTCGGCCGACTCCCAGGATACGCAAAATGCCGCTGCATTCGGTTTAAGCCTGTTGGGACCGCGCGCGATTCCAGCGCTCATTGACGGGTTACAATCGGAACAGGCGACTGTACGCTCCAAGATCGCCTGGATACTCGGACGGATGGAAAAGGACGCCGCTCCAGCTGTTCCGGCGCTCATTCGCGCACTGGATGTGAGTGATGATCGTGCCATGCACATCATAGCTGAAGCGATCGACCAGATTGGTCCGGACCCGGCCACGGCGCTACACCACCTCAAGCTGCTGAACACCTCCGAGCCTGCCCCCTTTGCCCGTATTGGCGCACAAGCCGCGCCGACACTGGTCCGACTTCTGAGTCGCCCCGGCACACCGCTTGGGCAATTGGCTTTTCGTGCATTGGCAGACATAGGCGCACCAGCAGAGAACGCCCTTCGCCAGGGCATCCATGAGAACAACCTCGGGCAACAGGTTGCCTGTGCTCTTCTTCTTTTGGAGATTGACCCGGACGCGGCACTCACGTTACCCGAAGAGGTACGCGCCGCTCTTGCAAACAGTGGCCGCTAAACCAAACAACAAGGACATAACAATGCCTAAACTTATTTACGCTCTCATGTGTGCCGATCTCATAATCGACAAGGAATCCAGCTCCACTTCCTTCATCCGCACCATTGAACACGCAGTGGTACCGGAACTGCCATCCGTGCTTCCGCCGGTGTATTTCGCCAGCCTCTGGGACCTGGAAGGCAATGAGGAAGCGCCTTTCACTGTTTCCCTCAACCTGACTGACCCAAGCGGCCAAACCACGTTGCTGGGCATTCAGGAAGTAGCTCCTGCCACCACGGTGCTGCACAAGATGAACTTCCAACTGCCGGGCTTGAAAGTTGAAGCAGAAGGAAAGCACCTCGTCAGTGTGGCCATCAAGAATGGTGACAACTGGGAAACCATGGCTGAACTGCCTATTTTCGTCTTCAAGTCCGAAGGCACTGCCTAGTCCGGACACAGACAGGGACTAAAATCCCACCATATATTTGCGCAAAAAAGGCCTGGAAGAAAACTTCCAGGCCTTGATTGGTTTCAGTTCCTCACCATCTCCAGATTAGAACTTCAGCAAGTTCAATCCGATTGTCTCACTGAATTCGCGATCAACAGCACCGTCCACGATATCAATCCAGATTTCCGCAGTGGCACTGACAGTGGCCGCATTCAGGTGGCCGCCAAAGGCATTGTGGTCCAGATCAGCGAGGGTTGCGTGGAGATGAAGGTATACTTCCCCATTCATCTGAGAGACATTGCCGGTGAGGTTGGTGACTTCGAAATCTTTTTCCATGGTCGTGGAAAAATACTCCTTGGTCACCGGATTGAACAGGCCCACAGTGGCTTTGTTCACTGCACCGATTCCTGACACAACGCCAAGCTGAATATTTTCCTTGCTACAGACAGCCGTCATGGACTCAACGATCTCTTCACCGGGGTCAAGGCGCATCAGCAGTTTTGAATCAAAACGTGTATACTCCATATCAACCTCCTGAGTTGCTATTACATTATCGGGTCACACAACACTTTCATTATAAAAAATGTGGTGACCAAACCGTCACGGATACAAACATCAGATGTTCTGATGTTTAAATCAATCAATGCCTTTTGCGGTCAATTGTCAAGTGCAGCCCCCTTTGGGACAGTGTTCCCAAGACAAGTCATTCTTGAATGTATCACATTATTCACCTATGAAAACAGCCATGAAGCGAAATCCTATCAAGATCCAGCGAAATCGTTTGAGTGACCAGATAATTGAAAGCCTGATCACGATGATTACTGACGGCCAGTTACAGCCAGGAGACAAACTGCCTCCAGAACCGCAACTCATGGAACAGTTCGGTGTCGGCAGAAGCTCGATACGGGAAGCTGTCGGCGCACTGGAACTCATTGGGGTGCTCACCGTGCGTCCGGGGGACGGGACACGCGTCGCTGATTCCACCGAATCGATTCGACACAGGGCTGCCGGACTGGCCTTGATCACCATAGGCAAGGAAAAGGTGAGCGAACTGGTCGAAGCCCGCAGTGAGCTTGAGCAGACAATTGCCATGTATGCTGCAGAACGGGCGACCGCGAATGATATCGAAAATATCAAAACGCATCATCACCGATTAATTCAGGCCAAAGAACAGGGACAATCGCTCATAACAGCCGACCTGGAGTTCCATGCTTCCATCGCATCCTCCTGCCATAACACTATTTTGATGCGATTCTTTTCCGAACTCCACCAGCCCGTCCTTCGCTGGATGGAGCAAAAAGCCAAATATGATTGGGGATTCGACCGTGTTGTCGAGGACCATCAGCGCATAGTGGACTCGATTGAAGCCCATGACCCGATGGCCGCACGGCAGGCAATGCAGTCCCATATACAATTGGCTGGAGACAAACTAGTCGCCGCCTTATCTGAAACCGAACCCCAAAAGTAAGGCTGAAGGCGCGTGAGTTCTTCGTAGCTGTTGAGCGCCCCATTTACTCCATAATTCAATTAGTAAAAACGCTGTAATGAAAAGCCCCATGCACTTTTGTATGGGGCTTTTCTGTTGAATTATCTATATTGCACATAATAAAACTGCACTGCAACATCACTGCATGGCACTCTGCAACATAAAACGATGCAACGCTGAAAAAAAGTATAACTTTTAAAAATATGTAATTAAATTTTCAAAGTAAAATAGGGTATTAGGTACTAAAATTATGAGTTTTAACTGGACTTTCCACCACACTCCTCTTACTTATAAATCGTTTTCAACATAATTATAGACTAGCCTATTTACACTGCATCAACCAACACTAGAGACCTCTGCACGGCAAATCCCACACTTTTACTCTTTAACTATTTGATTTATTATGCTATTATTTCTCCATCCAAAGGAGGAAGGCATGGCTATTCGGCAGAAAGGACCTCGGTTGGGTGATTACTTCCTGGGGCACCGCAGAACCAAGACCACATTTCTGGATGAGATCAACGAACTCATCGACTGGCAGCCCATCAACGCCTTTCTGTGCAAGAAGATCAGGCGCAAGGCCAACGCCGTGGGCAATCCCGCCTATCCGCCTCTGGCGATGTTCAAGATTCTGCTCTTGCAGCGTTGGTACAACCTGAGTGATCCGGGCGTGGAGCAGGCGCTGCTCGACCGGCTCTCCTTTGTCAGATTTACCGGTTTTTCCATCGAGGACGACGTGCCGGACGAGACCACCATATGCCGTTTCCGTAACGGTTTGATCCGCCTGAAGGTGCTGGACTCCTTGCTCGACATGCTTAACCGCCAGCTTGAAGGACAAGGGCTTCTTGTCCGTGAGGGAGCCGTGGTGGACGCCTCGGTAGTCGAGTCGCAGCGGCGGCCGCGCAAGGTTATCGACGTGATGCCTGAGGACCGTTCCGAGGACGCCGAAGAACAGGATGGGCCGGTGGACTGCCGGGTCAGCTATTCGGATGACGAGGAGGCGGCCTGGCTCCGCAAGAGAAATCGGGCCTATTACGGCTACAAGCTCCATGCCGCGACGGACAGTCGAGACGGGTTTCTGCTCTGTGGTCACATCACTCCCGCGAACCATTCGGACACGGGCGAATTCGAGCGGCTCGTGAATGGCGTCGGCCTTGATCCCGGCGCACGGGTTTATGCGGACAAGGGCTATTGCAGCGGGAAGAACCGGGACATTCTGTTTGATCGCGATTTGGAGGACGGAACCATGGACAAGACGCCTCGTGGCGGCAGGCTGACAGACTTCGAAAAGACCCGCAACCGTGACATCAGCAGCATTCGGCAAATAGTCGAGCGGGCCTTCGGCACACTCAAACGTGGCTACGCATTCTTTCGGTCCCGATACGTGGGTCGTGAGAAGGTGGAGGGAGAGTTCCACATCCTCGCCATGGCGTTCAATTTGAAAAAAGCTGTTCGACTGGCGCGAGCCTGAAGGGAGAGGTGCGTCCAAAATCCGGCATTTCGGCCAGAAATGGCAGGAAAAGGCCGGGAATGAGCCCAAGCTGGGGTGCGGTCAGAACATCAAATTGGGTGCGGAGCGCAAGGCACGGACGCGAAAAGGGGATGCGCAGAGGTCTCACACTAACACAACACCACACGGGAGATAATATCATTGCAAAACTTCATCATTGTACAAACGCACAAAGGTAAGCTGCCTTCTGTCGAAACACTGCGGTCTGCCGGGTTTCGAATATCATCTGCGGTGGCGCCCATCAAAAAATGCCGCAAGAAGCAGTGGGGGACATTTGAAGGATTCAGTATGCGCCCATTTCTGCTCAACGACTCGCATCGAAGCAGGTAACAGAAAGAAAGGATAACGGACGATAACTACCTGAATACAAAGCAGGACATGGGCGAACTGAAATAATAACGGGCCAGGGGTACTCTCTGCTCCACCTCGTCTGGATACGAGGGGAAAGCCCTATTCCAACAATATCGGTACAGCTCGATTGATCAACTACAACTTTTTTTACGCCCCTCGCCAACACATACCAATGGACAGGCTGACTCCCCAAAGACCCCTCCTCGGCCAGGCAGGGTTTGTTCGCTCGAGAAAGAAAAAAAGCCCCGACAGACAAATCTGTCGGGGCTCTATTAATCAAAGTCGACTATAAAACGTCGTCGTAGCCAGCCAGGGCTTCATCAACCGGCATGTCCATGTGAACGATGCGGTTGAGGACTTCGACAAGACGGGTCGGATCATTATGCTGGAACACATTGCGGCCGACAGAAAGTCCGGCGGCCCCGGCATCAATGGCGATGCGAACCATATCGAGAAAATCGCGGGTCGAGTCCAGCTTGGCACCTCCGGCGATAACCACCGGGATTCCGGCACACTCAACCACTTTCGAGAAGGACTCAAAGTCACCAGTATAATTGACCTTGACGACATCAGCCCCCAATTCAGCGCCGACACGAGCGCAATGCTTTACCACCTCAGGGTCATACTCATCACTGACCTTCGGGCCTCGTGCATAGACCATTGCCAGCAGCGGCATGCCCCACTCCGAAGCGGAAGCGGCCACGCTGCCCAGATCGCTGAGCATCTGCCCTTCGGTCTCGTCACCGAGGTTCACATGGACACTGACGCCGTCAGCCCCGAGGCGAATGGCCTCTTCCACGGTAGTAACCAGACGTTTGACGTTGGGAAACGGCGACAGCGTAGTACCGGCAGACAGGTGGACAATACACCCGAAATCACGGCCCTGCATGCGGTGTCCCAACTGGACCTGACCTTTGTGGACCAACCCTGCGTTGGCACCACCGGCCACAAGATTGGTGACCGTATCACGCATCTTCTCCAGTCCGGCGATGGGACCGACTGTCACACCATGATCCATGGGGACGATGATGGTCTTTTGCGTGTTTCGGTTGAATATTCTTTCCAAACGAATGGCTTTGCCAGTGTGCATTCTCCACCTCTTTAATCGTGTAGTAGCTCTGGCCCAGGGAAGGGCGTTCAATGAATCGTTGCATAGTCACATAATACACTCGGGGCAAAGATGGAAGGGAATAGACCCGTCAAACGCGATAGAATCCGCGAATACAGCTTGATATTGTTGACTCTCTAATAATAATTATGGGATGCTACTCAGGTTATCAGATTTCGTCTTATCTGAGGAGCCCATGAGCGAAGAAAGAGCCTACGAATCCATTTTTATTGCCCGGCAGCCGGTTTTCGACGAACGGAACAAGACATGGGGTTACCTGCTTCTGTTTCGGGATAGCGATGATGCCGATCGTGCCATTTTCACCGACAACTCCGAAGCGACCATGAACCTCGTGGCCAATCTTCCGCTTTGTGGCGGTATTGCGGGGCAAAAAGCGCGGCAGATGATCCACTTCACACCCGATGATATTCGGCGTGGGACGCATAATGCCGTACCCTGGTCCAACACGGTGCTCATCCTCGAGGAGACCGCCAAGGTGGACCACAATTTGCTGGATATGCTCCGTAACATCCAGTCGGACGGGTATGAGATCGCCGTCAACAACTTCGAAGGGAAGCCCGGCTGTGAGCCCCTTGCGGAAATCGCCGACATCCTCATCGTAGATATCAGCGGCAAGGAAGAGGCCGATCTCCAGCTCATTACGGCCAAAGCACAGAAATTCGGCTCTCCACAGCTCATCGCCAAACGGGTGGAGAACGCCGAAGAGCTGAAAAAAGCGCAGGACACCGGATTTCATCTGTTCCACGGCTTTTTCTTCAAGCACCCGGCCACGGAATCCGGCCGCAAGATCCCGTCTTCCAAAGCGACCCGTCTCAAACTGTTTGAAATCATCGAGAAAGACGAACCGGATTTTGACGCGCTGACCTCAGCCATCGAGGCAGATGTCGCCATCAGCTACCGGCTTCTCAATTTCCTGAATTCGGCAAATTTCAGTTTCGCAACCACCATCACTTCCATTCGTCAGGCCGTTGTGCTGGCCGGTTGGAAGCCCATTCGCAACTGGTTGCGACTCATCATTCTCACGGACATCACGCCTTCTGAAAAAAGTCAGGAGCTGGCGTATATATCGGCTCACAGGGCCAAGCTGTTTGAAACCGCAGCCCTTGGTGGTGGATATGAGGAAGAGTCGGACAGGTTGTTCATGCTCGGTCTCTTCTCACTCCTCGACGCCATGCTCGATTCCGACATGAGTTCCATCGTCGAACACCTACCGGTAGACGACAAGGTCAAAGACGCTCTGTGCGGTAAACAGAACCAGTTTGCCATTTGGCTCGACCTGACCCGCGCTATCGAGCATTCCGACTGGGATGAGGTCGGCAAAAAAGCCAAAGAGCTGAACCTGTTGCCAGGAACCGTAGCTGTCAGCTACCAGCACGCTTTCACCTGGGCAGACGCATTCTTCTCCCCTGATCCCAAAGAACCTATCCAATAGGTAACAATTCATTCCGATATGAAGGCCCTGCTCGTTGAGCAGGGCCTTTTTTACAACCCGCCCCTCTTGCCCCGTCTGCCGATATCTCCTACCGTCAGAGATCATGACTGTTTCCCGAAGACACTTTCTCGCTGCCATGGCCGGGCTTGCCATACTGCCCGCATCAGCCCGTTCAGCGACACATTCTGACGCTCCCTTTGCGCTGGCCGGCACTGTTTTCACGGGAGAAGACAAACCACCTCTTCATGACCATGCCGTTGTCGTTCACGGTACCCGTATCGTCGACGTTGTCCCGATCCACTCCGCGAATATACCACGGACAATCACTGTCCCGAATGCCTTCATCATGCCAGGGGTCATCAACTGCCACGTCCACGGCCTGCACTCGCCAAAGGAGCGACGTGAGCGCTGGCTGCAGCATGGCGTCACAGCCATCGGCGATGTCGGCTCTCCACTGAAAGCCATCAGCGCCCTGACGCAAACACCCACAGGGCAAACCGCCACGGCAGCCTGCTCTGGACCAATACTCTGTCCGCCCGGAGGCTATCCCCTGCCAGTGCATGACAACAGGTACGGGCTGGTCGTGACTTCTCCTCAACATGGTCGGGAGCAGGTCCGGCGACTGGCCGACCTCGGGGCTACCATGATCAAGCTCGCTTTTGAGCCGGGTCCCAACAGGAAACCATGGCCCATGCTCGATGCCGCCACAGCCAAGGCCTTATGCAATCAGGCAAGAAGCTTGGGGCTGGTCATCCGTTGTCATGTGGAGGATATCGGAGGTTTGGGAAAGGCGCTCAATGCGGGAGTTGATACGATAGAACATGTACCGCACCGATGGTTGCGTAACGGCGTCCCCCATCCAATCCTCGACCGGCAGGGGCTACCGATCTCACCCTATCGAAAACTGTTGGACCGGATGGTCAAAAATGGAATCATACTGACACCAACACAGGATGTCCTTTCGCGCTCCATGTGGAGTGGGCCTGAATTATCGGCTCCGGTCCAGTACTTCAATCAGCTTAACGGTGATATCGCTGTTGGCAACGACTTCCCGTATCGACGCACTGAAGCAGGCATGCCCAGCAAGGAATGCACCCTCTTGCAGTCTGGAGGTTTATCCAACCACCGTATCCTGCAGGGAGCCACCCGCGTCGCGGCCCGAGCCTGTGGATTCAAGGACAGAGGAACCATACGCGCTGGCAACTCCGCCGACCTGCTGCTCTTCTCCGGCTCACCACTCAGCGACCTCGCTCAACTCACCTCCCCGGAACTGATCATCAAAGACGGGCAGCGGATCATTCCCGCATGAACACGATACGCATTGCCATCCAAAACGGTTTGCCATACTCTCGCCCCCCATGCATCAGCCCCACACCCGTCCACCATCCACTCCCAATGAGGTACTGAGTTCCGTATTCGGCTTTGACGCCTTCATCGGTCTACAGGAATCCATCATCAACAACACCCTTGCGGGCGGTGACTCGCTGGTACTCATGCCCACGGGCGGAGGCAAATCCCTCTGCTATCAAATCCCTGCCATGCTCCGTCAGGGTGTCGGCATATGCGTTTCCCCGCTCATTGCCTTGATGCAGGATCAGGTGCAGGGACTGACGCAGATGGGCGTTCGCGCTGCCTGTCTCAATTCTTCCCTTGACCCACAATCGGCCTGGGAAGTGGAACAACAACTGGAAACCGGGCAACTGGACCTGCTCTATGTCGCCCCGGAACGTCTGTTCCGTCCCGGCTTTCTGGATTTTCTGGCGCGGTGCAATCCATGTCTGTTCGCCATCGACGAAGCCCACTGTGTTTCCCAATGGGGGCACGATTTCCGGCCGGAATACATGCAGTTGTCCATCCTTCATGAGCGATTCCCTGATGTTCCGCGTCTGGCCCTCACAGCCACAGCCGACAAACCGACACAACGGGATATCGTCAACAATCTGCACCTTGGTCAAGCGCAGGTCTATGCCACCGGATTCAACCGACCCAATATTTCCTACACGGTCCTGCCCAAGAACAACGGGCGCAAGATGCTCCTGCAATTTATCCGGGACAACCATCCCGGCGATGCAGGGATCGTCTACCGACTCAGCCGCAAAAAGGTTGAAAAGACCGCTGAATTTCTGAACAAGCACGGAGTGACCGCCCTCCCCTATCATGCCGGATTGTCACAGGCCGAACGGTACCGCAATCAGGAGCGGTTCATGCGGGAGGAAGGGGTGGTCATGGTGGCGACCGTGGCATTCGGCATGGGTGTGGACAAGCCCAACGTCCGTTTCGTGTGCCATCTGGAGCCGCCCAAATCGCTGGAAGCATACCATCAGGAGACAGGTCGCGCCGGACGTGACGGTCTGCCAGCCTCGGCGTGGATGTGCTTTGGCATGCAGGACATTGCCGTGCTCCGATCCATGATTGAATCCGGTGAGGCAGCAGGGACGCGCAAACGGGTGGAGCATTCCAAACTCGGCTCCATGTTCGCTTTCCTGGAAGCTGCCAGTTGCCGTCGACAGGCATTGCTCGGCTATTTTGGCGAAACCATTGAGCCGTGCGGTAATTGCGACAACTGTATCACCCCGGTGGACACCTGGGATGGGACTGTGGAAGCGCAAAAGGCCCTGTCCAACATCTTTCGTACCGAACAGCGATTCGGCGTCAACTATCTGGCTCATGTTCTTGTGGGCAAGGAAACCGATCAGATTCGGCGCTTCAACCACACCGAGCTGTCCACCTTCGGGTGTGGCGAAGAGTTGAGCCTGGACCAGTGGAAATCCGTGTATCGGCAGCTACTGGCCGGTGGGTATTGCTCGGTGGACCCTGAACGATTCAACGCTCTGACGCTCAATGAACGCTCGTGGCCCATACTCAAAGGCGAGCGCCCCATCCGCTTCCGCACCGACCCCATCGTGCCCAAGCGCTCGAAAAAGTCCAAACCGGCGAGAGCTGCCGCTGCCGATATCCTGACCAACTGGGAAACAGAAGAACTGTTCGATTCCCTACGCGAACTCAGGCTCTCCATTGCAGAAGAGCAGTCTGTTCCTCCTTACGCTATCTTTCCGGACAAGACGCTGTTGGAACTGGTCAAATACCGTCCCACCTCGCTGGAGTCATTTGGCTGCATTTCCGGTGTCGGCGAGGTCAAGCTGGAGCGATTCGGCTCCACGTTCCTTGCCGGTCTGCATGCCCACGAAGAAAAGCACGGCAGACCCGCCAACCTGGCTGAAATTCCTTCGGACAGAGCGGACAAGAGAGATAAGCAGAAACAGAAGAAGCAGGAATTATCCGCCACAGCCCAGGAGTCGCTGACCCTGTTCAGAGAATTCGGTGATGTGGAGGAAGTAGCCAGCCGCCGCTGCCTCAAGCCCGCATCCATTTGGAATCATCTTTCCCAGGCAGTCAAATGCGGCAAGCTGAATTACCGGGAGCTGGTCAAGCTGCCAGATGTTGAAATCGACTTGATCAAATCCACATTGCGCGACTTCAAGAAACGGGGAATTCTCGCCCTGACACCCGTACATGATGCCTTTGAGGGCAAGTATCCATACGAAGTGCTGCGTGTCATCCGCTCCAGCGCCAACAGCTAACTTCACTTTTTCCCCATACATGCTGCTTGCGCCAGTCGTGCGCAAAGCGTATGGAGAATCGTATGAAAGCACATTCCACCAAGCCCCTGCCTCCAGCGAGAAGGGTCGCACTCGAAGCACTTTACCGTTGCCTGTTTTCCAAGCAGGACATTCAGGCCGCCCTTGACGTGGCCCTTTCCTCCGGCAAAATCGATCCCCGCGATGTCGGGCTTGCCACTGAACTCTGTTACGGATACCTCCGGCTCAAGGGCCGCATCGAGTATATCCTGACACGGTTTCTACAGGACCCCGGCAAGCTGCCGCCCAAAATGCGACTGGCTATGGGCGTTGCGGCTTACGAGATCATTTTTCTCGACAAGGTTCCGGCCTACGCCTCTGTTGACTGGGCCGTCGAATTTTCCAAGAGCAAACCCGGCTCCCGTCTTTCCGGTCTTTTCAACGCTGTGCTCCGCCGTATCGCGGACATGGGCGACGAAGCCTTTGACAAGGATTTCTATCGCAAGGACGCCTCCCTGCCGGAATTCCTGAGCCGTTGGTACGCCTGCCCTCAGTGGCTTGTGGACATGTGGTGGAGAGCCTACGGCGAAGAAAGGGCCCTTGCCTATCTTGAAGCGCAACTGTCGCCGCCCGCCGTGGGCATCAATCTGTATGGTCACCCGGAAGCGGAAGAAATATTTACGGAACTGGCTGGCGCACCCGAGATCATAGACATCGAGGGCATGTCCTTCGCACTGCCTGCCGGTACGTCCTTTGAGGATGAGCCGGAACCGCCGCTGGCACGCCAGTCGTTTGCTGCGAGAGAAGCCATAGAGGCGCTCAATCCCTCATTGTGGGAAAGCCCGGTATGGGATGCGTGCGCCGGACGAGGCGGCAAGACCCGGATTCTGTTGGAAAATGGCTTGAAGGTTTTTGCCTCTGACCCGCACAAGGGACGCCTGTCCGCACTGCGTCGGGAACTGCCCGGTGTGGAAACATTCGAAGCCAATGCAGCGACGGCCATTCCTCCGCACCAGCCATCAACCATCCTGCTCGATCTCCCCTGCTCCGGCCTCGGCGTACTTTCCCGCCGCCCGGACACCAAGTGGAAACGGACCACCAAGGACCTTGATGACCTGATGAAACTGCAAAGCGAGATACTGGATAATGCTGCTCATCGCGTCAAACGCGGAGGCAAAATTGCCATTATCACCTGCACGCTCAATCCGGATGAAAACGATCACTTGATTAAAGCGTTTCTGGGCCACCACGAAAGAGCCGAACTGAACAAGGAATGGACGACCCCACCGGATTCACCGCTGGGAGAATTCTTCTACAGCGCCCTGTTGACGATCAATTAAGAATCAAACAGCCCACAAGCTGACTCCATATTCAAAAGAAAAGAGGCCTCCTGAAACAGGGGGCCTCTTCCATTATACTCACTATAGCTACGATCTAGTCGTCGTAATCGTAGTCGATGTCGATGTGAATTTCCTTGTTGTACTCTTCTTCCATTTCGGCAAGGACCTGTCGCTTGTTGTTGAGGAGATAGATGGCAAGTTCCTCTTCACAGTCGTATTCCACAGATTCCATGCTCGGTTTGCGAATATCGCGGTGGATATCCTTAAGCGCCTGCAAAGCCTGCCACTCCATGTTGCGACGAATGCCGGTACCCTTGCAGCAGGGACAGGGTTCCGTGGAAATGGCGATGGCCGAAGAACCAAGGCGCTGGCGCACCAACTCCATGAGCCCAAAGGATGAAATACGGCTGACATCGGTTCGTGCGCGATCATTCTTCATTTCAGCGCGCATGACCTTCTCGACTTCGCGGCAGTCTTTCGGATTCTTCATCTCGATGAAGTCGATAACGACCTGTCCGCCGATATCGCGCAGGCGCAACTGGCGGGCGATCTCACGTGCAGCCTCCACGTTGGTCTTGAGTGCCATCTTCTGGAAGTTCCGCTCACCACCGATTTTACCGGAGTTGATATCAATGGCTGTCAGTGCTTCGGTAGCATCGAATACAAGACGACCGCCCGAGGGCATGGATGCCTCACGGGAGTAGATCTCCTGTACCTGCTTGACCAGATTGAACCGCTCAAGAAGGGAAAGATCATGGTCTTCGTGCAGCTTGGCCAGATTGTTCTTGCGCGGGAAGGCCAGCTTCACGAACTGCTTAACCTGATTGTATGTTTCCTTGTCGTCTACCCATACCTCGGTCACATCGGTGGTCAGGTAATCGCGGACAGCCCGGGCTGCCAGCCCAAGCTCTTCATAGACGACGGTCGGCGCTTTTTTCTGCTGCGCATTGGCGCGAATGTCCGTCCAGAGCCTGTTCAGATACTTGAAATCGCGTCCGAGAGCGGCCTTGGACTGTCCGACTGCGGCGGTACGGGCTATCAGCCCTACACCCTCGGAAGTATCAAAGGATTCCAACGCTTTTTTCAGTCGTGCGCGCTCTTTTTCATTTTCGATTTTGCGGGAGACACCCATCTGGGAGCGTCCGACAGTATACACGAAGCTGCGGCCCGGAAGAGAAAGATACGTGGTGAGGAAGGCGCCTTTCTTGCCTGTGGGTTCCTTGACCACCTGCACCAGGATTTCCTGGCCGGGCTTGAGCACCTTCTGCATGAGCGGGAAGCGCTGGCCCTTTTTGGTGGCCGGACTGCCCATGTAATATTCGGGATGGACCTCGTCAATCTGCAGGAACCCGTTTCGTTCGGCTCCGTAGTTGATGAACGCGGCCTGAAGCCCGTTATCGATGTTGTGGATATACCCTTTGTAGATGTTGCCCTTGGTTTTGGCCTGGTGCACCATCTCTACATAATACTCGTTGACGATGCCTTCTTCGGCGATGACAACTTCAACCTGTTCCCCCGGCAATACGGAGATGAACATCTTCTGCCGACGTTTCTTGTTGGCAACTGCGGTCATAATAACCTCTCAATAAAAAAATGTGTCGTATCATGGCGCGCTATTCCTCCATGACATGGCCCGTACCGTGGTAGAAGGTCTCACCCCGGTCTTCCCGGGAGATGACGTCGCCCTGTTCCTGCAGGGCTTCCACAGTTTCGCGAACCGCTTCCGAGTCCACGTTCAGGGCTCCGGCCAGTTGAGAAACAGTCTGAGGTCGACGAGACAGGGATGCTTCCACCAGAGCAGTCAATCGCTCGGGAGACATCTCCGCCAAAACCTCTGCCTTGGAAGCGCAAGTCTGATACTTGCCGACTTCAAGGCGTGCGCGCCAACGACTCAGGAGTGCCCCGTTCACGGGACTGGTTCCCCTGACCGTACCCGGGCGATTCGTGGTCACCACGTCCACCCGATCCGGTCCGAGCCGTTTGCAAAAAACCGTCAGCCTGTCGAGATTTTCCTCCGAGTCATTGACTCCATCGACAAGCAAAATTTCCAAAAATATCTTTCCGCTGAATTCCTTACGGAACTGCAATAATCCTTCGGCCACCTGCTCGGGAGTGATGCTACTGCAGGGGCGGTTTACCGAAGCGAATTCCGAGTCAACAAGTGAATCGAGACTGGGGAGCACGACATCTGCCTGTGCCAGTTCAGCCCGAACCTCGGGATCGGTCATAAGTGTGGAATTGGTGAGAACCGCTATGTCCGTTTCCGGAAACAACTGCCTGGCGCCTTCAATGACTTTTGCCATCTCCGAGTTGAGGCACGGCTCGCCCAGTCCGCCCAGGGTCACCATATCCGGTGCTCCCAGGTCTTCATTTTTCCACGCGGCCAATTCTTCCAGGATGTCCTCCGCCGGGACATAGGGTTTCCGCTCAAGTGTCAGGGTCCTGGTCGCCCCTACCTCGCAATACAGACAATCCATGGAACAGACACGGCCACCGAGCAGGTCGAGACCAAGAGAGCGCCCCAAACGGCTGCTCATTACCGGGCCGAAAATGTATTTATATGCCATATCGTGTCTTTCCAGTTGCCCGCATTGTCGCGGATCATGAAATCTTCTCAGGTTATTAAGGACATGAGCGCTCATGTCAAGGAGAGTGTGATTCAGGCAAAACCAAATCGACTTGTTGACCACCCTTTCTCGATGCGAAGAATAACGACTGTTCATGCTGGTTTTGCCTTCCGAGACACCCCGTTTTGCTTGACTTCACACGCCGCCCACCGTAGGCAATCCCATAATTTTGTATATCGAGACCTCTGCGCATCCCCTTTTCGCGTCCGTGCCTTGCGCTCCGCACCCAATTTGATGTTCTGACCGCACCCCAGCTTGGGCTCATTCCCGGCCTTTTCCTGCCATTTCTGGCCGAAATGCCGGATTTTGGACGCACCTCTCCCTTCAGGCTCGCGCCAGTCGAACAGCTTTTTTCAAATTGAACGCCATGGCGAGGATGTGGAACTCTCCCTCCACCTTCTCACGACCCACGTATCGGGACCGAAAGAATGCGTAGCCACGTTTGAGTGTGCCGAAGGCCCGCTCGACTATTTGCCGAATGCTGCTGATGTCACGGTTGCGGGTCTTTTCGAAGTCTGTCAGCCTGCCGCCACGAGGCGTCTTGTCCATGGTTCCGTCCTCCAAATCGCGATCAAACAGAATGTCCCGGTTCTTCCCGCTGCAATAGCCCTTGTCCGCATAAACCCGTGCGCCGGGATCAAGGCCGACGCCATTCACGAGCCGCTCGAATTCGCCCGTGTCCGAATGGTTCGCGGGAGTGATGTGACCACAGAGCAGAAACCCGTCTCGACTGTCCGTCGCGGCATGGAGCTTGTAGCCGTAATAGGCCCGATTTCTCTTGCGGAGCCAGGCCGCCTCCTCGTCATCCGAATAGCTGACCCGGCAGTCCACCGGCCCATCCTGTTCTTCGGCGTCCTCGGAACGGTCCTCAGGCATCACGTCGATAACCTTGCGCGGCCGCCGCTGCGACTCGACTACCGAGGCGTCCACCACGGCTCCCTCACGGACAAGAAGCCCTTGTCCTTCAAGCTGGCGGTTAAGCATGTCGAGCAAGGAGTCCAGCACCTTCAGGCGGATCAAACCGTTACGGAAACGGCATATGGTGGTCTCGTCCGGCACGTCGTCCTCGATGGAAAAACCGGTAAATCTGACAAAGGAGAGCCGGTCGAGCAGCGCCTGCTCCACGCCCGGATCACTCAGGTTGTACCAACGCTGCAAGAGCAGAATCTTGAACATCGCCAGAGGCGGATAGGCGGGATTGCCCACGGCGTTGGCCTTGCGCCTGATCTTCTTGCACAGAAAGGCGTTGATGGGCTGCCAGTCGATGAGTTCGTTGATCTCATCCAGAAATGTGGTCTTGGTTCTGCGGTGCCCCAGGAAGTAATCACCCAACCGAGGTCCTTTCTGCCGAATAGCCATGCCTTCCTCCTTTGGATGGAGAAATAATAGCATAATAAATCAAATAGTTAAAGAGTAAAAGTGTGGGATTTGCCGTGCAGAGGTCTCATATCACATATCAAGAACAGGCAGTTTAGTGTACGCTCTCCGCGTATACACCGAGAGTCCCGAAACCAGCCTGAGAGGAGACCGGAAATGATCGAACCCGGACAACTTATTCTGCTCATAAGCCAAAAAGGCAAACGATACCTCCGCAAGCTTGAGCAAGGCGGAGAAGTGCATACCCATGACGGCAAGCTGCTCATGGATGATGCGGCTGAAGCAGGCTTCGGCCAGCATGTGAAGACCCATCTTGGTCGCCCGTACCTGATCCTTAAGCCGACGCTGCATGACCTGATCAAGGGCGTAAAGCGCCAGACACAGATCATGTACCCCAAGGAAATCGGCTACCTGATGATGAAGCTGGGCATCGGCCCCGGCTCCACCGTCATCGAATCCGGCACCGGCTCCGGTGGTCTGACAACCGCACTGGCGTGGTTCGTCGGCGATACCGGCAAGGTCATCACCTACGAGCGCAGGGCAGACTTTTTCAAGCTGGCCGGCAAGAACCTCGAGCGCGTCGGGCTTTCCCATCGCGTGGAGCAGATCAACCAGAACATCGAAGATGGCTTCCTCCACTCAGGAGCAGACGCCCTGTTCCTCGATGTCCGCACCCCGTGGGAGTACCTCCATTCTATCCCCCAGGCCGTTATTCCGGGGGCAATGTGCGGATTCCTCCTGCCCACAGTCAATCAGGTCTCCGAGCTGCTGCGCGGCCTCGAAGACGGTCCTTTCGCTGAAATGGAAGTGCTCGAAATCCTCGTTCGCCGCTGGAAGCCCGTTGCAGACAGGCTCCGCCCGGACGATCGCATGGTTGCACACACCGGCTTCCTCGTGTTTGCCCGGTACATGGAGCCACCCCAGGAAACACCCAAGTCGCTGATCGAACCTTCAGCAGCACCGCTGCAGGAATCAAGTCAGGAACTGCCCGAAGAGACCGACGGCAGCGAAGACGAAGCATAATACCAAGCCCGCCACACCAGGCGGGCTTTTTCTTTGGCTACGGCAGCGTTCAAGTGCCGCATGCCGCGACCCGGAAGAGAATGAAAAAGCATTGGAGGGGGAAGGGATTATTAATGCTGCTGGCTGGTAAAAATCTTGGAGTAGGTCCCGTCCTCTTTCATGGCGCGCAGGTGGGAAGCGACCACAGGGACTATATCCGCATGTTTATTGTGCATATATAGATACATGGGTCTATCGGCCAGAGGAGTACAAAAGGTTTCGATAGTAGTGAATCCCTTTTCATGAATGATATGCTGCCCTGCCGCCCGCTCGTAGAGCGCCACATCAATACGCCCCTGTTCGAGCATTTCCATCAATTGAAGAGGCTGGCGCAACTTGGTCACATCTGCTTCCGGCGGGACATTCTTTTCAAATATCTTCCAGCCAATGATGTAGCCGACACGCATTCCCTTGAGATCATCCCAGGAGTCATACTTCGTTTTGGTTCGTGAAAACGCGACAAAATGGTAATCGAGGACTTTTTCCGGAACCATCACCAGATTGGGATACTTTTTTTCCAGACCCGCGATTCTGGGCAACTCCATGTCGCTTTTGCCCTCGTTGATAACGATGAGGGCACGCTCTGGAGGCAGTCGAACCAGATTAATCTGCTGATCCAACCGCTTGCCAAGTTCCTTGAGCAGTTGATCTATACACCCGGTTTCGTCGACAGTGGAAAATGGCGGCTTGA